>CAJULE010000021.1 GCA_910587445.1 uncultured Christensenellaceae bacterium
GAAAAGGCGCGTCCAAAAAGTTTTTTTCGCGAATGGAGCATTTCGCACGGTGCTTGCGCCTTTTTCCGAAAAGGCGCGTCCAAAAAGGCAAAGGGAGAGGAACTTTCGGCTGTTCCTCTCCCTTTTGAATCCCTCTCCTTTAAACGATTCAGGGCTTCGCCCTAAAAACCCTTTTTAAAGGTTAGGAATTCGGTTTGAGAAACAGATTTTATCTTTAGATTCGGCTTCCCTTGACAGGGAAGGCTTTTTTATGGGTTAAAGTGCGAGCACTCGACGGCGGAGAAACAAGCGAGACGGGTAGCTGGCGACGAGACGCATGGGTTGCTGTACATTTAGTACTGCGCCCATGCGTCGAGAAGCACGCAACCCGTATTCGCGAAGTTTATACGCCGTCGGAAAGAAAGCTAATTGAGACCCAAACGCCTCATCATCTCAGCATAAGCCTCCTCCACCCCGCCCATATCTCTGCGGAAGCGGTCTTTATCGAGCTTTTCCTTGGTCTCGGAATCCCAGAAGCGGCAGGTGTCGGGGCTTATCTCGTCGGCAAGAAGGATCTCGCCGTGGAAACGTCCGAACTCTATCTTGAAGTCGACAAGGTCTATGCCGAGCTTTTTGAAGTAGTCGACCATGAAGTTGTTGACCTTAAACGCCATTTCGCTTATCTGCTTCAACTCGTCCTTCGTGCAAAGTCCCATGGCAAGCGCGTGATAGTCGTTTATCATGGGGTCTCCGAGGTCGTCGTTCTTGTACGAGAACTCGAGCACCGTGTGCTTGAGCTCCGTGCCCTCGGGAAGTCCCAAACGCTTGGACATCGAGCCGGCCGCTATGTTGCGCACTATGACTTCGAGCGGAACTATCTCCACTTTCTTGACGAGCGTTTCCCTGTCGGAAATCTCCTCTATGTAATGCGTCTTTACGCCGGCTTTTTCGAGCTGCTTGAACATGAAGTTGCTCATGCGGTTGTTGACTACGCCCTTGCCGACTATCGTTCCCTTTTTGAGACCGTTGAATGCCGTCGCGTCATCCTTGTAGTCGACGAGCACGACGTCGTCGTTGTCGGTTGCCCAGACTTTCTTTGCCTTACCCTCGTAAAGCTGTCCTTTCTTCTCGAATTTCATAGCTGTCTCCTATATATTCAAAAATGTGTTTATCGTATTTCGGCGACGAGCTTTTGAAGCTCGTCGTCTGCTTTAAGCGTCTTTTCGCGTATCGCCTCGCGGTGCGCGTCGTACTTTTTCTTGAGCTCCGCATATTTTACGGCGAGTATTCTCACGGCAAGCAGGGCCGCGTTTTCGCCGCCGCCGATCGCTACCGTCGCGACGGGTATGCCGCCCGGCATCTGAACGGTGGAGAGAAGGCTGTCGAGTCCGCCCGCAACCGAAGTGGGGGTCGGAAGCCCTATTACGGGAAGGGACGTATGCGCCGCAAGCACGCCCGCAAGGTGCGCCGCTTTGCCCGCCACGCCTATTACGACCTCTACGCCGCGCTTTTCGGCATTTTCCACCGTCTCCACCGCCTCGTCGGGCGTACGGTGTGCCGAAAGCACGCGCGCCTCGAACTCCACGCCGAAAGCTTTCAGAGTTTCGAGACAGGGTTTTACGACGTCGAAATCGCTTTTGGAACCCATAATTACACAAACTTTGCCGCTCATATGACACTCCTTGTATGCCGAAAAACAACATACAATCATATCATAACATACGTTAGGCTCAAAGTCAAGCGACCGCGGCAAAATTCGCGTGAATTTAAAAAGCCGCTCTTTGGAGTGGCTTTTCGAATAACCTATCGGCTGATTGACAACGAGCAGTCTTTACTTGATTTGCGGAATGGGGATCGTTATGTTGAGATTGAAAATGCCGTCTTCCGTCACTATGCTCATGTTGCCGCCGTACTTTTCCACCGTCTTTTGCATACTCCTCATGCCGTAGCCGTGAAAGCGTTTGTCCTGCTTTGTCGTCACGGGCAGTTCGGACTGAAATTCTATTTCGCCCTCGAAGAAGTTTTCGGTGTGTATGACCGCCATTCCCAGCCTCGAACTTATCTGCAAGCCTATTATGCGCTTTTCCTTGTCGGCGAGCCGCCTGCACGCCTCGAGCGAGTTGTCGAGCGCATTGCCGAGAAGCGAATATATGTCGGACGGCTGCATGAACGAAAGGCTCTTTCCGTCCACGAGACAGTCGAGTTTTATGCCGCTGTTTTCGCACAGCAGCTTTTTTTCGGCAAGAAAGACGTCGAGAATTTCGTTGCCCGTCTTAAGCGACAAATCGTAAATGGATATGACCTCTTCCATTTCTTTGACCACCTCGGGGCTCATACCGCCGGCTATCTTCGACATCTGATGTTTCATGTCGTGGCACTTCACGTTTATCATGTCGATATTGTCCTTGGCAACGCGGTACTGTTCCTCCTGCTGGTGGACGAGGTGATCGAGCACGGCATTGTCCTTTACGAGCATACGGTTATAGAAAAAGCCGTATTCCAACAAAAGCGTGCACACCGAACAGATTATGCTGTAGAGCGAAATATACGTGAACAGTTTGGGCTTTTCGCTCATCGGAACGAACGGCTCGATGAGGAACTGAAGGATTATCGCAAAGAATACGAGTATGCCGCCGAGCACGATGTTCATACGGTTTTCGAAGCACTGTTCGGGCTGGTTGCGCACCTTGCGTATCATTACGAAGTAGACGAGGGCATACACCGCCGCCGTTATGAACAGCCCTATAAAGAACGAGCCTATGCCGCCGAAATCGAGGCGGGCAAGAGAGAGAACGATCGCGAATATGCGATAGGATATGTGCTGAGTGGCGGTCGCACCTATGCTCGAGAACAGCGCGCCCCAAAAGCTCGCTTTGCGGCAGAAAAGTATTCCGCCGAGCACGAGCCCGAAGCTGACTATGTACTTGACTATATTGTAAAGGACCGTCCCGAGCTCGCTCTTTTCCATGGCGCTTCGCCATACGCTCCAAAGCACCGAAAGAGTAAATCCTACCGCCAAACAGCCTATAAAGCGGACTAAGAAAAGTTTTCTGCGCGCAAACAGCGTACAGAACAGCATGACGCTTGCGATTATTTCGAACACGTAGCCGTTTTCGGTGAAAAATTTTATCAGAAAATCTAACATCTTCCCTGCCCCAACCAATTCGTAAGCTCGGTTATGAAGCTCTTTCTGCGAGGCTGGCTTATCTTCAATTCTTCGCCGTTCGTGAGTATTACGCTCAGTTCGCTTCCGTTCACCCTCTCGATAAATTTCGGATTTACGAGATAGCACGAATTACACCGCATAAAGTTGTGGACCTTGAGCGTCTTTTCGAGAGCGGACAAAGACGCGTACTCGCCGAATACCCCTCGGCGGGTATGCCACAGCAGTTTGTGCCCGCGCACTTCGATATATATGATGTTGTCCACGGTCGTCTTTACTACGCCGTCGGTCGAGTTTATGACAATGGGTTTTGCCGTGCCGGCGCGGACAATTCCCACCGCCTTTTGCATTTTGAGCGTAAGGCGCTCGTACGATACGGGTTTTATGATGTAGTCGAGCGCGTCTACCTCATATCCCTTTACCGCAAACTGGGCAAGCGTGGTCACGAATATGATGACCACCTTCTTGTCCTTTTCGCGCAGTTTTGCCGCCGCGTCCATACCCGTCATGCCGGGCAACATGATGTCGAGAAAGACTATATCGAAAGAGCCGTCCGTATCGAGAAAAGCCCCCGCGTCGCAAAAGCGCGTGAAGGAAAATTTCTCGCCTATTTCCTTTTCATACGTACCGAGACAGCCAAGCAGAGTTTCCGCTTCGCCGTCCTCGTCTTCTACTATAGCTATCTTAATCATAGTTTAAGTATATACCGAAATAACAAAAAAATCAAGAGCCGACGGGAATTATTTCGATTTAATTACGACTTCGGCATTTCCGATCTTCGAACACGCCGTTACCTTCACGCAGTCGCCGCTCGGACGCACAACGGCAAGAGCTTCGCCGAAGTACGTGCCCGTCTCGTCGCCGAGGTAGCCGTCGTCGTTGTACGGACAGGCATGACCGAGCCCCACGAGATCGCCGCCCTCGACGGAGACTTTCACGCGCTCGCGCTTTAATACCGCAGTCGTGCCTTCGCCGTCGGCTATGCGTATGCGAATATACGCGAGCTTTCCCCTTTCGATATTCTCGCATTCGGGCTCGAGCACAAGCCGAGTCTCTCCCATTGCCGACTTAAGCGTCGACTCGGATACGACCTTGCCGCCCGATATGACTTTTGCCGTCAGCTCGCCCGAGCGATAACGGATCTTGAACTTTGCCCGACAGCTCTTTTTGAGCGACTTTTTTCCGACCCGTCTGCCGTTCAGCCACAGCTCTATTTTATCGCCGCAGCCGTAAGCTTCCACTCTCGCGACTTTCCCCTCGCAGCCCGTCCACGCCCAGGACTCGACGGCTTCGGTGAACTTCCAGCCCGACGGCGAATGACGTTCGCCGTTGTGATTGACGGGTTTTACCGCAACGACCGGCTTTTCGAGCATTCCGTACGCCGCCTTCATATAGTAAGCTTCGGCAAGCGGTTTGCCCGTCACGTCCACCCTGCCGCAACCCGACGTTAGCCAGCCGAGAGAGTGTATATAGGTCGGCGCATAGTCGCGGTACTCGAACGCTCCGAGCCCCACCTCGCCGAGATGATCCATTCCCGTCCACACGAAATCGCCTATTATGCCCTTGTCCTTTTCGGATATGCGCACAAACCTTTCGACGTCCTCGCAGAAAGTCTCGCTTCCGAGTATTATGCGGTTCGGGTACTTTTTGCGGTCGCGCTTATAGCGCAGGATTCCGTAGTTATAGCCCGCGATGTCCATTGCCCCGAAAGCCTCCCTTGTCGCCTTGTCGCAACCGGGAAGAACGGCGTTGAGCTTTGTGAAGAGCGGACCGAACATCCACTTAAGGTGGTTGGATCTTTCCGTCCCGAGGTCGTGGAAATTTTCGGCGTTACGCTCCGCCTTCTCATCGGAGAAGAACGAATGTCCTTTGTACGCCGCCTGATTGAAGCCTATATTTATGCCGCAAGTGACGGGACGCGTCGCGTCGTGCGACTTTACGCACGCCTGCATTTTCCCGTACAGTTCGACGCCTCGCGCCTCCGCCGTCTCGGTGACTTCGTTTCCGAGGCTGTAAAGAATGACGCTCGGATGATTGTAGTCGCGCTCCGTCATGTCCTTGAGATCGCGCTCGTACCACTCCTCGAGAAAGCCGGCATAGTCGTACTTCGTCTTGCGCACGTACCAGGAGTCCGCATATTCGTCCATGACGTACATACCCAATTTGTCGCACGCGTTTAAAAGCGCGATCGAACAGGGGTTGTGCGCCGAACGTATCGCATTGAAGCCGCAGTCCTTCAGTATCTTCACCTTGCGCTCCTCGGCTTCGGGAAGGCTCACCGCGCCGAGCAGTCCGTTGTCGTGATGCAGACAGCAGCCGCGCAATACGGTGCGAACTCCGTTTATCTCGAGCCCCTTTTGCGGAGTACATTCTATGGTGCGTATTCCGAAAGTATGCTCGCTTTTATCGCCGCAGAAATCCACCTTACAGGTGTACAGATTCGGCTGCTGCGCCGACCAGAGCCGTGCGTTCGGAACGGTGAGAAGCACGCTCCCCGCCCCGTCGACATCGAAAGCCGTCTCCGCCGCAACGCCGCTTTCGTCCGCAATTTCCACCTTGGCTCTGCCCTTGCCCACGCAGCCGAGTTTCACCTCTATGACTGCGGGATCGAGACTCACGGTGCGAATCTTTATGCCGTAAGGCGGCAGATAGGACTTGCCCGCCGTATAGAGCCACACGGGACGATAGATGCCGACGCCCGTATACCAGCGGCTGTTGGGCACGTCCGCGCCCTTTGCGGTCACTCTTATTTCATTCTCGCCTTCTTTGAGCTTACCGCTCAAATCCGCCGTTATTCCTATATAACCGTTGGGACGATACGCGACCTGCTCTCCGTTGAGAAACACTTTGCCTTGATGATAGATTCCCTCGAACTCGAGCAGTACGGTTTCATTTCCCGCAACTGCCGTATATTCGAACATCTTCACGAACTCATAGTCGCGCCCTATAAACCAGCCGTTGTTACAGCCGCCCGGACTCGAGTCCGACCGCCCCTCGCGAAGCATACAGTCGTACGGAAGGGTAACGGGAAAGGTCTCACTTTCCCCCGCTCTCCTGTACGTCCATCCGCCGTTGAAATCGGTTCTTATCATTTTCTCTTTTCCTTGATCATGCACAGCACCAGCATTGCTCCCGCGCCGGCGGTAAGGACGACCGACACGGCAAGCAGAGTTATAACCAGCACTTCCCACCACACGTACACTCTCACTATGCGGGTGTTTTCGGACAAACCGTTCATCGCCGCCGAGTAGTTGCACACGTTGTAGAGCACTCTGTGGCAAGCCTCGCGCATGGCGTTTGTAACCGTGAGGTTGTTTTTATACGGCATAAAGGTATGGTCCTTGCCGCTCGAAAGCCAGATGTCGGTGCCTGCCACGATACCGTCCACGCAGGACATATAGACCGTGCCGTTCGCGTCCGCCATATCGGTTATTATGATGCCGTTAAAGCCGAACTCGCCGCGGAGTATTCCGTTTACAAGCCCGTCGGACGCACTCGTCCAAACCGTGCCCGCACGGTTGAAAGAGCTCATTACGCCGTGAGCATTGCCGCGGCGCGGACTGCAAGCGTACTTCCACGGACGGAGATAGATCTCACGCGCGCTCTGCTCGCCGAGCCATGTGCCGATACCGTTGCGCTTGTCTTCCTGATCGTTGAAGATGAAGTGTTTGGGATAGGCGATCACGCCGTACTCCTGCATGGCTATTATCTGCGCCTGAGCCATCATGCCCGTAAGATACGGATCCTCCGAGAAGTACTCGTGGCTTCTGCCGCCGTAAGGCGTGCGATGGATATTTATGCCCGGTATCCACATACCGTTATAGCCGCAGAACAGGCTGTCGTTGGCGAGCGCCGTGCCCACCTCGGCAAGAAGCTCGGTGTTGAACGTCGCCGCCCAAATTCCCTCGCAGGGAAAGCGCGAGCCCGTCACGCCCTGTTTGCAATAGGTAGGTCCGTCCTGTTCGTCGGTTCTCGGCTTGACTATACTCGGAATTGCCGCCGTTACACAGTAAGCGGTCGAAAGAAGCGTATTTATATCCTCGAAGGTCATTTCGTCGAGAAGCTTATTCCAATCGTCGTCGTCATAGTCCTTGCCGCGCATCATGACGAGAGTGAGACCGTTGCTTGCGCCGTAGGTTATGCTTTCGCCTTCGCTCTCGGGTTCGATGTCGCTCTCGAGTCCGCGCTTCATCGCGTCGGTGAGCTCGAGCTCTGCCGCGGTCTTGGGGAAAGTGGCTTCCCAATCGCTGCGCGAAACGTACGTAACTATGTTGCCGCCCGCACCGACGTTCCTGTTTACGTCGGCGAAAGCGAGACGGTTTTCGATCTTTGCGCCGGACTCGCCCGACACGGAATACGTCGTATCGTCGAAATCGAACTCATCGCTCCAGACAAGAGAGGAATCTCCGTCATAGTCCATGCCGCTTGCGACGTCGAATCCCTTAGCCGCAAGAATATTGTTGAGTGCGTCGTGAGCGTTTTTGCCCGCTGCGATAAAGTGCTCTCCCTCGTCGATTACGTAGGTCTCCGCGCCGTACACGTCGTATACGGCAAAGTCCTCTTTTTCGACCGTTATTTTCACGGTCTCGGTCTCTCCGGGAGCAAGCAGCTTCGTCTTTGCAAAGCCCGCAAGCTCGACTGCGGGGACCTCTATAAGGTTCTCCTTCGAATAGTCGGTGTAGGGCTTCTGAAGATAGACCTGCACGACTTCCTTGCCAGCGACCCTTCCCGTGTTCTTGACGGTGACGCTCGCCTCATAGCTCTTTCCGTCGACGCTTTCCTTCACGCCGAAGCCGCTGTAGTCGAACGCAGTATAGCTCTTTCCGCTTCCGAAAGTGTAAGCCACGGTCTCGGAATAGTCGTAATCTCCCACATTTTCGGCGCCCTCGACCGCGTCCGCATAGCGCGTCTCGTAGTAGCGGTAGCCGACATACACGCCCTCGACGTATACGCCGTAATAGCGCTGCGTATTGTTGAGACTTGCGTCGTCGTACGCGCCCGAGAAAAGTCTGCCGTCGTTGAGCACCTGCGACGCCATTGCTGGCGAAGAGAAATTATCGTAGACGTAGGTGTCCGAAAGTCTGCCCGACGGGTTGACGTCGCCGACGATCGCCTTTGCCACGGCGTGCACGCCGCTCATACCCGTATTGCCTATCCACATCAGCGCGTCCACGTCTATTGCGTCGTTCGTCATAAAGTCGAGCTGCATTGCGCCCGCGCCGTTCAAAAGCACTACGAGCTTTTTAAAGACGTTTGAATGTTTGAGCGCCGTAAGTTCCTTTAAGAGCTGTTCTTCCTCGGGAGAAAGCGCAAGATAGTTTCCGTCCTTGCCGTCGCTCCCCAAAGCGTTCATGTCCGCGCCCTCGGTGTCGTCGCGCGTGAGCACTGCTATCGCGGCGTCGCCGTACCCGGCAAACGAGCCGCGCACCGAGACGTCGTAGACGCTCCAGGGCGCTTCGTTTATGTAATAGGTCTGAATGTTCGTGCTTGCGTCGAGTCTCTTTTCTCCGCCGTAGCGAGAGCCCGCGCCGCTGTCGTAGAAGTCCCAAAGCACGGGGTTTACTTCCACTTTACCGTTGCCGTCGTCAATTGCCTCGAAAGCCTCTTTCAGCGTGGGCATATCGGTCTTATCGTTTGCGCCGCGCATACCCTGCACGGAACAGTTGACGTTTACGCTGCCCGTACCGAAGAGCGAGACTTTTATATCTGCCGTCTTGCCGAGCGGAAGCGCATTGTTCTTGTTTTCGAGAAGGACGAGCCCTTCCGCCTCGAGCTTTTCACTCACTTCGAAAGAGTAGTCGTGTATCGTCTCTTTCGTGTCGTACTTTGCCTTGAAGTATTCGGTATCGCCCGTATCCTCGCCGTCCGTCACGAGCCTGTAGTTCACGAGCTTAAGCTCGCTGTTTAACAGCGTCTGATAGCTGTAAGCTATCGTATAGAGCGATATGGCTATGACGAGAAGGCTCGCTACCGCGACGGTCACGACCGTCCACAATTTCTTGGAAAATATCTTATTCATGCCGCCTCCTTGAGAGCCTCTATGCGCTCCTTTCTCTTATCCGTCTTTATGAGTATCGCGCCCGCAAGCGAGAGCCCCGTCGTAAGCACCGCGCAGACGATCGTCACAAAGAATGCGGGCGGGAAAGTCGAGCCGTCTACGCCGTAGATTATGTTTGCGATAAGGTTTATCTGCGAGACGACATAGTGTATCAATCCGAACAGCGAGCCCAGATACACGCCGAAGCCGAGGGCTTTGAGCGGCGCAATTATCGAAGCGATACCGCATACGAGCGCAACTACCATGCCGACTATCGCCGACGGCGAATAGTTGGGGTCGAAGGACGTTCGGCTCGACGTCAGATAGAGAATTAACTCTATGAGCATAAGGACAGAGGCGGCAAACACAAGAAAGTCGCCGACGGTCCGCGCCTTAAACGAGTGTTTAAGGTCCCTGAAGTAATTTTTAACAAAGTCCATTATTCTCTCTCCTTATTTTGTCTTATCTCTTTCGGTATCGTAGGTCACGTCGTACTTTATGTCCGCAAGCGTAAGCCCTTCGGCGACCATGTTCTCGGGATAGACTTTGCCGTCCGTCCACTTAAGGCTCGAGTTCGAGTAGATATACATACAGTCTATAAGCGGAGTTTCCGCGTTGAACGTGCCGCTATGATCGCGCACGTTGTGCGTAACAAGCCTTATGATATTATTACCCTCTTTGAGATGCACTTTCGTGTTCATGACGTAGTTCATAAATGCCCGCTTATACATATCGCCGCTTATGTTCTCGCCGTTTTCGTTGACGTCATTTTGTTTAATTGCGCCTGTGAGCAGGAGATCACCATAGCTTATTTTCTCTCCGTTAACGAAGATCTGCCATGCGTCATCCTCTTCGTAGAACAACATATCGAAAAGGTCGGGTGCAAGACGAAGTACGAGAGTCGCGTCATCGACTTCCTTGTCGCTCGTCACGTTGAACTCGAGGAAAGCTCCGTTGTAATAGAGCTTGCCGACGTAAGCGCCGCCGCTCATGCCCATCTGTGCTCCGTTACCCGGAACATCCTTGACGCGCTGTATGAGATCGACTCCCGAACAGTTGTCGGACGAGCCCTGACCCGGCTTACCCGTAAGGTAGGTGTACTCGGCTTCGAACGTATAGCCCTTGAGCCACTTGGCATAGAACGTCATGGAGCTTCCCTGCGCTCTGCCGTTGTTGAAGTTGAACATATTCGTTCCCGCCGCGTCGGTCGCCCAACCCGCAAAGTAGTAGCCTGCGCGCTTCGGGTCGTCGGGCTCGGTTATCTTTCTGTTCTGTTTTACCGAGTCGGTCTTATAGACTCCTCCGCCCTCATAGTTGAGTTCGTAGGTTATTTTCGTTTCGCCGCTCTGCGAAGAGGACATCCAGCCTGCGTAAAGCGTGGCTTCCGCCCTTACGGGTTTCGTAAAGTCGAACAATACGGTTGCCGCCGCGTCGGTGTACCAACCCGTAAACTCGTACCCGCTTCGAGTGGGCTCGGTTTCGGGCTCGACAAGAAGCTCGCCGTAATTTACTTTGACGCTCGAAGGCGCGCCGCTGCCGCCGTTCGCGTCGAACTTCATAGTATACTCCTGCACGTTCCACTTTGCAAACAGCGTCATATTGTCGTTTACCGAACTTGCGAAATCATAGGCGACGTTGCAAGACGGATCTACGAACCAGCCGCCGAAGTCGTATCCCTCGCGCGTAGGATCGGTAGGTTTTGTAAGCACGGTGCCGACGTCGGTCTTTACGGCGTCTGCCTTTCCGCCCTCGTAATTCATGTCGAGCGTTACCGTCGCGCGAACGAGCACCCAGCCCGCATAGACGTTCGTGTCGCCCGAGACGTCCGCGTCGAAGTCGAACGGAGTCGTCGTCGCCCTGTCGGAGAACCAACCGTTAAAGCGGTAGTCCTCGCGCACGGGATCGGTCGCGGGTCTCGAGACTTTCGGGTGTTCGACGCCGTCGAGAGTCACTTTCGTTACGGTCGACTTTGCGTCGGTCTCGACGAAGGTCACGGTCGCGACAAGCTGCTGCCACTTTGCATACAGCGTCGTATTTCCCTTTACGGGAGATGAGAAATCGAACTCGCGAGTTCCGTTTCTGTCCGAGAACCACCCGAGGAAGCGATAGTCCTCGCGCACGGGGTCGGTCTCCGGTCTTTCCACCGTATCGCCCACGTCAACGCCCGACTTGACCGACTCTCCGCCCTTGAAGTTGGGATTGAAAGTCACGGTCGCGCGCGAAAGCGTCCAGCCTGCGAACAGGCGAAGATCGCCGCTCACCGGCGTGTCGAACGAATACTCGTACTTTTCCGTGCATACGGCTTGCGTGTACCAGCCCGTGAACACGTAGTCGGTACGCGTGGGATCGGCAGGCTTTGCCACCTTTTCGCCGTCGTCTACCGTGGCGAATACGGCAGCGGGCGCGCCGACATAGTTATAGCTGAACGCCACGCTGTGCTTGCCGTCGTCCTTGCCTTTGCCGGGGTCGCAGGCGGCGAATGTGCCGAGCGACGTCAGAGCAACGGCGAGTGCAAGCACTATGCTTATGAGTCTCGATTTCTTCATCGTTATTTCTCCTTTTATGATGTGGTCTTTTTCATTGTCATTTATCTAAGGCACTACTCATCCGTCACGACATTCGCTCGCGCCATGCGCTCGTTCTGTACCGTACCACTTTCCCTGACAAGGGAAGCTTTTATACGGAAAATTCCCGAAATGACAAAAAGACCGTTATGCTTTATATAAAGCAGAATACGCGTCGGGGTCATGACAGCCGAGCACAGTGGCTGTCATAACCCGCTTACGTGTATTCTTTATTTAAATCAGCGGAAAAGATTTAAATTATGCGTTTTGCTTTTTCTTACGAGCAATGAGGAGCGCGCCGAGTCCCGCGAGAACGACAGCCGCAGCAACAGCCGCGCTTGTCGTTTCGACCTTGCTTCCGCAGCCGCCTTCGCCCGGATCGCCCTTTGCACCGTCCACACCGTCTTTTACTTCGACCGTCTGCTTCGTGCCGTCGGCGTTGGTAATGGTTATCGTGGTAACGCCGTTGACTTTCTCACCGACTTCTATGGATACTCCGCCCACGGAAGATGTGCCCGAGGAAATTGCCGTCCAATCGCCGCCTTCCGTCTTGTATTCGAGTCTGCCGCCTTCGACGCGGAACTCTATGTCGTTTGCCGAAGAAGCGCCTGCCGCTATGTCGATAGTTACGTCCAAATCAAAGCTCTCCACGGTTGTTTTTCCATTGTAGCCGCTCGTTTTGTTAGTACCCGTCGCCGTTACGACAACCGCGAACTCGCCGGCTTCCATAGGCGTTCCTTCAATTTCGCCGTCTTCGTTAAGCGAAAGACCTTTAGGCAAAACGCCGCTCTTGACGCTGTATTTTACGCCTTGATTGTATACCTTATCGGTTATGGATTCGGAAGTGATAGCCGCATAGAAGTCCTCGCCGAGCTTGCCTTCGGTTTCGTCGATTTCAAATGCCGAAGTAACGGTGTACGACATATTTTTGCTTGCGGTTACCCAGTTGTCTACCTTGCAGGTTACGGTGAATTCGTAAGTACCCGCCTTTGCGGTGGGCTTGCCCGAAAGCGTGCCGTCCGAAGCAAGCGTTATGCCATCGGGGAGTTTGCCGCCCGTTACAACGTATTCTATTTTGCCGCCTTCGATACCCGCGCCTTTTACGGTCACGTCCTTTGCAATCTCAGCTCCCTGCGTAGCTTTAAGTTCGGGAACAGTCCAACCCGAGAAATCGACGCCGTTCTTGTTCATAGCCGTGTTTGCGTGAGTCCAGAGGAATATCATGGCGCATTTTCTCGTCGTATACCACTGATTCTTGCCCGTTACGGACATTGCGGTCGCTTTTTCGGCGTCGCTTGCCACTTTTACGCCGCCCTTAGCCGTCGTATCGCTTTCGTTGAGTTTAAGAGCTGCGTCCCACGTTCCGGACATTGTGTTTGTTGCTATATTGTCGGTGCCCGCACGAACCAACATATCGAGCGGCGATACGCTTTTCATTGCACCGTACATATCCGTAGTAAACGAAATGGTCTTTGCTCCCCATTCGTCGCGGAAAAGCGCCTGAACAAAGTTGTAGTTTACGTTTATGCTAACGCGACCCGCACGGGCAAACGCGCCCATTATTGCGGTGGACTTGCCTTCCTGCGTTAGCATTTGGAAGGATTTGTAGTAGATTTCACGCATTGCCTGCTCGGAAACCCAAGCAAACAAATTGCGGGTATTTCTGTTGGTCTCCTGATCGTTCAAAGCGCAATGCTTGACGTATGTAGTAAGACCTCTCGAATTTGCGCCGAGCGTTTCCGCCCCGGAAATAACGCCCGCAAGAATTCCGTCTTCCGAAGGATACTCAAATACGCGTCCGGCAAACGGGCTTCTGTGCGTGTTCGCACTGCCGCCCCACCAGTTATTCTTACCCTTCAAAAGCGCCATATTCGCGGTAACGATACCCTTTGCTTCTGCGATATCCGGATTGAACGTCGCGGCAAGAATACAGTTGCAGGAGAAGCTGCAGGATTCGGAATCACCAGGATAGGTCGCGTTGTCGAAGTCGATCAACTGATTCATTTCTATTTTGTCGAACGGCATTTTCTGATACTGCCCGACAATGTCCATGAGGTCTTTCCACGAAAGAGTATTCATGAATTCCACCCATGCCGCCGCATGAGTCTTATCCTTGAACCTGCCTGAAGTTATGACCGTCTCCGTATCGTACGGATCGAGTCCCGCCATTTCGGCAAGCTTAATTCCGTATGCGCCCGTCTGCGTCCACGTCTTCATTTCTTCCTCATGTGCGGAGGTTTCCGCCATCCAAGGGAAGTCCTTCGTTCCGTCTACAATTCCCGCTATGGACTGTCCGTCCGTATAATATGTCGTTTCGTTGCCGGCGATGTCTTTCGCGACTTTTTTATCGACCTGGAAGTTATCCCAATATTGAAGGGACTTAAACATATTATCGGTCATTTTGCGCGAAGCTTCGCTTATTGTCTGCGGAAGCGTGAATGCGTTCGAAGGCTCATTGCTTTCTGCGGTGTTGGCTCTCGACATGAGCACCTGATCTTCGCTTTCTTTTGCGTTAAACTTATAAGCGCCGTCGCTCTTTCTCAAGCTATAGAATACGCTGTTCTCTTTCGAGAAGAGGTTTTCTATCTTCTCTCCGCTGTAATCGTCGAGCTCGAGATATGCCGCCTTCGTCATATCCGAAGCGGTTGCGTCTTGGGCGTTCGTTCCGTTTTCAACCGTAAAGTCGACCTTGGTGACGCCCGTTTCCGCCCAGCCGTGAGCGTTGTGAAGCGCCATAAGGCTGTATGCGCCCTCGTCTATTTCATAGCCCTTAAAGCCGTTCTTGTTTGCGTCGGTGTAGTCGTAGGACGCGAGATCCTGCACGTTTACGGTGATGTCGACAGTCTGTTTTTCTCCGGGACGCAAAAGGTCGGTTTTGCCGAAGCCTACAAGTTTGACATGCGACTTTTCAACTTGACCGTTTACATACGGAGCATTGACATAGATTTCTACGGTCTCTTTACCCGCTACGTTTCCGCTGTTTCTGACGTCTACGGATACGGTCATGGTCTTGACGGTTGCCTGACCGCCGTCCGTCTTGCCTGCGCCCGAAGCTATGAGCGAAGCGTCGAGCGTCCCAGAAAGCTCGCTTTTATTGTCAAGCGTGACTTTCATGTTCGAATAATCGAATGTCGAATACGAAAGCCCGTAACCGAACGGATAAACGACCGCACTGTCGTACCAGGTATCGCCGCTTCCCGGAGTCGCCGCATTCATATCCGCAGCCTTGGTCTCGTAATAGCGATAGCCGACATAAATATCCTCGTCGTAATCTATACCGTAATAGCCCGCGTTCGTTCCGTCCGCTTTGAGGTACTGATTGGAACTGCCGACCTGAGCGTTGTTCGTCACGTTATACCAAGTGGGATCGGCGGTAAAGTCGCTGTACCAGGTGTCTACGGTTCTGCCCGACGGATTTATTTCGCCCTTAAGTATCTTTGCCGTAGCCGTCATGCCGACCTGACCGGGGCGACCTATCCAAAGAATAGAATCGACCGCAGCGTCGTCCTCGAGATTCTTCAGTTCGAAAATTTCGGAGGAGTTGATAAGATATACTATTTTCTTAAAACCTTGAGCTTTAACATACTTCAAAAGCTCGACTTCGCTGTCGGTCATTTGCAAGAAATGTTTATACTCTTTTTTGTCTTTGCCCTCACCTTGCGAGCCGGGAGCAAGATGTTCCCAACCGCCGATATTTTCCGACTCGTCCTTCATGACCTCTTTGGTCATCGTTTCCATATCGTTACCTTCGCCGCCGCCGCGCGAGAGTACGATTATTGCCGCATCGTTGTAAACGCCG
Source organism: uncultured Christensenellaceae bacterium (assembly GCA_910587445.1). GTDB lineage: Bacteria > Bacillota > Clostridia > Christensenellales > Pumilibacteraceae > MGBC157735. The sequence goes on from CAJULE010000021.1 coordinate 15,543, forward strand.
AAAGAGTTTTCAATACCCTTATCGAAGTCTTTTCTTTCTGCGAACACGGACGAACCGGGATTCCAACCGCCTCTGCCGCTTACCGAAGTATTGTCGTTCTCGTAAAACTTTTTAAGCTGAGGGTTTACCTTAAAACCCTCTTCGACAAGCGCGTCCACGAGAAGTTTGTCGCCCGCCTTGTCCTGAAATCCTGCGGGACGATCGGATCCGACGCCGAATACGCTCACATACTCGCCGCCGCTCATGGGAAGAGCCGTTCTTCCGTCGGAATACTTGACGTTTTTAAGCAACGTCTGTCCCTCTGCCGCCATATCGAGAGCTATTTTTTCCGCTTCCGCGCGAGCTTCGTCTATGGACGTATAGTCGGTGTAGAACTTGCCGTCACCTCCAGTTCCGAAAGGCGCCGCGTTTGCGTGGAAAGCGGCAGCGCCCGCGACGGGAAGAGCGAGCGTCGCGCACATAAGTACCGCAGCCGCGCTCTTTACGCCTTTGGCGCACTTTTTCCTTCTTTTTTCGGTCATCATTTTGACCTCCTTAATAAAATTTTTATATATTCCGCAAGTGATGCGGTTTATACCGAATATGAATGTTTTTTTGCCGCCCCGCAGTCGCACGAGATTCCTCGGCCAGCTCGGAATAACGAAATCTATTGCAATTCGAAACTGAGAAAATCGATCACGCCGTCGCCGTCGTACTCGAAATAGAGTGCGCTCACGCCGTCGCAGACTTTCGCTTCGGTCTCGAAATATTCCCACTTCTTCGACGGTGTAATGTAAACGGAAGCAAAAGGCTCTCCTCTGAGCTCGGTCGAAACCTTGATTTTTCCGCCGCCGCCGCGAACGATAAGCCCCACCTTTTTCAGGTCTTGCAGGCAGAAGTACTTAAAGCCCGCAACCGCGCCTCTGCGCATATCGCGTATGCACTGCTTGCCCTTTTCATACTCCGTAACGCAGGGATGATACTTGTATTTGTGTCGGGAAAACGGTCCGTACTTGCACTTGAGCGCGCCGGAAGCGCTCATGAGATTGCAAGCTATGTAAGCGGGATATTCGCCCTTTCCCTCGAGCGGTCCGCCGTTGAGACCGCAGCTCGTCATTTCGACCTGATCGATACTGCCGTCGGGATTTATCGTTATTTCCTCGGCGCACCCCTGACGCGTCTGCTCGTTCTTATTGGTCTGACGGTGGTAGAACACGTACCATTTGCCGCCGACGTTCTCTATAGAACCATGGACGTTGCCCCAATAGTTGAGCGCGTCCCTTTCGCTCCTGCCGTCGTACCCTATATCTCCGTTGGAGATTATGACGCCGCCGTACTTAAAGCCCTCGTCGGGACGTTCGCTTACGGCGTAGGCGAGCTCGTGGCTCAGACGCGTTGAATAGATAAAGTAGTACTTGCCGCCTATTTTGCGCATGGAACTCGCTTCGTACATCTCGTGTCCTTCGAAGCCCGTGCCCGCACTGTTTTTATAGCCGGGTATGAGCATTTTCGGCGTGCTCTTAACCGTCATCATATCGCTTTCGAGTTCTGCGACCTGACCGCCCGTGCCGTCCACGTTCCTTATGCCGCGGCGGTTGAGCATACGCTTCAAATCATCGTTCGCGGAATAGCCCGAGTACAAGTAAACCCTCTTGTCGTCGTCTACGAATGCGGCGGGATCAAAGCACATTATGTCGCTCTTGCCCTTGCCGTACGGCTTTCCGTCCTTGTGTTTTACATATCCGCAATACTCGAACTTTCCGTCCGGCGTATCGCAACACGCCACGTTTATGCGGTTATGAAAATCGAAGCTGTAGTACAGATAGTACTTTCCGTCCGTGCCGCGAACGCAATCGGGCGCCCACATACAGCGAAAGCCGAGGCGGTTGCCTATTCCGTAGCGCGGATAGGAACACCCTTTCAGCGTCCATTTTTTAAGATCCGCGGTCGGCGCAGACCAAAACGTATAGTCGCCCGGGCAATAGCGCACAGAACCGCATTTGTCGTGACTGCCGTAAACATACACTCTGCCGCCGAATACGCGAGGCTCGCCGTCGGGAATGTACGTTCCCATGGGAAGATAGGGATTGTATACCTGTGTTTTCATGACACAAACATTATAAAATACGCTTTCTTCAAAAGTCAATACCCATTTCCCAAACTAATATCCACACTGCCTAAACTAATATGAGAAAAGAAAAAACGACATTAAAGCCGCGCGAGGCACGATACTTTTTGTCGCCTTGAGCGTAGTCGAAAGGTCTTTGGACTTCTCGGTAAATTTGACATGACAAAGAAAATCTACTCATCCGTCTCGGCAGTCGCTTCGCTTTTTGCCGTGCCTGATTACCTCTTGGGGAAGGCTTTTTTTATAGGTTAAGATTTCTCGACTGCGCTCGAAATGACAAGGAACAGATTGCGGCATGATACTTTTTTGTCACCTTGAATGCAGTCGAAAGGTCTTTTTATTTAGATTGAGATTTCTCGACTTTGCTCGAAATGACATAAAGTGGCTGCGCTGCGCTTCGTGGCGGTCGCGCTCCGCGTATATTAAGCGAAATGACATGGGGCATCACTGTCACCTTGAGCGTAGTCGAAAGGTCTTTAGATTCCTCGACTTCGCTCGGAATGACAAAAAAAAAAGAAAGGGCTCGGAATGACAATGCAATGGTACCTCCGCTCAAAATGACATAAGGCGACTGCGCTCGAAATGACATAGCACAGCTACGTCGTAGCGGCAAGGGAAGAAACAAATATGCTCAAAAAATGTCCGCCCGACAAAAAAGACTTGATTTTAGAAAAAAAGTATGATATACTCTGCTTGGATAAGTATACGTTTTTTTACGTAAAAGCCTATTTTTTTCGGAGACGAATATGAAGATACTCGTAAACAGCATTTGCAAACAAGGCGGCAGAGATTACAATCAGGATTTCGTTGCCTACGACGCCACGGATAGCGACGCCTGCCTTGTCGTATGCGACGGACTCGGCTCATATATGGGCAGCGAAATAGTTTCGCGACTCTGCGCGAGTAAGATTGTAGAAACATACCGCCTCGTAAAAGAAACGGACGGAGATCGGGCTTTCACTCCCGAGCTTTCGAGGGCGTATGTCCAGACCGCGCACAACTATGTGCTCGGCTTCAAGGAACAGAACCCCGCAACAAGAGCAAGCTGCACGACCGTCGCTTCCGTAATAACCAACCTCAAGCAGACGGTCATTTCCCACATAGGCGACACGCGCGCCTACCTGTTCCGCGGAGGGCGTATGCTCTTCCAGACGCGCGATCACTCGCTTGCACGCGCCGCGGTGGACCTCGGTCAGATACCCCTTTCGGGAATACGCGATCACAAGGACCAAAACAAGCTCACGCGCGTACTCGGCTCGGACTACTACATCGCTCCCGACTGCGAAATCATTGCGGAACCGCTCATCCCGGGAGACGGCTTCGTCATATGCACGGACGGGTTTTGGGAATACGTATACGACGAGGAAATGGAAGCGGACTTTGCGGCGTCGTCCACGCCGAGCGAGGCCATAACCCGCATGGAAACCAGACTGCTTGCCCGTTGCGGCAAAAGAAACGACAATTATTCGGCGATCATAGCCATGGTGGTCGATTAAGAGGATTTGAAAAGATAGAATGAGAACCAATAAGAACGTATGTTTATATTGTTTCGGCGATCTCGATAAGGACAGGGTCTGCACCAAATGCCGCAAGCGCGCGGACGATACGCCGTCTCCGCCGCATCACATCCCGCAAAGGACGGTACTCAACGGCAAATATCTTCTCGGAAAGGCTCTCGGCGAGGGCGGCTTCGGAATCACCTATCTTGCCTGGGATCTCACAAGCGGCGTAAAGATCGCCATAAAGGAATACTTCCCCAGCGGCTTCGTCACGAGAGTGCCGAAATCCAACAACGTAATAATCAATTCGAAACAGAATCAGTCCGCTTCGAACCGCGGCTTGAAGCGATTTATAGACGAGGCGAAAAATCTCGCGAAGATAAAGAACCTTTCGGGCATAGTCAACGTGCGCGACTTCTTTTCCGCAAACGGCACCGCATACATAGTCATGGAATTTTTGGACGGAATTTCGCTCAAAAAATATATGCAGCGCAAGGGCGGAAAAATCACCGCAGACGAGATACTCGGCATAATGCGTCCCGTCATGGATTCGCTCATAGAAGTGCATAATCTCGGGCTTATCCACAGAGACATCTCGCCCGACAACATAATCATAACGAAATACAACGAAGTCAAGCTAATCGACTTCGGCGCCGCAAAGCAGTCGAACCTCGACGGCAAGTCGCTATCCATTGTCCTGAAGCAGGGCTTTGCCCCCGAGGAGCAGTACCGCACGCACGGCGAGCAAGGTCCTTGGACGGACGTCTACGCGCTCGGCGTGACGATATACTACTGCATTACGGGACAGCTACCGCCCGAGAGCATACAGCGTATGTACAAAGACACCATAGTGCGGCCTTCGGAGCTGGGAGCGACTATAAGCCCCGGACAGGAAGCGGCGCTCATGAAGTCGCTTGCGGTGTACGCGAAAAGTCGGTATCAGAACGTATCGCAAATGATAAGCGGTCTGTACAACCCGAGAGAGCGGCGGCGTGCCTCCGCCCCGTCGGCGGCAAGTGCAAGCGTCGGAACAATGAAGTCCGGGGCAAGCAAGGACGCGGCGGCGACCATTGCGAAAAACGACTCGGCTTCCGCAAAACCCGCTTCCCCCGCAAAGAAATCCACGGATGCGGCGGCAAGTGCAAGCACGCAAAACAAGACGCCGAACAAGACGCCGACGGCGACGGTAAAGCCCCCCGCTCCCCAAAAGCCGAGCGCGGCAAGCTCTTCGCAAAGCGTAAAACCTACCGTTTCGAGCTCCGCAGATACAGATAAAACAAAAGCCGCGGCAAAGCCCAAGACGACAAAGCGCGGCATATTCGCAAGACTGTTCGGAAAGAAGTAAAACGCAAAAGTCGGAAGAATCAAATCTTCCGACTTTTCCATTGCAACAAAATATTTGTTTTTATCAATCTATACCTATAAACTTTCTTGCGGCAGATCGTCCTCAGCTTTCGGTATTTCCTCAAGCCCATTGCTTGCAGTTTCGATATCTCCTACTGTCTCAGCCACTGCGATGCTCTGCTTAGTATTTCCGCGGTTTTTCAATTTGCGTAAAAATCCCATCATATAATGACGAAAATTTTTATCGCATAGAATCACCAATGCCGATATTCCGAACGAGAACGCTAACGAAATACCGCCGTTGGCAAACATCTCCACCCACTGATTACCACTTGTAATCATGGAAAAATGAAGAGCAACAAGCGCAACTGCAAAAATCGCGATATATATGTAGTTACGTATATAATATTTTTTCGGCGATAAATGAAAAGCATATTTATGAAGCACATAAGGCTCCACAATGTGGCATATAGTCAAATTCGTGATAATAGTTGCTACTATTACTCCGACAATCGCATAGTCTTCTCCCCACAAATACCCAAAGAGATAGACAAAACCTATAGATAAACCTACGTTCAAGATACCCTCGAACAAAGGTTTCCACCTGTCGTTGTAAAATGTGCCGCTCGAATCGCGAAACAACCCCGTTGCCGACTTCATAAACTGTATAAAATAATTCAGAGTAATAATAAACGACACGGTTTTTCCGAGTTCGAGCTCCGTACCGAAGCACAGCGTTACCAAATTATCTATGACAGCATAATAGCCCAAATAAAAAATACAGCCTATTATGTAATTGAAAACATATATAAACTTATAATAACGCTGCACAGTCTCACTTGATTCCTCTATAAGCATATGTCCTATAATAGAAGTAAGCGGAGTAAAAAACAATATTATCGTACTGTTCATAGCGACGACTATTGTGGTGTAATTCGAATATTTGCCGAGTATTACAACCCCTATAAACGCCGAAATGATTATGCTATCGGCGGTGTTGACCAAAACATCGCCTATTTTGTGCATAAACATGGCTTTGACATTTTTGACCACTTCTGCCTTTGTTTCGGAATCTATCTTGTTCCTGCCGTTAATTATTTCCCCGTGTTTTTTACGCGATATAATTTCGGTGACTGCCCATTGAAGAGCCACGGCAATAATTCTGCACCACAAATACAGTACGAACGACTGAGTGACGACAAGAACGACTATTTGCAGTACATATTGCAAAACGTGACCGCCCGATTGGATTGCCGTGGATATATAATTGTTTTTATATGCGTTTATAAGTGATATTTTCGCACTGAAAGCATAAGTAAGAACAACCGATATAAGCATCAACACGAACGTATAGTAAATGTTTATATTACCGGCGTTGTAGCCTCTTGCAAGATACGGCAACAGCGGAAGAATCGCACATCCGCCCACCAAAATCACCAGTCCGATTATGAGATACAGCTTTTTGAATAAGCAATAAAGCGCAGTCACTTTTTCGTTGTTGCCGGCTATTATAGGTTTATACATGCAAAACGTGATTGCCGTGCCGATACCGAGTTCAGCCACAGACAAAAAGCCGATAATACTTGCATACAATGAATCGAGACCGTTCGCTTCGTTTCCGATATATTTTATAAGAAACCTACGTACAACTAAGGTGCACACAAGTATGCACACCCTGAATATCATCGCAACCGCTATATTTAAAAAACTCTTCTTTTTGTCCATTAGTTAAAAACTACGCTACAATCTTACTCGTTTGAGTTTTGCCAAAAGCACCGCTATATTTAACGCCGTCAAACTCACTCCGAGATCTCTTGCGATATCTCTCTTTTTTTTCTTTCCTCTCACAGCAATAAAGTAAACATAAATGGTTTTCATACGAACACGAAGATCCGAAAAAATCTCCAATTGCTGTCTGGCCCAATACAGTGTTCCTTGAGGATTGTTCACGTATTTGGCGACTCCACTTTTGGTTAAGCCGTCATCAAGATACTCACAAATATAAATTATACTGTTAAACCATCGTAAATAGTAACCGTCTTTTGCGATTGCATTCCACACCGTTTCTTCTGTCACGAACTTTTCACCGTCGAATTCGGGAAAAGGGTATTTTCGCAAGACATCCGTAAAGTACGCCTCGGCCTTGTCTCCAAGCAGATTCAGTTCTCTTCTTTGCGTATTTTTTGCATCGATATAGCTGTCGTCTCCCTTTCCACCACCGCCAATCACCTGTTCGGCACTATAGCCACGCAGCCCCGAAACGCCCGCGTACTTATGAACATCGTCAAGAGAATCACACCAACCTTTTATCTTTTCTATCGCATCCGAAGTAAGATAGTCGTCGGAGTCCACTATAAAAAACACTTTCCCGTTCGCAAGTTCCACACCGCGATTTACAGCGCGATGCTTACCGCCGTTCTCCTGCCTGACATACTTTATTTCGAATAAATTATCCCTTCCGATTATCATGTCGAAATATTCTTTTGTATTATCGGTGCTTCCGTCGTCTACGACAATCCATTCGAAATCTTTGTCCGTTTGTTCAAGTAGCGACTTATACAGCTTGTCTATTATATACCCTCTGTTGTATGTGGGCGTAAAAACCGTAACCGTCATGACTTCTTCCTTACCTTTTTGCCGTAGCCGCATATCAATCCATAACTTATGATTATCGGAACCCAATTATATTGAGAAAACAAATACAAGTCAAACCAACTCATTACGCAAATAACCGCCAAAAACAATACCGGTAATACTGTAAACTTATTGCCTTTAAACTTTCTTTTATAAGTAAACGCGCCGACCGCTGCAAATGCAATGCTAAACGAAACAAACGGTAAAATACCGAAAGCGGCGATTGTACCGAGCGATTGATTATGCGCATTCGCAATCAAATCGTAAAAACCGGAGTTAAGCAGGTCATCGTTTAAATGACTACCGACGCCAAACCATAAGTGTTCCTTTATGGACTCGAACGTATAATGCCATATCTCCTGCCTGCCCGTGAATAAATCCTTTCCGAAAATTATGATTTTTCCGACGCCGATTTGCGGATAAAGCACTTCGGCATATATATAAGCAACCGCCACCCCCAACAACGGAAGAACGAGCAGTATCGCAAAAAGCGTTTTGAATCCACATCCTTTTTTCTTAAACTTTCTAAGTACAAACAATGTAAAAAACATTAGGCAACCAAGCATTGCCGTTCGCGACGTAAAGAAAAATTGCATAACAAAGCTAACAAGCAACATTACAAAATCCAAAACTCTTTTTGATTTTCCGAACCGGACAAGGCTTACGCAAAAAACCAACGCCAACAAAAAACCGCAAGCATTCGGATTGAATTTACTTTCATCAATCGAATCAATTTCGGTTGTTCCATTTAACAAAATGAGGATTACAGCAAAAACGAATAAGCAAAAAATTATATTCAGTTCGTTTTTTCTCAGCGGATATATTTGAAACACAGCAATACTCATAAGGAATATACTAAGTCCCAACAGCTTCTCGAGACCCGAGAAATTCACAAAATACGAAATCATGCAAAAAATCAAAGTCAGCAGAATCCAACACTTGATATTCCTCTCGATTCTCTTCCCTCCCAAAAACAGCTTAAGGAACAAAAAGCAAAATAAAAGCAAATTGGCAAGAATCGAAAAATACGCCTGGTATTCGACAACAGACTCGTCCCGCAAAATACTTTTTATATAAAAGTACAAAACTGCATAAATTATTAAAAACACGGACAGCCAGAAAGACACACTGCGCGTCTTTCTCGCAGTCTTAACAAAATATCGAGGACTGCCTGAACTTATGCTTTGTCGATTGATCGTCATCATTGCTTACGTTTCCACTTCTTGATTGACGATATGGGATGACGTAAAACAAACAATGCCTTACCCCAAAAATTTCCGTACTTCATCTTATACGAAAAAAAATCTTTTTCGACCTTGTTAAGCCAGCTTGCATCATAATGATGAACCGCTCGCGTATTTTCGGTAAACCGTTTCTTTATACCGTACCTCTTATCTCCGAGCGGTTGAAAGTATTCCATCGGATAAACAGTAATTTCATTCAAGTGTTGTAGCGTATTATTCTTTTCAAGACCAAATTCTTCAAGAATCTTAGTATATATTTTCGGGGAAGTAATTTCGCTTTTATTCTCCTCGCTGTAATGCAAGGAATCATAATACTTAAGTATTTTTTCGAAAAATACTTGTTTCGGTTCGGCTGCATATAAAATCAAACCCGGCGCAACTATTTCCGGAGTTTCAAACCCCATAAACGAACAATCCAACAAATCATATATGCCTTTGACAAATTCCACATCTGTATCCACATATAAACCGCCTTCTTCATACAAAGCGTATGCCCGTACATAATCGGAAACAAACGCCCATTTTCCCGCGGCATACGCCTCTTTGACAAACGGCACGGACTCGACGTCGAAATTACTTTCGTCCCATCGTTTGATTACAAAATCGGGACAAAATTTTTTCCAGCTCTCCATATATTTTACCGCGCTTTGCGGTAGCGGATTGTTACCAAACCAACAGTAATGCAATACTTTTATCATAAATCGCTCTATCAATAAATTAAAGCCAATAGCCCATACATGCGATGTTTAAGCAATGTAAATACGACCTTGTGCTTAAAGTTAGTCTTTATTTTCACCTTAGCAAGAAGTTTTTTTACCTCGTCATCCTCGCCTATAAACTTATATTCTTCCTTCTTTTCTTTTTTAGATAACGACGAAATTCTTATTTTAAATAAGCAAAGAGAAAGCAACCATGCCAAAGAAACGTCGTCCATATCGTCGATTACATAATTATACTTTTTCGAAGCTTGTCTGAGAATTTCCGATATTTTACGCCAATCATTCAAATTACCGCGATTATACGTGTGCACTATTGAATCAGAACGCTGCAAATAATGATAAAAGCCTCCACGCACATAAACAATCTTTTGTGATGCAAACAAAATGGGAACAACCAACGCAACGTCCTCGCCGTGACGCACACCACGATCCTCGAAAGCAATATTATTCACAATCGATTCTTTCTTCATAAGCTTGGTCACACGATAGGCGGGAATGAAATCTTTTTTCTTAAGAGTAGGAAAAATCGGACAATCGAACTTTCCGTCATTCTTGACAAAAACATAAAACTGTTTATCGTGCCCCATATACTCGATAGGCTTCGAGTGAACGCCTTTTTCGTCCACTGTGTCATGATTGCAAATTGCAACGTCTGCGCCCGTCTCAAGCATTTTTTCCGACATTATCTTATACATATCGGGTTCTACGTAATCGTCGCTGTCGACAAAACCGATATACTCACAGGATGCTGCGTTTACCCCCACGCGAACGGTAGCGGACAAGCCTCTGTTTTCCTGTTCTATTATCCGAATACGCGAGTCTTTTTCCGCATATTTTCGGCAAATGCTATCGCTATTGTCGGTACTTCCGTCGTTTACCAAAATAATTTCTTTGACGCAATCTGCTTGTGCACAAAGGCTGTCCAAACATTTCGGCAAATATTTTTCCACATTATACACGGGAACTATTACGCTTATATCCATTTTATTTATGCTCCGTTAAGATTTCATATGTTCTTTTGAGTGCGTCACGCACTCTGTAAGCCGGCTTCCAACCGAGAGCCTTAAGTCTCGAACAATCAATGAGTGCATATTGGGATTTAGATGCATCTGCGTCGTCTGCTATATCAAAAACAATTTTACCACCTGACAACGAAGCGATATATTTTGCGATATCCGCCAAAGTCATGCCGTCGTCGTCGTCCGACACATTATAAGCCATTCCGTCTTGACCGTCTAAAAGTATTTTCAAAATCCCGCTCACTGCATCGGCGATATAACAATATGAATACCGCTGAAGTCCCTTGCTCTTCAAAACTATGTCTTCCCTATTTACGGCTTTTCTCATAAATTGGGCAAGCGCCTTACTGTCAGTCTTTTTATCCGCCCCAAAAACGCGGGCAAGTCTCGCAATGACGCACCTCACACCGTATTGTTTTGCAAAAGATTGACACAAGCTTTCGGAAACGCGTTTTGCTTCGTTATAACCCGCACGAGCGGTATTACAATCCAAATAACCGCAAAACACTTCGGACACCGGACTGACGTTTCCTTCGCCGTAAATCTCTACACTCGAGGCAAGCATGAACTTTGCACCGCATTCTTTCGCGAAATTAAGCAAATGGTACGTCCCGAAAACATTTGCGGTAATGGTTCCGACGGGATCCGCGCCGTACTGCGCGGGATGAGTGTTCGATGCCAAATGAATAATATAATCCGCTTTGTACATCGAATCCAAAGGCAACGTTATATCGTGCGCAATATACTCGACTTCACCTTCTGTTCCGCTCTTTCTTCTCGAGCAAGCGACAACCTTTATATCGTCTCCGAAACAAGCATTGCGATACCGAAATACATCTATCAAAAAACCGCCGATAAAACCTGTTCCTCCGCTTATGAAAACGGTTTTTCCACGCAACTTTCCCCAATCGTAATCGAGAGTTGCGACAAATTCGATATCTTGTTTTTCAAGTTCCGTCATCACTTCAGTAAATTATCCTTTTTCGCAGTCACGTACGCTTTGAAAATATAAAAATCATCTTTGGTCGTAAGCTTTATATTTCTGTCCGAGCCCTTTGCAAGATGTAAGGTCTCTCCGAGCTCCGTCATCATGGTATTCGTATAAGACGAGCCCAATACCCCGATATTCTCGCGGAACGCCTTTGTATAACATGAATATAGTTTACCGAGCAGATAGGCTTGCGGAGTGGATACCCGTCTTATAGTTTCCCTCGGTATAAACTTCGACGTCGTATCGGCGCCGTCATCGACAACGAAAATCTGTTCGTTGTATGGCATCGAAGTAACCGCATTGCCGTATTTATGACAGACATCGATCACATCGTTGAGCACTGTTTCGTCTACAAGCGGGCGTATGCTGTCGTGTATAATCAGACACGCGTCGTCGCCGTACAACTCGTATGCTTTCTTAACTCCGTTGAATATCGACTGCTGAACCGTATCTCCGCCGCTTATTATATGCTTTACTTTGCATATATCGAATTGCTTGCAAAATGCCGATAAAACATTATGCCAACCGTCTATGCATACTGCAATTATCTCGTCGACACGTTCGTTATGCTCGAAATTTTCGAGCGTATAAATGATTACCGGCTTATCGTCTACCGTTAAAAATTGCTTGGGAATTTCCTGCCCCATGCGCTTACCCGAGCCGCCGGCAATAACCAACGCTATGTTTTTCATTCTTCGAATTCTCCCTTCTCGTTTAAGCTCCCGTATTTGCCGAAATCCATTTTCGCGGAAACGTGCACCTCTCGCTTTTCGGGCGGCGGCAATACCATATAATCGCTTCCGTATAAATTCGTCAGATACTCATCGTAAAATTTCGGAATCTTAAACATTTCGCCACAAAACTCCGCGTCTATTGTTTCGGTGAGAACCTCTGCGCGAAATTTTTCGCGATTGTAAGCCATTGCACACGGAATGCCCAAATATCCTGTTTCTTTCTTATATTTTGCTAACCGCATTACAACTTTGTTGTAATGGTCGTAACTTCCGAAAATACGAAAAAATCTTCCCAACAATCTTCGTTTTCTATAATATGAAGCAACGGCTTTATCTTCTTTCTCTAAATCTTTTATAAATTGCGACGGATACTTATAATCGAGAATAAACATACTGGCATGTTTTGCCCAAAAGAATCTCCATGCTTTAAATCGACACTTTCTTTTAGGCATATTATCTATCGGATATACGTCTATGAAAATATTTTGCCTACGATTAGGGTCTGCATTCCACACTTCGTCGTAAACTGTACCGTTAAGCAAAATATTTAATATATGATAATCTTTCGGATCTTTAACCGAATATTTATCACCATAATCCTCTTTAATTGCAATCATTAACTTTTCCATATCTTTGCGTAGCATCATAACATCGACATCATCATCCCACGGAACAAATCCGTGATGTCTTACCGCACCGAGGCAAGTTCCACCACATAACATATAATTTAAATTATGCTTATCGCAACATGCCTTAAAATCTTTCAACATATGGAACAAAACATTATGCAATTTTTGCAATTGTTCGTCGCTCAGTTTATGAGTGGTCTTTTCCGATAAGATGCTCTTAGACGACTTATATTTCATTAGCTGTTTCTTTACACTCCGATTTGATTTTCAAAGTTATACCGTGTTTCGGCTTAACTGCCTGTGTTGTTATAAAAATGTCGTTTGTTGTATTGTAAGGAAAAGTAATTGTGCCGAATTGAAAAAGCCACATGGGCAATCTGTCTTTCCTCAAAGCTAACAATTCTTTCGGCGTTTTATTACAATCTATCATATACAAATGAGAATATCTGTCAATTATACCCTTTCCAAGTTTTCGAGTGAATTTATAACGCCATTTAGGCAAGCTACTATCCGGTTCGACAGTTGTGGAAAAAAGCTTCAAATCGCCTTGTACTGCACCGTAAATACACGAACCGTTTATATTTCCCAATTTTTCCAATCTGTTATCTAATAAATGTATTCTATATAGAAAGTTTTGTTCCAAAGGAGTATCTGTCGCGTAATACAAGTAATCTTCCTCTAAAAACGCTATACATGCTCTAAATTGTTGCATACCGCCTACCAATTGACGTACCGTCTCAAATGTGTAATCAGCAACCCAAATTCCGCTTTCTTTATCTTCATCTCCTGTCAATATATAAAAGCATTTCTTTTCTTGACAATATATTATGTTATGTATGTGCGTAATCGCACCGGCAGAAAAAGTATAGACTTTATCCCACGCACCGTTTCGTCTACGAAACACCGAGACAGGTCCTTTTTCTTCATTCCATATATACTCGCCATAATAAAACTCTTTTCCGTAAGTTTCATTCTCTATCAAACATATACTTAACGGATTCTTCATTCTTTTTTCGTATACTTGTTCTGTATGAAGTTGATTCAAAGTAATATCATAACGCAACATTTTTCCGTTATATGATACCAAAAAGCTATTATCATCGAGTGGCACAGCTAATCTTGGCTCTAATCGCAATAACCGTTGCAACAGACCGTTATGTCTTATTCCTTCAAGACACACTTGATTAATTAATTCTTTTTGTGAATTATACAAAAGCAGCTTTCCTTTTCGAAAAGAAAGTATCCATTTATCTGTTACACATAACACTTTTGATTTCAGAAAAATCTCGAAATTCAATTACTTTCTCCAAACAAATCGATTTACTATACTCGTATACGACTGTACTATCTTTACGACCTTGTCGGACACGTTTTCGTCCGTATAATCGGGCACAGGTATTCCGAGATCGTTTTGCGAGTTCATTTCAACAGCGGTGGCAACGGCTTGCAAAAGCGACTTCTCGTCGATCCCGGCAAGCACGAAACAAGCCTTGTCGAGAGCTTCGGGACGCTCCGTAGACGTGCGGATGCAAACCGCCGCAATCGGATTGTTGACGGAAAGAAAGAACGAACTCTCTTCCGGAAGAGTGCCGCTGTCCGAAACCACGGCAAAGGCATTCATCTGTAGCTTGTTATAATCGTGAAAACCCAAAGGCTCATGTCTTATCACGCGTCTGTCGAGCTTGAAACCGCTCTGCTCCAACCTCTTTTTACTGCGCGGATGACAGGAATACAATATCGGCATATCGTACTTTTCGGCGAGTTTGTTTACCGCTGTGAACAACGACAAAAAGTTCTTCTCGGTATCGATATTTTCTTCACGATGCGCCGAAAGCAAAATATACTTTTTCGATTTCAGCTTCAGCTTTTCGAGAATATCGGATTTCGAGATTTGCCCGAGATTTGCCCGCAATACTTCCGCCATCGGAGAACCCGTCACATACGTGCGTTCCTTCGGCAGTCCGCAATCCGCCAAATAGCGGCGAGCGTGCTCGGAATACGCCATATTCACATCGGATATGATATCGACTATTCTGCGATTGGTTTCCTCGGGCAAACACTCGTCCTTACAGCGATTGCCCGCTTCCATATGGAAAATCGGGATATGCAAGCGTTTAGCCGGTATTGCCGACAAACAGCTGTTCGTATCGCCGAGAATAAGCAGTGCGTCGGGCTTGATTTGCGCCATAAGCTTATAGCTGCAATCTATTATATTTCCTATGGTTGAGCCCAAATCGTCGCCCACGGCGTCCATGTATACGTCGGGAGCGTCGAGACTCAAATCACGGAAGAAAATACCGTTTAGATTATAATCATAGTTTTGTCCCGTGTGCGCCAAAACGCAATCGAAATACCTGCGGCATTTTTTAATTACTTCGGAAAGACGTATTATTTCGGGACGCGTCCCTACTATGACGAGCAATTTGAGTCTTCCGTCGTCCTTAAATTTAATATTTGTATAATCAACTGTTTTTGCCATGACTTATTGTTCCACCTTTTCGTAAAACGTATCGGGTCTGTCGCGATCGAACTGCTCGTTTGCCCACATCAAAGTCACAAGCTTTTCCGTATCCGACAAATTTATTATGTTATGGGTAAAGCCGGGAAGCATATGCACCGCCTGCGGTTTGTCTCCGTCGACCGTAAACTCCCAGACTTCGTTCGTCCCTATCTTGCGCTCTTGTATCAGCGCCCGTCCGGAAACGACTATGAAAAACTCCCATTTGCTGTTATGCCAATGTTCGCCTTTTTTAATCTTCGGATTGGACACATTGACGGAAAACTGCCCGCCGCCGACCGTCTTTAAAAGCTCGGTAAAGCTTCCTCGCTCGTCCTCGTTTTTTTTCAGAGGGAACGAGACTTTGCGCTTTGGCAAATACGAAAGATATGTCGAGTACAACTTTTTTGCCAAAGATCCTTTACGTATATCGGGAATAATCAAATTTTTCGGCTGACAAGCGAAGGCTTCAAGCAAATCGGCTATTTCGCCGAGCGTCGCGTTATGCGTGATCGGCGCGTAGCAGTAGTCTCCGTTTTTATCCGTTACGACGTTTAAGCCGTCGAAACCGCACCTGTGCTCTTTCCCCTCGAGCGCGTCCGTCATTTCGCAAACAAGGTCGTCTATATACAGCAGCTCGAGCGCAGTCGCTCTGTCGTTTATCTTAATCGGCAGATCGTTGGCTATATTATTGCAAAAGGTCGCTATGACGCTGTTGTAATCGGGACGGCACCATTTGCCGAACACATTGGGGAAACGGTAGACCAAAACCTTTGCGCCGGTTTCCTTTGCATAATCGAAAAACAGCTCTTCACCCGCTCTTTTCGTTTTTCCGTACTCGCCTTGCGCATAACGACCTACTAAGGACGCCTGAATGGACGAGGCAAGCATCACCGGACACGTATTCTTATGCTTTTTCAAGGTTTTTAGCAAATCGGAAGCAAATCCGAAATTGCCCTTTTCAAACTCCGAATCGTCCTTGGGGCGGTTCACTCCCGCCAAATTGAAAACGAAATCCGCATTTTCGCAAAACGCGTCAAGCTCCGCGATCGAAGAATCTCTGTCGTACTCGTAAACCTCTTCGATATGAAGAGACGGACGAGTTCCGTCTTTACCGTCTCTTATGTTTTTGAGCGCCTCGGAAAGATTCTTCCCGACAAACCCCTTGGCTCCGGTTATAAGTATCTTCAATGTCTTTTATCCGCCTTTGCAAGCTCTTCGCGGATGTAAGAAAGCTCCGTAAGCTTTTTCTTTACCTGTTCTACGTCGAGAAGTTCCGTATTGTGAGAATTGAATTCCGTGAAAGTACTGCGCTTTGTGTTTCCCTCGGTAAAGTACTTATCGTAATTGAGACCGCGCTTGTCGCAAGGGACGCGATAGAAGTCGCCCATATCTACGGCGTTCGCACATTCCTCGTTTGTGAGAAGCGTTTCGTACATCTTCTCGCCGTGACGAATACCTATTATCCTTATATTTTTCTTGTCGCCGCCGAAGAGCTCGCAAACCGCTTCCGCCTGTACCCGAATTGTACACGCAGGCGCCTTCTGCACCAAGATATCGCCGTTCTCTCCGTGCTCGAAAGCAAACAACACGAGATCCACAGCCTCGTCGAGAGACATTATAAATCGAGTCATGGAAGGCTCGGTAACCGTAATGGGCTGTCCGTTTCGAATCTGATCTATCCAAAGAGGTATGACGCTGCCGCGACTGCACATTACGTTTCCGTACCGCGTACAGCAGATCTTTGTGTTCTTTGTAGTGCGCGCCTTGGCGACAATAACTTTTTCCATCATCGCCTTGCTTGTGCCCATTGCATTTACGGGATATGCCGCTTTGTCCGTCGAAAGGCAAATGACGGATTTGACCCCCGCTTCTATTGCCGCGGTAAGAACATTTTCCGTACCGAGCACATTGGTTTTTACCGCTTCGATCGGAAAAAATTCGCAGGACGGAACTTGCTTCAATGCCGCAGCGTGAAAGATATAATCCACTCCGTACATCGCGTTTTTCACCGATTGAATATCTCTGACGTCTCCGATATGGAATTTAATCTTTTCGGCGGCTTCGGGCATCTTTGCCTGAAACTCGTGCCTCATATCGTCCTGTTTTTTTTCATCGCGCGAAAATATGCGAATCTCCCCTATGTCCGTTTTGAGGAAACGATTGAGCACGGCGTTTCCGAAGCTTCCCGTCCCTCCCGTTATCAATAACCTCTTATCTTTGAATAAACTCATTTTTCTGTTCCTTTGGCTAATTGTTCCATTATTATTTTATAAGACTCAGCTACGGTGAAATTTTCGTCGAGATATTTCTTTGCCCTTTCGCCCATTGCCTTCAGATCGCTTTTTATCATATCGTTGACGACGTCGCAAAACTTTTCGCTATCGTTACTTTCGCACCACAGACCGAAGCCGTTGCTCGCGATATCCTTACCGACATCGGTATTAGGATCGGTGCACGCAAGCACGGGAATCCCTGCCTGCATATACGAAAGCAATCTCGAAGGGTAATTCGGAATGGTAAACCGATGGTCGAGGAATATCATTCCGACGTCGCAAGAAGCCACCATTCCGTCGAAATCGTCGCGCGGAATTCTTTTCATGACCTTCAGGTTTTCGGGTCTTTCGGTTTCTACGAATTCCTCCAACAAGCCATATTCCGTTCCGTCGCCTACGATAAAGAAAAACGCGTCTTTGTTTGTCTTAAGACGTTTAAAACATTCTATAACGAACGGTATGTCTTGCGGCTTACCCAAATTACCGCCGTACACAAACACCGTTTTATCCTGCGGAAGCCCGTATTTTTCTCTCATGCGAGTTTTCTCGTCGGAAGTCTGCGACACGTCCTTCGGTTCGATGCCGTTCGGCACCACGGAAAGCTTGTCCTCTGCCGTTTCCGGATTGTTGTCCGAAACATATCGCTTGTTGGCTTCGCTCATACAGCCGATATGATCGGAGATCGCATAAAGATTTTTCTCTTTTTTGCGGAAGTATTTGTATATGACGCCTTTAAGACCTCTTTTATTCAAGACGCCTATATCCAATGCGTTTTGCGGAAAAATGTCCTTTAACAGCAAAAACGTCCGAGCCGAATCGCGTTTTTTAAAATATTCTATTGTGTCGACCAGCGTTATGGGCGGTGTAGAATACATTATCAAATCGAATTTGACTCCGCGAAAGTGCTTTTTTATCGCTGTTGTGAATTGAGCCGCAACCCGAACGGTTGCTATGCCCTTTTCTATTATGTTGGTTTTCTGTAAATTTCCCGTTCTTACCCTCAACAGAGAAAAACCGTCACCTTGCCGCGCTATGTTCGTCCGTTCGCCGTTGCGCTTTTCCGTAGGTGAAACCGCAAAAACCCTGTGTCCGTTTTTTACGAACTCGCGCATCAGATCTTCGTAAATGCCGCTGTCGGAGAAGGAACGGAAATTGTACATTGTCAAAAACAAGATATTCATTCTATGTTTAAAGTTTCCTCGATAAATCTTCCGTTTCGGATAAAGCCCGTATACGCAAATCGGGTAAGATTCCATATGCGTAATCTTCGTTTTCGTAAAGCCCGCTGCGTATCAGCGCGACTGTTTTTACCGGCAAAAACTTTTTCACGGCAAAATCCTTTCGGGGATTGTCGCCGACATACAGCATATGCTCGGGACTTACTCCGAGTTTTTCGCACATAAGTTCGAAAGCTTTGGGATTTGGTTTTCGGAACTCGACACCGCCGAGCTCGTCCGTTATTACGATTTTATCGACCATGCTGTCGAGTCCCAAAGCCGCGATCTTTTTTCTCTGTCCTACAGGTCTGCCGTCGGTTATTATACCGAGCTTCATGCCGCTCAAGCGCAAATTTACAAGCGTTGTCGTTACGTCTTTTGCAAGGCTCAAAACAGGGTCGTGTCCGCGATATACTTCGACAAGCTCTTTTGCCTCCGATTCCGTCATACCGTGCAATTCCGCATATCTGTCGAGCACTCCGACGCGGTTTTGCTCGAACATACTTAAAAGTTCGGTTGACGCATTCGCAATTCCATAACGCCGTTTAAGTTCGTCTCCTACCGCTACGAAACCGGATTTTACATAGTCCGTTTCGCTATACAGCGTGTCGTCGAGATCGAATACGACTGCCTTAATCATGCCGACACCCTGACGCTGCCGTCGAAACGCGCAATGATCACACCGTCCTCGTAGTTTTCGGAATACTCGAGCTTTTCTCCGCGCAGAAGTCGATACAGGTTTTCGCAACTGTCCGCCCCTGCGGAAATGCTCATGGGCGCGCCGCCGCCGAAACGGGGGTTGATCTCTATATACTTGATTTCGCCATTGTCGCACAGAAAACATTGTACAGTAATCTGCCCGATAAAGCCGAATGCGGCAATCAACTTTTTTACGTCCTCTATGATTGCTTGGTTTCTGTCTATCTTTCCTTTTAAAATCTCGCCGCCCCGCGTCGCCAAACGTATTCTCGGCACGACCGTTATAATATTACCGTCGAAATCGGAAAAGCAATCGACGGTGTATTCCGTTCCCTGCACACATTCCTGCACGATAGGTCTTTCGATATACTCCGAAAAGAATTGCAGTTCCTTTTCGTTTTTAACCTTAAAAGCGTTTATGCTCGAGCTTCCGTTTTCGGGTTTTATAAACAGAGGAAACGTATAGTTTTTGTTTTTCAAATCGCTCTCGGCGATCACCCGCGGATAACCGAAACCGTGGGAGCCGAAGAACTCCGCCGTTTTATGCTTGTCGCAACAGACCGAAACGCTTTCGCAATCCGACACAAGTACTTTTGCGCGAGTAGAGGCTTCTATACGTTTTTTATTCTCTGCCAGAATCTCGAGTTCTGTATCAATGGTCGGGACGATCAATGCTATATCGTTGTCGTTGCAGATCTTTAAAAGCGCGTCTATATAATCGGGCGCACCTATTCGAGGTATGATAATCTTTTCGTCCGCAAATTGCAGTGCGGGCGCAGTATCGGACATATCCGCAGCATAGACCTTTCCGCTTATTTCGAGCCTGTCGCGGGCCGCTTTGAAGCAGTTCACAAGCTCGACGCGTCGTCCCGCGCTTAAAATAAGGATATTATACTGTTTGTTTCCCGTAAAAAACTCCATTGTGGCTTGCCCCTGCTGCGATATTCCGCTTCGTTTGAACACCTTTCCCACTGTCTTGAATATTATCGCCAAATCTCTCCAAAGCGTGATTTTGCGAACGTATTCCAAGTCGTAGCGAAATTTATCCTGCCAGGATATTGCGTTCCTGCCGTTTACCTGTGCGAGCCCCGTGAGCCCCGGACGAACGTCGTGACGATGCCTTTGTTCCTCGCTGTAAAGCGGCAAATAACGTACGAGCAACGGTCTCGGTCCTACGATAGATATACCGCCGAACAAAATGTTCAGTATCGACGGCAATTCGTCGCAAGAGCTTGCACGCAAAAACTTTCCGTACGCATTGAGCCTTTTTTCGTCCGGCAACAGATTTCCGTCGGCGTCCTTTTCGTTCGTCATGGTACGGAATTTTAAAAGCTTGATTATCTTTTCTTCGCCGTATGTACCGTAAGCAACACCTCTTTGCCTACATTCTTTCTTCCCGAGTTTTTTCCGTTTTCCCGGGCGCTGTTGAACAAAGAACGGATTGCCTTTCATCGCTATTGCGCCTACTACAGTCAAAATCAACAGCAGCGGCGACAGAATTATTGTCGCAACCAAGCTCAATACAATGTCGTAAAATCTCTTGAAAAAGGGTCTGTATAATACCGTAGACAAGACCAGCCAAACGACAACGCACACCGAGACAAGTATTGTGATTCCCCACCAAGTGGAGATCGTTGCATAAAAGAACTCTTTCATCTAATCAAAGCACGCCCTGACTATGTCTATTATTTTTGCCTGCTCGCTTTCCGTCATCTTGTTGTCGCTCGGCAAACACAATCCGCGGTCGAATATATCCATGCCGATGTCCGTTCCTTCACCGGCTATGTAAGCGTTCGTTCTGCCTCTGCCGTTTCCTTCTCTCGTCACAAAACCGTTCATTCGGAATATCGGCTGCATATGCATAGGCTTCCATATCGGTCGACCCTCAGCATTATACTTTGCAAGCGTTTCGAGAATTTCGCTCGGGCAGGATTTTCCTTTTTCCTTTACATAGCAGACATCTCTTTCTCCGCGCACCTGTCTGCACATAGCTTTCTCGTCGATAATCAGGCACGACAACCAAAAATTCGGCACGGCATACTTCTTGTCGTACGGATTCATCGTCACGGGCAAGCCTTCGAAGCCTTTTTCATATCTCTCGTATATAGCTCTTTTTTGCGCGATATGCTCCTCAAGATAAGGAAGCTGTCCTCTTATTACACCGGCGACGACATTGCTCATTCGATAGTTATAACCGATTTCTTCGTGCTGATACCACGGTGCGTTTTCACGGCTCTGCGTAGACCACTTTCTCGCCTTATTCGCCTGCTCGGGACAATTCGTCAAAAGCATACCGCCGGATGAACCGGTAATAATTTTATTACCGTTAAAGCTTATGATTCCGATATCGCCGAAAGTGCCCGTCTGCTTCCCCTTGTACGTTGCGCCGAAGCTCTCCGCCGCATCCTCGATTATCGTTGCGCCGTGTCTGACCGCAACCGCGCGAAGTTCGTCCATTTTCCCGGGGGTGCCGTAAAGGTTGGCTATCACTATGTGTTTAACTTCGGGATACAGCTCGAACGCCTTTTCGAGCGCAACGGGATCCATATTCCAAGTGTCACGCTCGGTATCTATAAAAACAGGCTCGCCGCCCTCGTACACAACGGGATTGAGCGTTGCCGAAAACGTCATATCCGAGCAGAACACTCTGTCTCCCCGCTTGATTCCCGCAAGCTTTACGGCAAGGTGCAAGGCGGACGTTCCCGAGGAAAGCGCCACGGCGTACTTCACCCCGATTTTTTCGGCTGCAACATGCTCCGCCTCATTTATATTCTCGCCGACCGTACTCATCCAATTTGTCGTATAAGCATCGGTCATCCATTTAAGTTCGTCACCGTGCATGGTTGGCGTGGACAGCCATACTTTTTCGGCAAACGATTTAAAATCGTTATCACGTATAAATGCCATAATATATACCTCTTACTTCACTCGTAAATGTTTCGAGATACTCTGACTATTCCTAATTAGATCCCAAAAACCGTGTGCTTCGCCTTTTCGCGCAAATACTCACGCGAAATACCGTCCGTATTTCCGCCGCCTTTCCTGTCGAGTCTTAAACCTACGTACATTCATGACGGTTTGACAGATGTGCGAAGCACTCCGAAATGTTCGCCAAAGAAACCCGAGCGAACACTTCATTTCCCATTATACAGTATTATGGCTTAAAAATCAATAGATAATAAGTCTTTTTCTGTTAGTTTGTCAAGCGTTTTTTAATATTTTTTATTATTTTTTATTACAT
>CAJULE010000022.1 GCA_910587445.1 uncultured Christensenellaceae bacterium
TATCTTTGAGGTTTTAGAAATGCCAAACGTTAAGGAGTTCTTGGGCAGCATCGAATACTATTAATGTCATACATAAAGTTGGAGAAGGGGTCGACAGAAATGCCGACTCCTTTGACGTTTACTTTTTTACATTTTGAAAAATATGGCACATACCCCTTGACGGATTATGTCGAGTTTGATATAATGAAAATACAGAGAAGGCATTGCGACATAAATAGTTGGATGTAAAGCATATTGGATTTGTGACCTGTTATGCAAGTGACTGGAACCAAGGACGAGTGATTTATATAACACCATTTATCGAGTGGATGCCTGGCGATGCTACAAGGGCGTAGTCTATATTTCGTCAGGCTCTTTCTATGCCCTCTGTGAAAAAACACAGGAGGTATTTTTATTATGAAGGCTGAACAGTACGATGAAGTTGAATCACAAATCGGGTACGAGTTCAAAAACAGATTGTTGTTGCAGCAAGCGTTTACGCGGAAAAGTTATACGCAAGAAACGCACGATGGCGAAAACAATGAAGTGTTGGAGTTTATAGGCGATAAGGTTCTCGACTTGGTAATCGTTAAGGTTTTGACGGAGTATTACGGCGAAATCAACAATGACAAAGAGTACGAGTGTGAACACAATGAGGGGAAGCTCACGGAGTTCAAGAAGCACCTTGTGGAAAGTAAGATGTTGGCAGAACGCATTGACGAGATGGGTTTTGCAGATTATTTGATAATGGGCAAGGGGGACATAAAAAATAATGTCCAAAACGAAACCCATGTAAAAGAAGACTTGTTTGAAGCCATACTCGGCGCAGTTGCCCTTGACAGCGATTGGGAGATGGATTCAATGCAAGATGCGGTGGAAATGATGCTCCACCTTGATTGTTACTTGGAAAATGGCTTCGGTACAGACAAGGATTATGTTTCCATTATTCAGCAGTGGCAACAGAAGCGTGTAGGAGAGTTGCCGTTTTATAAATTCTATAATTCAAGGTATGAATATCACTGCAATATGCGCTCTATACAAGTTGGAACTAGAAGGCGTATGGAGCAAGGCGAAGGGGATATCGTTTGTGAATTACGCATAGATAATGGTGCGCCGTTTGTTGGCTTTGGGTATTCCAAGAGCCTGGCAAGAATGGCTGCGGCAGAGCTTGCGTATGATTACTTGGACGAGCAAGGCTTGCTTCGGACAATGGAAGATGAAATTGACGAACCCACTCTCGAGAAGGCAGTGAGTCAGCTTCAGGAGCTTGCGCAGAAGGGTTACTTTTCTTTCCCTTATTATGAGTTTAATGAAGACCACGATGACGATGGGAATCCCGTCTGGACTTGCGAATGCCACATTGAAGAATACGAAGATTACTATTACGATGAAGCAAGCTCAAAAAAGGAAGCCAAACGACTAGCCGCATATCATATGCTTCTCTCAATTCTTAATCACGAGAATGGGAGGACTGACTGATGCGGGTAGTTTCTACAAAGTTCAAAATGGTCGATGCCTTTTCCGAGAATGAGTTTTTTGCGCTTATAGAAAAATGGCTGCAAGCGGCGGGGCCTTGTAAGATGGTGGCTGAACAGCTCGAAGCGTGTGCCGAGAAAATCGGTGTACATCTGGAAGCGGAATATTGTATGGCGGATACTTTCCGTATAGAAAAAGAAAGTAAGGTGTTCACGCTGTTCAAAATTGCACAGGTTTTCCACGAGCAGACATGGATTACGGAGATTATCCTCGAATGCAGTCCCGTTGGAAAGATAGTTTATTTCCACATTGACTGTTCCCGTGATGCTACTCGTTTTGACGAAGCTCCCGAGATGCGCACGGATGTTATACGCACCTTCGTTGATAGCGGCTTCCTTAAACAGCCGAAAGTACCTATAACTTCAAAACCCATTGAGCCTACGAATGAGCTGATAGACTGGATAGCGGGAGCAATACGGGAAGAATATGACGATGAGCTTCCGTTGGTTTTAGCTACTACATACTTCGATACACGGGCAACGGAAATAGAGGAATATACGCTGTCAAAGAAACTTGCGGGGTTTGCGTATGTGGTGGTTTGCGATAACGAATACACTCGGCTTTTGAAAGATAGGGCAGACCACGCAACACCCTTCAATGGTGCAGTTTGTATTTACACCAAGGGCGGAAGACCTAGACAGTTTCGGAAGCGGAATGCATACCTGGGTGCGCCCCTTGATAAGCAGATAGCAAATGAAGTTCAGCGTTTTGTAACTTCTGCCGTGGATGCGGATGCTCCTACATGGGAAGCATTACACGCCGAGCAAGTTCGAAAGGAAGCGAAAGAGAGTGCAGCCTTGGCAGAAGAAGCACTTGGTGATAACGAAAACCTAGATGAAAAATTAAAAAGGGCGGAGGCGAGAATTGCTGCCTTGGTTCAAGAAAATATGTCTTTAACCGCAAAGTGCAACAGTCTCCAAACTGCGCTCACAAAAAGCGAAGCGGTGCAGACGATAATAGAACCTTCATCCATTCCAGAGTTCTTTGACGGGGAACAGCACGATTTGCTTGTGTCGATTTTGCAGAAGGCACTGTTGAACTGTGGCTCAAAAGAAACTCGGCAGAAAGAGCTTATAACTGACTTGTTGGCGCATAATAAAATAATAGGAAACGGCAAGGAAATGCTCGAAGTCGTAAAGTCCGTCTTTGCGGATGGCGAGGAACTTTCCGCAAAAGAGCTGGCTGAATTAAAGCGAGTAGGGTTTGAAATTACGAGCGATAATACCCATTACAAACTGGTTTATAAAGGCAGTAAATATTGGTTCAGCTTGGCTAAAACATCGAGCGATAAAAAGAGAAGTGGCAAGAACCTAACTTCCGATATTACGAAAACTCTTTCTGTTTATAAGAAATAAAACACATTTTGGGCTGTCCTTTGGACAGCCTTTTTTGTTTTTTCTAGACTTTTATGGGGTGTGAGATACCCGTTTTTAACTTTATCTATCGCCCTTATTTCTGTTTAGACTTCTCACAGGTCAAGCGTTCGATATTCCGAGAAGCTGGCAGGACAGACTGTCGATCGACCCCGGGCTCAACAATCCGACCGCGTGCCATTGGTATGCCGTGGACGGCGACGGCGTGGTGTTCGTCGTAGCCGAGCACTACGAGTCGGGCAAAAGCGTGGACTATCATGCGGCGCGCATAAAGGAGATTTCGGATCTTCTGTCCTGGAAGAAAGACAGCTTCAACAGGGTGGAAGCGCTTATCGACAGTGCGGCAAACCAGCAGACGCTTGCCTCGAGTGCGAGCGTTTCGCGGCTTTTTTCGGAGCTCGGTATCGCGGTGAACCCAAAGGTAAACAAGAACCTCTTTGCCGGCATTGCCCGCGTCAAGCAGTACTTAAAGGGCGAAAACGGCGTGCCGAAAATACGTATCTTCCGCAATTGCGTGAATCTGATCAGAGAGCTCAAGACCTATCGTTGGGGAGAGGGCGATACGCCCGTGAAGCGCGAAGATCATTGTCTTGACGAGCTTCGATACTTCATCATGACTCTGCCCGAACCTACGAAACCGCTTCCCGAGAAAAAGAGCGACCAACTGCTTTTTAAGGAGAAACTTATGAAAAAGAGAGGACGGGCATGACGAAAGATGAACGCGAGCTCATAATGAAAGCTCTTTTAAAGCGGGCAAGCGGCTATATCGCGCACGAGTGCGTGGAGGAGTACGGCGCGGGCGAGGACGGCAGTGCGGTGTTTATAAAGCGCAGGGAGACCGAAAAGGACGTGCCGGGCGACGTCGGTGCGGCAAAGCTTCTTTTGGAGCTCGACGCCCGACATGAGGACGGCTACGCCGCATATTCGGACGAAAAGCTCGCTTTGCTGTGCCGCGAACTTGCGGCACGGCTCGGCGATGTGATAAACGACAAATAAGGAGGACGATATGGAATTACTACAGGCAAAGTACAAAATCAAATGCGAAATGGGCGCGTGCCCGAACCGTGCGACGCACACGATAAAATTCAACCGCGTCGGCATAGGCAGTCGGATCCACGTATGCGACGAGTGTCTGAAGGAGCTGTACTCGCTTATCGGCTCGCAGATAGTGCCGAAAAGCGTGGAGACGGCGAAAAAGAAGGAGCGCAAATAAGGAGGGCGATTTGGAAAACGAGAATATCACAAGCGAAGAGCTTGCTGCGGACGTGGTCGCGGATTACGAGCGGCGCAGGGCGGCAAGGCGGCGTTTCGAAGCGCAGTGGCGGCTTAATATGAATTTCGTGCTCGGCAATCAGTTCTGCTCCATAGGACCGTCCGCAGAGGTCACCGAGGACGAAAAGGACTACTTCTGGCAGGAACGCGAGGTGTTCAATCACATAGCTTCCGTCGTGGATACACGTCTTGCAAAGCTCGGCAGAGTGCGCCCCGTCATGAGCGTTCGACCGGCTTCCGGCGACGATTGCGACATAAAGACGGCGCAGGCGGCGAGCAAGATCCTAAAGTCCGCGCAAAACTCGCACGATTTCGATTCCGTGCTCTCGGACGGGACGATGTGGTCGGAAATCACGGGAAGCGTGTTTTACAAGATCGCATGGGACGACGACGGCGGCGCGGTCGTGGGGAGCATAGACGGACGCCCCGTGCATGAGGGCGACGTGAAAATAGAGGTATGTCCGCCGTACGAGATCTATCCCGACGACTTGACGAGACAGGACGTAAAGGACTTAAGGAGCATTATCCACGCACGCGCCGTGCCGACCGACGAAATAGAGCGCGTCTACGGCGTGAGGGTGGAAAGCGAGACGGGACTCGACGTCATAGAGCCGTCGCTCGTGGGCGGAGTGGGCGGACTGTTCGGAAGCGGCGTCGCGCCCGCCGCTTCAAGAGGCGAGCGGAGCGACTGCGCGCTCGTCATAGAAAGGTATGATATGCCGAGCGAAAAACATCCGCTCGGCGCGCACACCGTCGTGTCGAACGGAAAGCTTCTGTACTGCGGCGAGCTTCCGTACGAGAGCGGCGAGGGCGGCGCTCGGGCGCTGCCGTTCGTAAAGCAGGACTCTATGAGACGCGCGGGCTGCTTCTTCGGTACTTCCATGGTCGAGCGCACCATTCCGCTCCAGCGGGCGTACAACGCCGTCAAAAACCGCAAGCACGAATTTTTGAACCGCATAGCCATGGGCGTACTGACGGTCGAGGACGGCTCGGTGGACGTCGACGATCTCGCGGACGAGGGCTTGAGTCCCGGCAAGATAATAGTCTACCGTCAGGGCAGTCAGCCGCCGAGACTGATGAACTGCGGCGACGTTCCGAGCGATTTCGCCGTGGAAGAGGAGCGGCTTTTGAACGAATTTATTTCGGTTTCGGGCGTGTCGGAAATAATGCGCTCGTCGAGCGTTCCGTCCGGCGCCACGAGCGGCGTTGCGCTCCAGCTCCTTATAGAGCAGGACGACACGCGGCTTTCGGTAAGCGCGGAGCTTGTCAGAAAGGCGGCGAGGGAGATCGCGCGAAAGATCCTGCGCCTGTACAGACAGTTCGCAACCCGTCCGCGCCTTATAAGGTTTGTCGGAGAAAACGGCGACGTCGAACTCATGTCGTTTGTTTCGAGCGACATAAGCTGCGACGACGTCGTGTTCGATACGGAGAACGAACTGAGCGAGACGCTCGCCATGCGGCAGAACACCATTTTCGAGCTTTTGAGCCGCGGACTGCTGTCGGGCGAGGACGGAAGGCTCGACGAGGAGACTAAGTATAAGGTGCTCGACACGCTCGGTTACGGCGGCTGGGAATCGAAGGGCGACGCACGCAAGGTTCATGTGCGCCGAGCGGAAAAGGAGAACATGACGGCGAAAGCGTGCGGAGAGATAGAGCCGAGCGAGCTTGACGATCACGAACTCCACATCGCCCGCCATACGAGCTTTGCGCTCACCGATTCCAATTTCGGGCACAGGCGAGGCAAGGAGGCGAGGGAAAGGCTTATCGAGCACATTCGCCGACACAAGGCGCTTATAGAACAAAAGGAGGGAGCAGTCCATGAAACCTAAAACCGAGACGCAGTGCTCGAAGGAGACCCGGACGGAAACAAAAGCATATAAGCCGGGCGGAAAGGAGCTTGTCGAACTTTGCGCGGCTCTTCTCGAGGACGACGAATTTGTGGCAAAATACGTCGTCAAAAGCGAGAAGGTCAAGCGAGCGGTCGTCGACGAATATCTGCGCGGTATTTCGCGCACTCCGCCCGTTATGTCGAGGGGCGTCGCGGCGCTTGCTCCGCGCCCGAGGGCAAAGACTCTCGAGGAAGCGAAAAAGCTGTGCGAGACCTATCTCGGCGGAATATAAAACAAAACGGGCGGGCGGCATGGGAACAAGAAAAAAATCATATGAGGAGAAAATAACATGGTAACACTTCGGAATGCGGAAAACGCGTTGAAATCGGTATATCTCGGCGCGGTCACGGAACTACTCAATACAAAGATAAATCCGTTGCTTTCCAAAATAGAGCAGACGAGCTCGGACGTTTGGGGCAAGGAGATACGCAAGGCGGCGAGCTGGGGCATAAACGGCGGCGTCGGCGCGGGCGACGAGGACGGCGCGCTCCCCGCGGCACATTCCAACAACTACGTACAATTCGTTACGACGCTCAAAAATCTCTACGGGCAGATAGAAATCTCGGACAAGGCGATACGCGCATCGGCGGACGGAAGAGGGGCGTTCACCGACCTTCTCAACGCCGAACTCGAGGGGCTTCTCGCCGCGTCGAAGTTCAATATGGGCAGAATGCTCTACGGCGACGGCAGCGGCAAGCTTTGCGAGATAGGGGCGGCGGCGACGGGCGGCTATCCCGTAAGCTCGACGAACAATCTCATCGAAGGGCTCGTCGTCGATATCTATTCGTCGTCGGGCGCGCTTGTCGAAGGCGGACTCCGCATTTCTTCCGTGGACCGCTCGGCGAGTACGGTAAAGTTCGCGACTGCGCCGACGGCGAGCGTTGCGGCAAAGAGCGTGCTTTACGTGCAGGGCAGCAAGGACAAGGAAATAACGGGACTCGGAGCGATCTTTTCGGACAGGGACATCTACGGACTGAAGCGCGAAGACTATCCGTTCCTCACTCCGTACACAAAGGACGTCGGCGGGCTCATAGACGAGATAGACATTCAGGAGGCAATAGACCGCCTCGAAATGACTGCGGGCGCAAACGTCGACTTCATTGCCTGCTCGGCGACGGCTAAGTACGCTTATCAGGAGTACATGCGCAGTACAAGCGCAACATCGACGTAATGGAGCTCAGCGGCGGCTTCAAGACGCTGTCCTACAACGGCATACCTCTCGTATACGATCGCTTTGTCGAGGACGGAGCGATGTATCTTCTCGACACCGAGGCATTCAAGCTCCACCGTCTCTGCGATTGGCGCTACCTCGAAAGCGAGAACGGCAGGATTCTGCGCCAGACGCTCGGAAAACCCACATACACGGCGACGCTCGTGAAGTACTGCGACCTTATATGCGACAAGCCCAACGGTCAGGCAAAGCTTACGGGCATAAGCCGTTCGGGCAACTGACGTAGCGGCGTAGGTCATAAACGGAGTGCGGCGTGTTTTGCCGCGGGAAAGCGGGCGGGCGTTTGAAAGTACATTATCTCCTCATGCGGGCTACGTTCGTCGCTCCGCTCCTCGGCTGAAGGCGTTCGCATCGCCTATAAGGCTTGCTCGGCTGAGCGGTTACGTACGTTTAAGTACGCGCCCGAGATGATCCGCCTACAGTTGCCCGTCTGATGCGCGAGAGTACTTTCAAAGAATGTGTTGCGACAAAATATCGCGTAAAAAAGGAGAAACACGGCGGTGGACGAACTCAGGTACGAGCGTGTGGAGGGCGACCTCTTCGATATAACCGAAAGGATAAGGGAAATAGACGAATCCTATTTCATACTGAGGGAGCGAAAGAGCGGCAGGCTCGAAGTGCACAGCCGCGAGCAAAAAGGAAGCACGCTCGCCCTCGTCCTGCCGAGAAAGCGGCTCGACTGCCGCGATTTGGAATACGTAAGGCGCACGCGGAGCGAGAGGAAAAGGGCGCTGCTCGAGGAAATGCGGCTGGAAAACGAGCGGCTTATGCGCGAAGAAACCGCGCGTGCGGTAAGGCAGGCGGAGCTTGCGGCGGAGCACGCGCTTTCTAATTGAAAGCGCAATTACGTCGCGTTTGTTTGCTTCGTGCGGCTGAGATTAAATACAATGCGGAGGATAAGGAATGCTTATAGACGATATCTTGACCGAGACGGCGAAGCTGCTCGGCTTGAAGGACAAGGAAGAGCCGGACGAGGAACAAAGGCAAAAACTGCTCACGGGATTGAAGCACGTTATAAGCGAGCTTTCCGAGTTCTGCTTTCCGCTCCTAAAGACGGAGAGACTGAAGGCGACGGACGGGTTCATAAAGTACTCGGATTTCGAAAGGACGCCGATAAGCGTAAGGGGCGTGGTCTCGGACGACAGAAGCGTGCCGTTTAAGCGGCGCTTCGACGGCATAGAGACGGAGGGAGCGTCGGACGAAGCGGCCGTGACATACTCGTTCGCGCCGCGCACGCCCGAAATCGGCGGCGAGACCGAATGGCAGGGCGAGGGCGTGCCCATGAGAATACTCGAGTTCGGTACGGCTACGGAGTTCTGTCTCATGTGCGGGCTCGAGGACGACGCGGCGATGTGGGACAAGCGCTACCGCGACGCGATAGAGGACGCGGTGTTTTTGCGCGCGCCCAAAAGGCGTATAAGAGCGCGGAGGTGGAGGCTGTGAGAAGAGACAGGTATCTCAAGACGGTCAAAAGAGCAAAGGCAAGACGGCTTATAAACCGTTTCGCTTCGGGGCTCGACGCGACTAAGGACGAAGCCGCCATGCCGTTTACGAGCGCTGCAAAATATACGAACTTTCGGATCTCGCGCGGCGTGCTCACGGACGGCTGGGGCATAGAGGAGCACCCGAGCTTTGCGGGAAAGGCAAACGTATCTTCGGTGTGGGAGTATTCGCGCTATGACGGCGGAGAGAGGGCGTCCGCGCTTATGTACTGCGATACGGACGGCGTCGTGCACACGGTAAGCGGCGGCGAGGACAGAACCGTAGTCGGCGCGACTTTCACGTCTCCGCCCATCGCAATAGGCTATCGCCTATACGGAAACGACGTCTGTCTCGTCTGTTCCGCAACCGACGGAATGGCGGTTTACGACGGTACGAGCCTTCGCAAGATAGAGCCGTCTCCGAAAATAACCGGCATGACGCTCCACTACGAACGTCTGTTTGTGACGAGCGCGGACGAGAGCGACTGCGTGAGATTCTCGGACGATCTCGATCCGACGAATTGGGCGGAAGGTCTCGACAGCGGCGGCTTCATACAGCTTGCGGACGGCTACGGCAGGTGCAACCGAGCGCTGAGCTTTTTGAATTATGTCTACATATTCCGAGACTTCGGCATATCGCGCATGGTGGCTTACGCCGACCAGACCGAATTTTCCGTGTCGAACCTCTATGTTTCGTCGGGAAGGATCTATGCGAATACGGTTGCCGTCTGCGGCGACAAAGTCATATTTCTCGCTTCCGACGGTCTCTATGCGTTCGACGGTCTGGACACGGTGAAATTAAAGCCGTCGCTCGGCGCAATCACCGAAAACAAGGAAAGCGCCGTCGCGACCTATTGCGACGGCAAGTACTGCCTTGCCTATTCCTTAAACGGCGGGTGCAACGACAGTCTGTTGGTATACGACACGAATACGGGCGCGGCAGAGCTTTCGAGCGGTTTTCGCATAGACGCTTTCGCGGGCGTGGGCGAACTTGCCGCCCTTTCCGACGGCAGAGTCGTGCGCATAACGCCGTGCGGCAGTGCGCTGGGTATGCCTACCAAAAAGGTCTGGCGCGTGCCTTTCGGCTCGCTTTCCTTGCCCGACGCCTATAAGCGTATCGAAAGGATAACTCTCGAGACGGCGACGGATCTGAAGCTTACGGTGCTGCTGGGCGACGATAGGCGAGAGATAGGCGTGCGCGGCAGAGAGGGAGTTCAGGGCTTCAAGATAGGCGCGCGGGGCAAACGCGTGGGGCTGGAGATAGAGTGCGAAAGCGTAAATACCCGCATAGCCGAGCTTTCGCTGATAACGAGCGTGATAAGATGAGAGAGGGGGCAAAATGGATTACGGAAAACTTGCATATCTGAAAGCCGACGAATTGGAAGCTCGGATAAATTCGGGCACGGCGGCGAAATTTCCTCCGCCCGCGCTTTACCGAACGAGCTCGGAAACGGCAAGCGGAAGAGTTCGGCTGCTCGAGGGCGGCGGAACGGGGACGGCGGTCATAGTCAAGGTGAGCGCAAAAAACGCAGGCGACGTGCGTCTGTATATAGGCGGACTCCGTGCCGCGAGCGCGAGGCTTTCGGGAAGCGACCTTCCCGCCGTTATGTTCGGCGCGGGAAGCGGCGACGTGGAAATGGAATTTTCTTCGTTCGAGGGCGGCGCGAAAAACGTCGACATACAGCTGCTGCTCCCCGTGGGCACGGCGGCGGCAGACGGCAGGGCGAGCGAGCTAAACATGGCAAGATCGGGAGAAAAGTACCTTATTTCCTCCGTATACGGCGGCGACGTTAAAGTCGAGATGTGCGACGGGAAATACGAAAACAGGCGCGCCGCCGAGACGGGACGCGGAGCGAGAGCCGACGTGTGCGCGGCGGAAAGCGGCTTTTGCGTCGTCTATTCGGACGTTCACGGGCTTTTGTGGAGCGTTGCCGTAAGCGATGAACTTAAGGTGCTCGCCCGTTCGCTTCTCGGCGAAGCGCCCGAGAATTTCGGCATAACGTACGCAAACAAAAGGGTGTACGTCTTTTTCGCACGGGACGGCAAAGCGAAGTATTTTTCGACGGCATATCCGAAAGGAACGCGCGGAAAAACCGCGGATATAGACTATTCCGGCTACGTCGTGCGCTTGACTCCCGTAAAGGATTCCGAGCCTATTGCCGTGGCTCTCGAAAGCGGCGGCAAAGTATATCTTTTGAAGGAGGACTCGGCGGCTGTAGGCGGCGTCGGTCTGTCCGTGACGCTAAAGGGGAGGGCGCAAAGTGTTTGACGTTTCGGCAAGCTTCGATATCGGCGGAACCCGCGCGGGCTTTTCGTCGGCCGACGTCTCCGCCGAGATCGGCGCGGCGCTCAGCCGCGGGCGCAGGTACGGAGAATACATAATACTCGAGTGCGACGACAAGAGAAGGGCTTTAAAGACGGAAATAACCGACATGAATTCCGACCCGCGAAGCGACGTGTTCGTCACACGCTCGGCGTACATAAAGGACGGGGCGTTTACGGTGCTTTCCGCCTCGCTCGGCGCGGACGAAGATAACGCCGACTTCTGCGTGCCGCTTACGGGCGAGCTCAAAAAGAAAGCGGGAGAGATCCTCGCCGTGTCCGTGACGGTCTCGCTCTCGTTTGAGCGCGACGGCGCGACCTTTGCGGGCGGCGACAATCCGCTTGTCGAATGGCTTTTGGGGACGAGAGATTTGGGGAAGGCGACTGTGCGCATGGGCAAAAACCGTTCGCCGCTCGGCATGGCTCCGCCCGTTTCGTCGGACGGCTCGGCAGAGCGGAGCGCGAGCGTCGAGCTTTCCGAAAGCGGCGTTACGTTCACTTCGGAAGGGTCGGGAATGCCCGTCGAAGCCTGTCTTATGATAGACGGCAAGGCAGCTTTGCGCGCCCTTCCGCTCGCTTCGTCGGCGCGGGTGATGACGGGCTCGCTGAAGTGCGAGACGAGCGGCAAAGTCACGACGTACACGGAAATGTGCGGCGTTATGTCTGTCATAAGAGACGGAACGCCCGTCACGGACTACACCGTACTGTACGGACGTAGCGGCGCCGGCGCGCCCGTGCCGTCGGGAATACGCGTCGGGCGACAGCCCGTCATGACTTCCGACGGGGACTTTGATAGGCTGGCGATCGTGACGGACGGCGAAGCGACGCTTCTGAAAATCGTCGGGCGCGAACCCGTGTGCGACGGGCAGAAAAGAATAGTCGGCGACAAGAATAAGGTGCGGCTTGCACGCGACGGAACTCTCTTTTGCTACGACGGGGAAAACCTCGTCTTGCTTTCCGAAAACGGAGAGACGAAATTCGCGTTCGAGCCGTTCGACGATTGGCAGGCGGTCTGCCCGTATGAGGGGCGCTATCTTATCGTTGCGCTTCGCGGCGAGAGGGCGGACGTGTACGCGCTCGAAAACGGCGCGCTTTCCCTCTCGGAGAGCATAGCGCTCGGCGGCGGTGCGGCGATAGGCTGCGTGGATTCGCGCCGAGCGGTCGTCTGCGGAAGAGCTTTCGGCGCAAAGGTGCTCGGCGGAGACGGCGAAGAGATAGTCGCGTGTATCGACTGCGTGTATGCGGACTTCGACGGGACGGACATAAAATTTTCGGGCAATATGATGAGCTTTCATTCCGAAGGCGAGGTCTATGTCGTAGACTGCACGCTTACGGACGGCTACGAGATAGAAAGCGGCGCGCCGTATACTTTGGGCGGTGAGATCTGCGCAGTAGACGGGCGGCTCTATCTCGTGAGCGTAACGGGCGGCATATGCGATTTCGAAGTGCCCTCGGATAGCGGCGTAACCTCGTATTGCCGCCTCGGGGAATACGTAGTGCGAGCACACTCGGACGGAAGCATAGACTATATGCCGCTTTCGGGAATGGGCACGGCGATAGCTTCCCCGTCGTTTAAGATAGGCGACACTATAGGCTATACCTATCTTTCGCCCGCCGCGACCGACAACGGCAGGGGCGTAAGGACGGTGATTTCCGTCGAGTTCGGATAAATCGGATAAGGAGGAAAGAGCATGAATTTCAAGAGCGCCGTGACCTGTCTCGGCGAAGGAAGCGTCGCATATGCGCGGGCGGACGGAAACGAAGCGGACATTCTCGTAAGGAGCGGCGGAGCGATAAGGCGTGTGCGCGTTGATCTCGTCAGCAAGGCGGTCCGTCATGTCGGCGTGGTGTCGCTCGCCGAAGAGTGCCTTCCGACAGAGAGCGGACGGATAGAAAAGATAGGAGAGATATACTATGCCGAAAACGATTGAACTCGCCGCCGCGGCGAGACGTTACTCTTCGGCGGTGCGCAGAGCCTGCCTCTTGCGCGCATACCGCCGTGGAGATACTCAAGCGAACGAAAACGACAAGGAGAAAAAGCATGAACATATTAAACGAGCTTAAAAAAGCATGGAACAACGCATTCGAAAGCGAGGACGAGAAAAAGGCGAAGGAAAAATCCGCCGAAACGCTCGAGAGCCTAAAAAGCGAAATACTTAAGGCGCAGGAAGAACAAAAATCGGATCTGCCCGAAAGGATCGAGCTTCCCAAAGCGCCCGAGCTCGAGCGCATGGAGCGCGTGGAAACGGACGAGGAGACCTTGCGCGAACAGGCGAACGCCGTTCTTAAGGGGTACGAAGCCGAAAAACTGCGCGGCATAGACGAAAAGGCGGCTAAGGAAAAGGAGAAGCTCGAGGGCGAAAGCAAAGCGCGAACCGAGGCAAAGGAAAGCAGTCTCGAAAAGATAGACGCGGCGTATTCGCAGGCGAAGAAGAACGTCGAAAACGACGCCTTGAAGCGCGGCATAGCCCGTTCGTCGATTGCTCTTGCCGCTTCCGCCGCTCTCGAGGGCGAAAGGGCGGGCAGCCTCGATAGGACGGAAAGCGAGTACTCGGCGGCAATGCTCGAGCTTGGTCGCCTCATGGACGAGATAGAGACGGGGCGCATAAGCTCGATAAGCGATCTTAAAGCGGATATGGAAAGCCGCATTGCGGAAAAGACCGCCGAACTCAAAGCCGCCGCGGAAAAGAGCGACAGAGAGGCGCTCAAGTACAATAACACGCTTTCCGAGAGCGAGGCAAAGCGCGAGGCGGACAGATTAAAGGCTCAAGAGGAGCTTTACGCAAAGGCGCTTGCGAACGCAAAGGCGGCGCGGGAACTCGAGAAGACTTCGGGCAGTGTCGGCTCGGATACAAAGACGGCGAATATGTATGCGTCCAATTACAATAAGATGGACGCGTTTCTTTCCACGCTCAACCGCTCCGACGCCGCGGAAATTCTGAGGGGCGACCCTTTCTTCCGCGCGAACCTGACCGAGTATCTGTACTACAAGCTCTACGACAAGTACGCAAGGTGAGCCCGTAAAAGCGGCGAAAGGCGCATTTCGGTTAGGCAGGGCGGGAGGGCAAGCAAAAGGAGGACGTATGAAAGAAAAACTGCGTAACAAGGGTTTCTGGATAAGTCTCGTCAGCGCGGCGCTCGTTTTTTTGCAGGCTGTCGGCATTAAGGTCGACGTGCCTGCGGTGAACGAGATAGTAAGCGCGCTTCTCACCGTTCTCGTCGTGCTCGGCATAGTCTCCAACCCCTCGTCGGGGAGCGGCTATGCGGACGGCACGCTTACGGACGGCGGAAAGGACGAAAGCATGACGTCCGAGAACGGGAAGGACAACGACGCGGAAAGCGCCGAAAGTTCTTCTTATAACGGCGGCGAAAAGTAAGCCGCAAAGCGTCCGAATGTGCCGACGGGCTTTCGGACGGGAACGCGCGTAAGGCTTCGTTTTTTTGCGGACTTTGCGCGCGTTTTTCGTTGCGGCGAAATTATCTTGCGGTATCGGCACATTCGAAGGCGCTTTCGATATGCGGAATTACGTCGAAAAAAAAGTTCCTCTTGAAAAATGTATAAAGATGTGTTATAATGTAAGTAAGTATGATTACTTTGGGACTTAACGTAGGTAATTATACATAATTTACATAAGAAAGGAGTACCCGAAATGAAAATGACGCGCTTAAAAGTAATATTGTTTGCCCTGATAGCCGCAGTCTGTCTGACGGCTGTCGTCGGCTGCAACGACGAGCCCGAAAAGGAAAAGTTTCTGTTGACCTATTCGATAATCGGCGGCGGACGAATAAGCGGAGAGGCGGCGCAGGAGATCGAAGAAGGCGCGGACGGCGAGGCTGTCACGGCAATAGCAAACGAGGGCTATAAGTTTGTGATGTGGTCGGACGGACTTACGACGGCGCAAAGGCAAGACTTTGGCATAAGCGCGAATCTTGCGTATATCGCCTACTTCGAAGAAGTCGAAGCGGAGCCCGTATATTATACGATTACATACGCGGCAGGCGAGGGCGGACATATCGAGGGCGAAACGGTGCAGACCGTAGCGGAGAACGGGGACGGCACGTACGTGACGGCAATAGCGGACGAGGGATATATGTTCGCGGGTTGGTCGGACGGATCGCCTATGGTGCAAAGAAGGGAATGTATCGTAAAGTCGGACAAGAGCGTTACGGCGAAGTTTGCGCCGCTTGAATATTATACTCTTTCGTATACGGCAGGCGTAGGCGGTCGCATAGAGGGCGAAGCCGAGCAGTTTATATTGGAAGGAACCGACGGAACGGGCGTTACGGCGATTGCGGAGAAAGGATATAAATTCGTCAGGTGGTCGGACGGCTCTACTTGCGCCGAAAGGCAGGACATGATGACAAATAGGGACAAAGCTTTTAAAGCATATTTCGATCTTCTCCCGACGTATACGCTCACGTATGTGGCAAATTGCGACGGCGGATATATAGAAGGTGAAACAAGCCAAAGCATATTCGAGGGCGAAGACGGCATGACGGTTACGGCTGTCGTGGCGAAAGAAGATTGGGAATTTATGCGCTGGTCGGACGGAGTGGAAACGGCAAGCAGAACCGATTTTAGCGTAACGGAAGATAAAAAGATATATGCGCTTTTCAGACAAGTCGTATTTACTTATCGTTATTATTTGGGAAATGCTGATGGACGAATAGAGGGCGAAACGACGCAAAAAGTGAAACTCGGCGAATCGGGCACGCCCGTGACCGCCGTGCCCGACGACGGATATGCTTTCGTTTGGTCGGACGATTGGGAAAATCCGACGAGACAGGACTCGGGAAACGAAAATAAACATATTATCGTATGGTTCGAGAAAAAAATAAAAGTCATCTACAGGGTAAACAAAGGAATAGGCGGACATATCGAGGGCGAAACCGAACAGAATTTGCTCGATAGACGCGATGCTTCGCCCGTCAAAGCGGTTGCCGACGAGGGATATGTCTTTACGGGGTGGGCGGACGGCACGACGGAAGCTAAGCGGTGCGACGAATATTTGAGAGAGGATCTCACGATGACGGCGTTCTTCGAGCCTACGGAAAAAGTGTTCCGCTACGATTACCGCGGCGCGACCTCGGGCGCCGACGCTCGGACCGTGACGGTAAAGCGCGACGATCCCAAGGCAAGCAAGTTTGTCGTGCCGCAAAAAGAGGGGTGCGACTTTATAGGCTGGTACGCGGACGAAAACTTTACGACGAGGGTCACGGACGAGGACGGCGGACTTATGTACGGCTATAATACGGTCACGCTCGAAACCGATACGCTGTATGCGAGGTGGTCGGATCCGAACGACAATAGGTCGGTCTTTAAAATACTCGTGGTGGTCGTGGACGAAATAGACGCGACGCTAAAGCTCAGAGCAGATTACACGCAGAAAAAACACGTGCATTACAAGATACCCATGCCCGAACGCATCTTGTGCAAGCAGATAGCCGGCAGAATGTCCGCCTACTTAAACGAATGGTTTGCGGAAAAAGGAGTGATATTCGAAATAGACACATACTTTACGACTCAACCCGTGGACACCGAAGATTTTTATAATGACAATGACAGTCTTGATCCTCTGCGAATGAAGGAAGTAAAATACTTGTTCGATAAATACGACAGCCTATTGACCTTTTTCGATATGAACGATTACGAGCGTGAATTCAGAGAGCGCGGAGTTCAGGGTTTAGCCGGGTATAAACGCGGCAGCGTATATTTGGATGATTTTTTCTACGGTATGTTAAAGAATAAAACAGTGGCAGGCGAGTGGATGAAGGATGATAAATCCGCATGGGAAAAGTTGGACTATTTCATAGTGGAAACGGGTTTGCATGAATTTGTTCATACCGTCGATTGCAGATACGCATACGGAGAGCTATACGAATTCGACTGTGCCATAAGAGATTTGTGGCACGACGGCATACAGGATTTTTTTGAAATAACCAGAAGATATTTGCTGTGCGAAGCGGAGGTGGACGGAGAAATTGTCGGTATACCGCCGAAGTTTTGGTCGGAGGAGCTATGGAAAGAAGGCGAAGATCTGAAAAAGGAGGACTGATAGAAAATATGTAGATTTATTTGCAGTAAGTAAAAAGCAACGGCAGATTAAAGTGAGATTAAAAACAAAAGGAGATCTATTATGAGTAAAACAATCAAGAGAAATTGCATAGCTGTGCTTGTCGCACTGTTTGCATTGGTGGCAATTTTCGGCGTAACGCAAGGCATAACAACGGTGTCTGCCGCGTCTGCGCAAGAAGACGTACGGGTTTATGCCGAGGACGGAGACGATTACGAAGCTTATTTGGGCTTCGTATTGATAAACGACGGAACGGAATATAAAGTTCGGGCTACGGACAAGACTCGGACGGAAATGACTATTCCGTCGGTGCATGACGGAATTCCCGTGACGGAAATAGCCGACAACGGTTTTATGTCTTGCAGAAATTTAAAAACCGTTTATATTCCATTTTCGGTCGGAAAGATCGGCGGAAACGGTTTTTACGGTTGCTCGGCGTTGGAACGCGTCTACGGAGCTACGGCGGTGGAAACTATAGGAAACAGCGCTTTTGCGGGCTGTACGAAACTTAATTATTTCTGCGTTTACGATTCGATTGCGACATTGGGAAGTAATGTGTTCCGCAATGTGCAAAACGATATTTATATACGAATGACGGAAGACGAATTTGCGTCGAAATCGGGAATAAACGCGAATTGGGCTGCGGGACGAGCAAGCGGCAGTCGAATAATTTACGGAACCGAGCAGATATGCGAAGCGCTCGACGAGACGAATACGGACGAGGGGTATAAACTGATACAGGCGCAGGAATGTAACGTAAATGTTGCAAGAGCGGAAAATCCGCCGTACTTTTATTGTTCCGAGGAAGGCGACGACGGCAAACTTTCTCCCGTAAAGCAAATCGAATCTTATGCTTTTGAAAATTGGGAGTCGGAAGACTTGATTGTCGTATACGACAATCGTTTGTCGGAGACCGGTTTTACGGTTTGTTTGAACGACTACGCATTTGCGGGGATGTTCAACTGCGTCAATTTGGAAATAGACGTGGAAATTGCTTTCGAAAAAACAGAAAACGACGAAAAAATACTTTCCGAAAGCATTTTTATGAGTTCGCCTATGTTGGAAACCGTTACAATGCCGGACTGCGTAGAAGTACTGCCGAAGAATGTCTTTCTCGATTGCATAAGTCTGACTTCGTTGCGGTATAAAAACGGCGCAAGCGAGAATGTTTTATCCGATAAAATCACTCATATAGACGATTATGCTTTCGCGCAGTGCTACGGCATGACCGAAATACATATTCCGTCGTCCGTAAAGACTATGGGAATGAGCGTGTTTCAGGATTGGGGAAGCGAAAACTATATGACGGGCGAAACAAAGCAGCAAAAGATAGTTTTCGACAGCTATCTGCCGCCCGAAAGCGTTGACGAATACGATACTTGGGACAACGGCTTGGGCGAGGCGGCTACCGTGGAATATAAGACGAAGACGGTGACGCTCGATACTCGAGGCGGAATAGGAGGTGCGCAAACCGTCGAGGCGATGTACGGACGTCCTTTGCCTTCGGTTGAAGCCCCGAAACCCGAAATCGAAGCCGCTTTTGTGTTTGGCGGATATTATTCTGCTCCCAACAGTAAGGGGAGTCAATATTATGACGGCGAAATGAACTGTGAAAAAGTATGGGGAAAAGAAGAAATAGAAGACGATTTAAGCGTCCTTTATGCTTATTGGGATAAAAAAGATATTCCGATTGCCTTAATAATAAATGATGACGGCGATCCGAACTCGGAGATTAAAATTACTGTTCGATATGACGAATGTTTTGAGAGGCAGTCTATCGCCGTACCTACGAAATCGGGGTATGAATTCCAAGGCTTTTTCTCGCAACAAAACGGCGGCGGCATTATGTTTTACGACTGCGATTTGAATCCGTCGAACGTGAAGTACACGGATTTGAGTATAGATACGCTGTATGCGTATTGGATTCCGATAAGATATCAGGTTTCGTTGTTGCCGGGGCAAGGAAGCGGCGGCACGCAGTCGATCTATATTCCTTTCGGCACTACACAAATGTATCTCGATAAAGACGCGACTGAGCCTGTGGCGTTTATTTCCGTACCTACAAGAGAGCATTACATATTTGCGGGATATTCTAAAGACGGCAAGCAGTATTTCGACGCAGTAGAGGTAGGCGGCGTCGTTATGGCAAGGTGCGTCGCAAATTGGGATAAAGCGACCAACTATAGTTTGGACGCTCGTTGGCAAATAATACATTATAATTTTACTTACGTCGGCTATATGGACGACGGAAGCGATTATGTGGAAAGCATTACTATAGATGACATAACGGCGTCGGACAAAACTTACCGCCGAGAGGAATTAAAGAAAGTTAAAGAGGGTATCAAAAGGAGTTGGTCGGCGATAACGCTTGCAAGCAGTGAGCTGAAAGACCTGATTATATATTCGACAACTTCTGTTGCGACGCTTTCCGAGTGCTATGATTCGGATACGCAAACCTACAAAATATGGTATCCGTCTCAATTCGATGAAATGAGAAACAAAGTGGATTCTCGGTTCGGTTGGATAACGGGTAATTTCGAGTTGATGACGGACATCGATTTGAGCTCTTACAAAAATTGGACTCCGATACCGACATTATTCGGCTCGTTTAAAGGCAATTCTCATACCGTATCGGGAATGAACATTCAAGTGAGCGCGAGCGGCAATTACGGTCTGTTCGAAAGCAATGTCGGCTTGATATCGCTGCTCACCGTAAGCGGCAATATTACCGTTGCAAGCGGCGTAAAGGATGTGAATGTCGGATTGTTGTGCGGCAGAAACGGCGGAAGAATAGAGCGGTGCTATACAGAAAAGGGAAGCTCGTATAGCATAGAAAGCAATTCGTACTTTGCCGTTATAGGCGGGCTTACGGGGTACAACAGGGGAGTCGTATACAACGTCGCAAACAGAGCGGGCATATACGGCAAAGGCAATATCGGCGGAATAGTCGGCAAAAACGAGGGCACGGCAGACTCGTCGTTTATATCTTTGGCAAGCAGTCAAGGCGAAATATATGCTCGCAGTGAAGGCAGCGAATCGGTCGGCGGCATAGTTGCCGTAATGTCGGGCGGCAGGATAGAATCGTGCACCTGCACGGGAAAAATAACCGTCTACGGCGTATACGGAAACGGCTCGATTGCCATGCCGTGCGTAGGTCAAGTCATAGGCACCTTTTACGACAATAAAAATACGAGTTACGGCACGCAGATGGTTTTGAACACCATTGTGAAAGAGGGAAAACCTTCGGGTATCAATATAGGCGGAGATATAGGCAAAACTATCTTTCAACCCGATCTCGGCGTCTGATTGAAATATATAATATCACGAAAGAAAACACACTCCATGGCTCTGACTGACTGTGGGTGCGTTTTTTTTAAAGCCCGCGGGCTGTTGTTTTGAGCCTGAAATGTTCTTTGCGGAAAACGCGCATATACGTACTTTAATTTTTGTTTTTTGCGGCGGCGATTTGTTTGACTTTACTTGCCGCATGATGTTATAATATTTTCCGTATGGAAGAAATATCGGGCATAATTCTAAACGTATCATATCCCAAGGTCGGCGACACGTCGAACGTCGAAATTTTGGGCAAGACCTGCGGAGAGTGGGTCAAGATCGCTCTTTCGGACAGCTATACGGCTTCTGTGGCGTACAACGACATAACGCCGCTTCCTCAGCTTGTCGGGCGTTTTTTGGATACGAGCTCGACTTATACGGTCGTCTTGTTTTCCGATACTCCGCTCATTACGAAAAAGACCATTCTCGACGCCGTGGGACATCTGAAAGACACGGGTAAAAACGTCCTCAAGATGACGCGCGGTTACGTCATACGCACGCCGTATCTCATGCGCGCGGATAAGATATACACGGAAGAAACCCACTACTTCGACGAAGAGGATTTCGTGACGGCGTTCGATTTCCGTCAGATAAGCCTCATAACCGATATTTTAAAGAACAGGATTCTTGCGCACCACATGGCTTCGGGCGTGCAGTTCGACGACCCGTCTACAACCTATATCGGAAGCGATGTGACCATAGGAAGCGGCTGCCGTATTGCGCCGAACAATATCTTTCTCGGAAAAACCGTCATTAAAAACAACGTGACCGTAAAGACGGGCAACGTGGTAGAAGATTGCATAATCGACGACGGCGTTACGCTCGATTCCTCGCGCATTTACAGGAGCTATATCGGCAAGGGAACAAGCGTCGGTCCGTTCGCCTATATCCGTCCCGATTGCGTGATAGGCTCGGGGTGCCGCATAGGCGATTTCGTGGAGATAAAGAACAGCGTCATAGGCGATAAGTGCAAGGTGTCGCACCTTTCGTACGTCGGCGACTGCGAAATGGGCAAGGGCTGTAACATAGGCTGCGGCGTCGTATTCGTCAATTACGACGGCAAAAACAAATTCAAATCGCGGGTGGGCGACAGGGTCTTTATAGGCTCGAATTCCAATATAATCGCGCCTCTCGACATAGAAAGCGGTTCGTTCATAGCGGCAGGCTCGACGCTTACTCAGTCGGTGCCCTCGGGCGCGCTTGCGATCGCGCGGGCTCGGCAGGTGAACAAGCC
Source organism: uncultured Christensenellaceae bacterium (assembly GCA_910587445.1). Taxonomy (GTDB): domain Bacteria; phylum Bacillota; class Clostridia; order Christensenellales; family Pumilibacteraceae; genus MGBC157735. Next base: position 21,725 of record CAJULE010000022.1, read on the forward strand.
CGAATGGAAAGGCAACAAATTCACGAAAGACTGCGAATAGGAACATAACACTTTCAGGTTACTTTCAGGAGGTTTTACATGGTAGTACACGGCAGCAAAATAATGCTCTTTGCGGGCAACAGCAACATTCCGCTCGCACAGGCGATTGCGGACAAGCTCAAGATGAAGCTCGGAGACGCCGAGGTCGGACGTTTCTCGGACGGAGAGTGCTCGGTACATATCGGCGAAACGGTGCGCGGCTGCGACGTGTTCGTCATTCAGTCTACGTCATACCCCGTAAACGACAATCTCATGGAAATGCTCGTCATGATAGACGCGCTCCGCCGTGCAAGCGCGGGACGGATAACGGCTGTCATACCGTACTTCGGCTATGCGCGTCAGGACAGAAAAGCCCGCGCGCGCGACCCCATTACGGCAAAGCTCGTAGCCGATCTTCTCACGGGCGCAGGCGCGGACAGAATCCTCACAATGGATCTGCACGCTCCGCAGATACAGGGCTTCTTCGATATTCCCGTCGATCACCTTCTCGGGATACCCGTTCTGTGCCGCGCGCTCATGCGGCAGAACTTCATAAAGGACGACAATCTCATCGTAGTGTCGCCCGACGTCGGCTCGGTCGGCCGTGCCCGTCAGATGGCGCAGAAACTCAATTCGACGCTCGCAATCGTCGACAAACGCCGTCCCAAAGCCAACGTAATGGAAGTAATGAACATTGTCGGCGACGTAAAGGGTAAGACCTGCCTTCTCGTCGACGACATGATAGACACCGCGGGAACTATCACTCAGGGCGCAAAGGCGCTCATAGAAGTGGGCGGAGCAAAACAGGTGTTCGCTTGCTGTACGCACGCCGTGCTTTCCGGTCCCGCAATGGACAGGCTCAACAACTCCGTTATCGAAAAGGTGTTCATTCTCGATACTATTGAACAGCCCAAGGAGCACAAGAGCCCCAAAATCGAGGAAATAACGGTAGCGTCCATTTTCGCGGACGCGATCGAGAGTATTTACGGCGATTTGCCCGTCAGCAAACTCTACGAATAATCCCGACGGCGTATAAACGTCGCAATACATTGTCAAGAGGGTGCGCCCTCGTGGTCGTGTACGGTTTAGTACACTCCCCGTCGTGCGCACCCTCTTTCCGCGTCTTGCTCGTTTCTCCGCCTTCGGGTGTTCGAACATTTAATAAACCGCCTTTTGTCCGTCTTGCTCGTATCTAAGCCGTTTGGTTTTACTGTCATTCCGAGCGAAGGTACCCATTGCATTGTCATTCCGAGTGAAGTCGCCCGTTGCATTGTCATTCCGAGCGAAGTCGAGGAATCTATTCCGAAATATAGGCTCCCCTTAGTAAGGGGAGCTGTCGCCGATAGGCGACTGAGGGGATTGTTCTCCATATAAAAAGCCTTCCCTTGACAGGGAAGGTGTCGCGGCACAAAGCGAAGCGACTGCCGCGACGGATGAGTAGACTTTCTTTGTTGTTTCGTTAAAGCATTTTTCCCGTGCCGTTTCGTACGGCGCAGCCATATACAAAAAACCAAACGTGCGATAAATCCGACATATAAGGAACAATCCGTTGTCTTTTTCGTAAAAAACGTGTTATAATACGAAAGTATAAACATAGATACGGAGCGAAGGAAAATATGAGGATAGCAATTGTAGAAGACGAAGAAAGCGCGACGCAGGAACTTCGCGTTCTTTTTGCGCGTTACGGAAAGGAAAACAACATGGAGTTTTCGCTTGACGCGTTTCCCGACGCATTGAAGTTTTTGGCGTCATACCGCGCCGATTACGACCTTGTGATGCTCGATATCGAAATGCCGTTCATGAACGGCATGGAGGGGGCTGAAAAGCTCAGAAAATTAGACCCGTACGTACCGATAGTGTTTGTCACTAATATGCGCCGCTATGCCGTGGCTGGGTATAAAGTAAACGCAATAGATTTCATAATCAAGCCGGTGGAGTACTATGACTTTTCGACTATGCTCGGCAGGGTACGCGAGCTTGCGATACTGAAAAAAAGACGCGACCATTTCGGCGACTTTCGCAGGAGTAATGAGAAACATTCCTTCTTCGCACATCAAGTATGTGGAAATATACCGTCACAAGCTCACGTTTCATACGCTCAAGGGTGATTTGGAGAGCTGGGGAAGTTTGTCCGATATAGAAAAACAATTGCCGGAAAGCAGTTTTTTCAAATGCAACAACTGCTTTTTAGTCAATCTCAAATATGTGGACGGCATTGACAAGGAAGATGTGCTCATAGGCGACGACCGTCTGCGCATTTCGCATCTTCGAAAGAAAGATTTCGTAAATGCGCTCATGCGCTATCTCGGACGGGGAGGTGGCTGAAATGTTCGCTTTTTCCACACCGCTCTTTTGGTATAAGCTCGTCTTTGCCGCCGAGCTTATGCTTGCCGAAGGGCTTGCTACCTATTCGCTTAAAAAGCGAAATCACTTTGCTTTACGCGTGGTTCTTTGCGCTCTTGGCGTATTTGCGGCGGCATTTCTTTTGCCGGTGTTTTTTACGAGCCAAATTGTCAGCACCGTCAGTTCTTCGGCAGACTTCCTTACGATTTTTGCTTTAAGTGTAGTTGCGCTCAAAATATGTTTCGACGAAAGCAATGTGACTCTTCTTTTCTGCGGCATAATAGCCTACACTACGCAACACATAGCGTTTTCAACCTACGATTATATAGTCGGCGTCACAGGTATAGGTACAGTAAATCTTTACGGTGATACGGAACAAACAGTAAACGCCCTAACCGCGCTTGTTTATTTCGGCATTTATGCCGTGATTTATTGGTTCGTTTGGGCATTCATAGAACATAAGATACGCAGACAAGAGAATTTAAAGGTGGATAAACTCCTTTTGTTCGGTTTTGCGGCGGTATTGATCGTAGACGTCGTGCTAAGCATTACGGTCACCTATTTCATGTCGGATGAATTGTCTAAGGTCGGGTTGTCCGTAATCTATATGTATCGCCTGATGTCGACCGTATTTGTCTATCTCATGCTGTATTCCATGCTCAGTAAAAGGCTTGCCGAGGCTGAGCTCGAAACGGTGGAGAGTCTTTGGCGACAGGATAGGAAAAACTACGAATTGAGCCGGGAGAACATAGAGTCGATTAACATCAAGTGTCACGATTTGAAGCATCAGATACGAAAACTGAAAGGCGGAGAAGAGACAGTGGATGAAGAATTCTTGTCCGAACTTGAAAACTCCGTTACGATATACGACAATCAAATCAAGACGGGAAACGAAGCTTTTGACCTCATTCTCGCCGAGAACAGCATATACATGGCAAAACACGGAATAAGGCTGTCGGTTATTGCCGACGGAGAAAGCCTGTCGTTTATGTCGGACGCCGATGTCTATTCGCTGTTCGGCAATGCCGTTCACAACGCAATGGAAGCGGTAGCGAAGCTCGAGGACATGGAAAAGCGCGTCATTCGCTTACATGTGCGCAAAGAAAAGAATATGCTTGTCATTCGTGTGGAAAACCCGTGTGAAAATGTGTTGATGGGCAATGACGGACTACCGATGACGAACAAGCGCGAATACGGACACGGCTACGGCATGAGAAGTATGCGCCACATTGCCGAAAAGTACGGCGGATTTACCGGTGTCGAAATAAAAAACGGAGCGTTTATACTTGACATAATGATACCTGTTCCCGACCAAAGAGGAAACAAAAAAGGCATATCGTGATAAAAATCACACGGAGTGGCGTATATCCGTTATTATTTTTTCGGTCGGCACAAAGTCGATACTCTATATTTAAGGAGAAGAAGAAAATGAAAAACGGCAAGCTCAAAATGAGCAACAAGCGGTTATGGCAATCGTTATACCGATTATAGTCATACTGACGGTGTTTATTTTGCTGTTGACTACGACGCTCATGTCTATGCCTTACTTTCTCGACACTTATCTCGGAAGAGGTACGAGAACCGTAACGCCGGCAGAGGGAACGGAGGATTGGGATACAAAGTATTACGACGCGAAATACGGAACGTGGCTCAATTCCAGCGACGACGATACTTCGCGTGCGCGAAGCAGAGAAGCTGCGCAAAAAAAGGCCATCGAGGTGGCAAGCGAAGGCATAGTTCTCTTGAAGAACGACGGAGCGCTTCCGCTTGCAAAGCAGTCCGATATTACGGCATTCGGCAGAGCGTATGTCGATCCCGTCTACGGCGGAACGGGTAGCGGCGGCGTGCCTACAAAATACAACGTGACGGCAAAAGACGCGCTTTCCGCCGTATACTCTGTGAATCCGAGACTTACGGAAAGAATGGAAAGAGAGCTTGGTTCTACGCCTCGCGGATCAATTACAACCGATAAATATCTGGGCTCGAGCTATTATATCGGTGAATTCGAAAGGAATGTATATGCAGATGCCGATTATACGGGCTATACGACGGCAGGTATAGTGTTTATCGGCAGAACGGGCGGCGAGGGCGTCGATATGCCCACCGATTTCAAAAAGACGCTTGCCGAGCATGAGGCAGGCGGCGGCAAGTTCAAAGCAAATACGGAGACGGCGAGATATGCGGACGGACAGCATTATCTCGAGCTTAACGCCGAGGAAAAGGACATGATAGAAGTTGCGTCGCAAAAGTGTGATAAGGTGATCGTAGTGCTTAACACTTCGAATGCAATGGAAGTGGGCGCGCTTGCCGACAACGACAAGATAGACGCTATAGTTTGGATAGGCGGACCCGGCGCCGAGGGATTTACGGCGCTTGCAAGCATACTCTGCGGCGATGTAAATCCGAGCGGCAGAATGCCCGACACATATTACGCCGACTTCACGAAAGATCCCGTGTGGAACAACTTCGGCAGAAGCATTTACGGCAATGTGAAGAACCCCGATTCGGGACTCGATACTTCGAAGTATGTTTTGTCGTTCGATAAGGATATGAGCGCGACTTTCGTCGAGTACGAAGAGGGCATATACATGGGTTATCGCTATTACGAGACCATGTACGAAATGCTCGGCAGTAATGGCGACGAGTGGTACAATGCTTGGAAAAAGACCGAGGATAAAGCGTCCGGAACGGGCGTCGTCTATCCGTTCGGCTACGGACTTTCCTATTCCGAGTTCAAACAGGAAATCGTCGGCTTCGAAACGAGCGGCGACGACATCACGTTGAAAGTCAAGGTCACCAACACGAAAGGCGAAGCGGGCAAAGACGTGGTACAGATCTATTACGGCTCGGAGTACACCGAATCCGACAAGCAAAATAAGATAGAAAAGGCGTCCAAGAACCTTGTGGCGTTTGCAAAGACAAAGACGCTTAAGGCGGGCGAGGACGATACGTTGACCGTCACATTCGCAAAAGAGGAAATGGCGTCGTATTGTTATACGCACGACAACGGAGACGGAACCAAGGGCTGCTACGCGCTTACCGAGGGGGATTACACGATCTATCTCGGCAAGAACAGCCATGACAGCTGGGATCAAAAGGTTTGGCACAACGGTAAAACCAAGTGGTATTCCGGCATGAATATGCGCGACGGAGATAGAGCGGCGCAGTCCAAACTCGACCCCGAAGGCAATCCCATAAATGTTGCTTCGAGCGGAGAGTACAATGCGGTGCACAACCTTTTTGACGAGAGCACCGAATACATGAAGTCCTCGCCGAGAAATATGCTTACCCGTGCAAGCGGCTTCACCGAGTGGGTGGCTACAAAGCCCGCGGGCAGCGAGCTCACGGCAAGCGATGCGGTCAAAAAATCGCTCGAGTCTCTTCCTTATCTCGAGGCGGAGAATTACACGGACGAAAACGATAAATCTCCGAGACTCAACGAGACCAACGGACTTTCCGTAATAGATATGCGCGGCAAGGATTACAGCGACCCGATGTGGGCGGACATACTCGCACAGCTCACGATCAAAGACCTCGACGCGATTTCCAAGCCCTCCAACTACAGCAATATACAGCTCGAGAGCATAGGGCTCGAAAGAATGCAGGACTCCGACGGACCTCAGGGCATCAAGGGCGCTTACGGCAGCGACGGATTCGGCGCGACCGAAGCTAACTGCGCATGGCCCACCGCTCCCGTGATGGCGGCGACATTCAATACGGCGCTTTCCGAGGATATGGGCTATGCCATAGGCACCGAGGCGTTGACGGTCGGCGTAACAGGCTGGTACGCTCCCGCAATGAATACTCACCGCAGTCCGTTCGGCGGTCGTTGTTTCGAGTATTACAGCGAGGACGGCGTGCTTGCCGGCAAGATAGCGGCGTCTACGGTTAGCGGCGCGGCGTCTCAGGGCGTACTCGTATACATCAAGCATTTTGCTCTCAATGACCAAGAAACCGACAGATGCGCAAACGACACCGAACAGCACACTTCGTTCCTCGGCGGCGGTTGTGTGTGGGCAGACGAGCAGACCATGCGCGAAATCTATTTCAAGCCGTTCGAAATTTGCGTAAAAGAAGCAATGTACGACTTTAAGTACATAGCCGACAAAGAGGGTACCGTGGCGACGAGAAAGATACGCGCGACGCTCGGACTCATGTCGTCGTTCAATCGTATAGGCACGGTTTGGGCAGGCGGCGATCCGAGACTTTGCAAAGATATGCTCAGGGGCGAATGGGGCTTCGAGGGCACGATAGTCACCGATATGGCTTTCTATGCTCATATGAATCCCATAGCCATGTACTTTGCGAGTGGTAATGACAATCTCGGACACTTTATGTCGTTTGGCGGAAGGGAGCGAAACTCGCTCGGTCCAATTGTCATAGATACCGAAAACCCCACTCTACAAAATCTTATAGTCGAGTCCGTACATCGCATGGCTTATGCGGCTGTGAACTCCATGCCGTATTATGCGATTGCACCCGGTACGACTGTAAGCTACGGCATATCGCCTTGGATGGTATGGCTTATCATAATCAATGTGGTTATATGGCTTGCGATAGCCGGCGGAATAGTTTGGTTGGTGCTCCGTTTCATAGATGAGAAAAAGCATCCCGAAAAGTATAAGAGAAAAGAAAAAATTTAAGTTTATCAATATATCCCAAAACAAAAAAAGAAGCTGTCGGGCTTCTTTTTTTATGTGCGTTTATGGGCGCTTGTGTGATTATCTTTGACGCTTTTTAAGATATTTTTCCTTCGTGGCCATGCCGCCGCGCAGGTGCCGTTCCTTGAGGTTTTCGGCAAGAACTTCTCCGACGCGCGCAAACAGTTCGGGATCGATGAGCCTTAAACGCTCCGTCACGTCCTTATGAACGGTCGATTTGCTCACGGAAAAGACCTTTGCCGCGTCGCGCACCGTGCATGACGTGCGACAGATATGCTCGGCGAGACCCAAAGCCCGCTGCTCGATATAATCCTTCATAAAGGTTACCTCACAAATTCATGATAGTTATGCTTATGACGAATATTCGCGAATTATGAGCTTTTTGCCGTAATCGGGACGAAAAGTGTAGGAAATAGAAAAGCGCCGCCGCCGACGCGAACGCTTGACTGCGTCCGCCCGAAAGTAGTATACTTGTATCTATGCTGGAGAAAGCAACCGACATTTTAAAAACGTATGCGACAGGCAGGCGCATAGCGGTCGCGGTGAGCGGCGGCAGGGACTCGATGTGCCTTTTGCATTTACTTACGAGCCTCGATTTTATCGACGGAAAAAACCTGCTTGTTTTAAACGTCGAGCACGGCTTGCGAGGACAGAGCTCCCTTGCCGACAGCGAGTTCGTGCGGCGGTATTGCGGGAAAAACGGTTTGAAGCTCATAGCAGAGCGCGCCGACGTGCCGAGCCGCTGCGCCGAAAGCGGCAGGGGTGAGGAGGAAGAGGCAAGGCTTTTTCGGCGTGAATTTTTCTTTCGGATTTTAAACGAGGGAAAAGCCGAGCTCGTGCTGACGGCGCACCACTCGGGCGACAACGCCGAGTCCGTACTCATGCACATTTTGCGGGGGTGCGGCGTGAGCGGTCTGCGCGGCATGGATGTTATGGGCGGCGGTATCTTGCGCCCGCTGCTTTACTGCTCCCGCGAAGAAATTGACGAATACGTCGCGGCAAACTCCGTCCCGTATGTCGAGGACGAGACAAACCGCGATACGAAATATTTCCGCAACTTTGTCCGACATAAGGTGTTGCCGCTGCTTGACGAGCGCGCGGACGCAAGCTCAAGCCTTTTGCGGCTGGCGGAAGCGGCAAGGCGCGACGACGACTTTATTCGCTCTTTTACGGACGCAAGCGACATAGTGTCCGCGCCCCTCGGCGGAGTGCGCGTAAGTCGGGAAAAGCTCTTGTCGAGTCCGGCGATCGCCTCTCGCATAGCCGTGCTCATGCTGAAGAAACTTACGGGCGATTACACGTCCGACGGCGTGGATTCGATTGTAAAATGCGCCTCGCTTTCCTCGGGAGCGCGCCTCGAAATAGCGGGCGGCTTAGTCGTCGCAAACGAGTACGAATATGTCACGCTTTACCGAAACAGGTCGGCTTTAAAAAGACGGTTTGCCTTTTCCGAGGGTGACTTCGACTTCGGCGGTTTCACGGCGCACATAAGGCTTTGCGACGCGGAAAACGCGTCTTTCGGCAAGGAGCGCGGAAATGTTCTGTTTATAGACGGGTCGAAAGTCGGGAAAAACGCCGAACTTCGGATTCGGAAAGACGGCGACAGATTTGCTCCGTTCGGCGGCGGAACGCGCAAGCTCAAGGAGTTTTTCATAGACAAAAAGATACCTTCGAGCCTTCGTGATTTCATTCCGCTCCTGTGCGAAGAAAACGCCGTGCTTGCCGTTTTCGGCGTGGAAATTTCGCGTGCTTTAAAGCTCGGACCAGACTCGAAAAAGGCGTACAAGCTTTGGCTGACGGACGAGAAAGGAGAGATATGGAAAGGATAGACGACTTGCAAGTAAACGGCTTGAAGCTCATTCAGGACAGCGAGCTGTTCTGCTTCGGTTGCGACGCAGTCGAGCTCGCAAACTTCGTTACGGGCCTGCCTTCGTCGAATGTGTGCGACCTCGGCTGCGGAAGCGGCATAATCCCCGTGCTTCTCGCAGGCAAGCGCGGCATGAGCGTGACGGGCGTCGAGCTTCAAGAGGCTTGCGTTTCGCTCGCCCGCCGCTCGGTCGAACTGAACGGCTTGTCGGACAAGATAGAGATAGTTTGCGCGCGTATGCAGGACTATGCGGAGGACAGAAACAATATCGGCGCGTTCGATATCGTGACGTGCAATCCGCCATATAGAAAGGAGGGGAGCGGCTTTAAACAGGAACGCGGAAGCGTTGCGCTCGCCCGTCACGAAATAGCCGTCACGCTCGCCGAAGCAGTGCACTGCGCCTCGCGCCTTACTAAGAGCGGCGGCAAGTTCTTCACCGTCTGCCATATCGAACGCCTTGCCGAAATGATTTCCCTCTGTACAAGCGAAAAGCTCGAGCCGAAAATTCTGCAGATCCTCCGTCCCTGCGACGGCAAGCCTCCGCACCTCTTTCTCTTGAAGTGCATTAAGGACGCCGCGCCTGCACTTACTGTGTTACCCGAGCGAGCAGTCTGACGGCTTATATACTTCGCGAATACGGACTGCGTGCGTCGAGGCAAGCGGGCGCAGTGCGGTGTAGTACAGCAACCCGTGCGGCTCGTCGCCAGCTGTCCGTCTCGCTCGCATCTAAGCCGTCAAAGCCGACAGCTTTGAAATCTCGGCTGTTTTCTTTATTTTGAATTTAATCCTTCAAAAAGGGTTTTTAGGGCGAAGCCCTGAATCGTTTAAAGGAGAGGGATTCAAAAGGGAGAGGAACAGCCGAAAGTTCCTCTCCCTTTGTCTTTTTCGAGCACCTTTTCGAAAAAAGGTGCAAAAGATTTTTGGGCGCGCCTTTTCCAAAAAAGGCGCAAACATCATGCGCAATGCTACATTTGAGCAAAAACCTCTTTTTCGAGCACCTTTTCGAAAAAAGGCGCAGTTGCATTTTCCACGGTTTTCTTAAAAGCGATATCGCCTCTTGCCGCACGGCAAAAAATATTTTCGCGTTACTTTTTAAAAAGGAGCAAATTATGTTATATATAGTCGCCACTCCGATCGGCAATCTCTCCGAAATAACCTATAGGGCGGTGGAAGTGCTGAAAAACGTAGACTTCATCGCCGCCGAGGACACCCGTCACACGATGGAGCTTTTGCGCGCCTACGACATCCGAAAACCCATGATTTCCTATCATAAGTTTTCCGAGCGTTCGGCAAGCGCGGGCATAATAAGTCGCCTCAAAGAGGGCAAGGACATAGCTCTCGTTTCCGACGCGGGAATGCCGCTCATATCCGATCCCGGCGCGGTGCTCGTCGAGGAGCTCATAGAAAACGGCATAGAATACACCGTGGTGTCGGGCGCTTGCGCGTGCGTGAATGCGGTGGTGCTCAGCGGTCTCGATACGTCGTCCTTTCTCATGGTCGGATTTCTGCCCGAAAAAACTTCGGACAGGAAAAAGACGATTGCAAAAATCAAGGACGTGGAGGCGACGCTCGTCTTTTACTCTCCGCCGCACAATGTTCTCGAGGATCTCGACTTTCTGTATAAAAGCCTCGGCAGACGCAAATTCGCCGTCGTGCGCGAGATAAGCAAGCTCCATGAAGAGGTCGTGCGCGGCTGTCTCGGAGAGGTTCCCGAATTTACGGTCAAAGGCGAAATGGTCATAGTCGTCGAAAAGGCGGAGAGCGCCGCCGACAGGCTGGGGGAGCTTACCGTTATCGAGCACGTAAAGCACTATATGTCGCTCGGCTACGATAAGATGAAAGCCGTAAAACTCGTTGCCGCCGACAGAAAGGTATCGAAATCGGTCGTTTATGCCGAAACATTGAATTTATAGCGTTTTCCGATTGACAATATTTCCGAACGGCATTATAATAAAAATACCTATTTTTCGATTTTATTCGCTTTTGCATAAGCGGCGTATCATCGTTTCGGACGGCGTTCGGTCGACCTCGAAACGGCGCAAACAGCATTAAGGAGTGAGCTAAGGTGCAGTACAAGAAACAGGACATCAGCGACCGTATACTCGAGGCGGGCAGGAACGAGTACGCGGCAAAAGGCTATCGCGGCGGCAACATAAGCGCTATCGCGACGCAGGCGGGCGTGCCCGTCGGCAATCTTTACCGCTACTACGACGGAAAAATGGGGCTCTTGACGGCAATAGTCCGTCCCGCATACATACAGGTCCCCAAGATGATGAACGATCTTTTCGAGAACGGGTCGGACGACGCGCACGACAATGCAAACCGCATAATCGAGAAACTGCTCGAGGTATACGACAAATACGGCGACGATCTTCTGATACTTGCAGACAAGTGCGCTTCTACGCGGTATGAGGATTTTTTCGATAAGCTCGTCGAAAAGTGCGACAGTTTGCTTTTGAAGAGGCTTTTCGAAAATCCCGACGAGGACGATCTGTTTTTCTGCCGCACGATTTCGCATACGTTCATAAGCGCGGTGTTCGACGTGCTCCGCCGCGGAGGAGAGCGCGAGCGCATAAAGACGATGCTCGAGCGCGTCGTGCTTTTCTATTTCGCCGATATAAGCGGTCGAATCCACGGAGGCGCAAATGATTAGCACGGCAAGAGAAGTATGGCAGCAGATGGTCGAAAAGCTCGAAACGGGCATAAGCATCGTCGATTTCGATGTGTGGATAAGCAGGCTCGAGCCCGTGACCGTCGTGGGCGCAAAGCTCGTTCTGCTTGCGCCGTCCGAGACCAACAAGGACTTTATAAATTCGCACTACCGTCCGCTTATCTTGAGCGTAATGAAGCAGGTAAACCCGCTTCTTACCGACATAGAGATCATCGAGCCGAACGAAAAGGACAGGTTTAAAGAGAGCGTCGGTACGACGGTGGAGGAACCCGAGCCCGTACATCGCATGGAAGCCATGCTCATAAATCCGAAATACAATTTCGAGAATTTCGTCGTGGGCGGCTCGAACAGATTCGTGTATGCGGCGGCGCGCGCCGTTGCCGAGGAGCCGGGAAAGCGCTATAACCCGCTGTTTATATACGGCGGCGTGGGACTCGGAAAAACGCACATAATCCATGCGATAGGAAACTGCCTGCGCGCGACGCGCCCCGACCTCAAGGTGCTGTACGTCTCCAGCGAGAAGTTCGTAAACGAGTTTATCGCTTCCGTCCGTACGACTAAGGGCACGAATACGAATTTCCGCGACAAGTACAGGAGCGCGGACGTACTCATGATCGACGACATACAGTTCATAGCGGGAAAATCCGGTACGCAGGAAGAGATGTTTCACACGTTCAACGATCTCTATCAGTCGAACAAACAGCTCATAATGACTTCCGATTTGCCTCCGAAGGAGATCCCAGAGCTCGAGGAGCGACTGCGCTCGCGCTTCGAATGGGGGCTTATCGCCGACATTCAGCCGCCCGACCTCGAGACGAGGATAGCCATTCTTCAAAAGAAAGCTCAGCTCGAAAACCACAGACTGCCCGATGAGGTCTTGACCTTCATGGCGCAGAAGATAGATAAGAACATCCGAGAAATGGAAAGCCTCTTGAACAAAGTCATTTTCCTTTCCATGCTCAGCGAAAAGCCGCCTACGGTCGAGCTTGTGCGCGAAGCCCTGAAGGATTACGGATCTCAGGGGGGCGACGCCGCAAGCGTCTCGGCAGACGACATAATCGAGGCAACCTGCAAGTATTTCCGCATTTCTCGCGAGGACCTTGTCGGTAAGAAAAAGACGAAGGACGTAGTCGAGCCGCGTCAGCTTTGTATCTATCTCATAACCGATATGCTCGATTTGCCGCTCGCCACGATCGGCAATATGTTCGGCGGCAGAGACCACACGACGGTAATGCACGCCCGCGACAAGATGAGCGAAAAGGTCTCGACCGTCAGTCGCTTAAAGACCGCCGCCGAGGACATCAAGAACTTTATATACAAGAAGTAGTTTCAAGTTTGCGTTAATGCTTCGGAAAAAGGCGCGATTTCGCTTGACAAAGATAAAACTCATATCGTATAATAACACAGTACGCGCTCTTATATGAGCACATTATGGCGAAAGGAGGTTACGACCGTGAAACAAGATATACATCCCGATTATCACGAAGTGAAAGTTGTATGCGCTTGCGGTGCCGAATTCGTTTCTGGCACGACTAAGAAGGGCGACGTAATGAAGGTCGACGTTTGTTCGAAATGTCACCCGTTCTATACCGGAAAGCAGAAGCACGTAGACACCGGCGGAAGAATAGACAAGTTCAACAAGCGTTACGGCGGCAGAAAGTAGTTATATAACACGACACAAAGGAACCGTTTTTCTCGGGACGGAGTTTTACCGTAAGGAAGAGTCCGACCCGCGAAAAAATACACGGTTCTTTTTTCATATAAAAAGCCTTTCCGGAATGGGTAAGGCGCGCGGCACAAATCGTAGCGCTGCCGCGAAGAAAGGGTTTGGAAACTACTACTCTTAAAGGAATTTCGACGTGGCAGAAAACACAGAAAACACTTCGCCCGAGAATAATAAAAAGGCGAAAGAGAAAAAAGTGCGCCGCACGCTTATAGGCGGTCAGGCGCTTATGGAAGGGGTCATGATGCGCGGCAAAAGCGCTATGGCTATGGCTGTGCGCACCCCCGACGGCGACATAGAGCTCGAGACCAAACGCCTCAAAAATAAGGGCGCGTGGTACAAAAAAGTCCCGATAGTGCGCGGCGTCGTCGCGTTCGTGTCCAGCCTTATTACGGGCATGGGGACGCTTTTGAAGTCGGCGGAAGTCAGCGGCGAAGAGGACGAAACGCCGAGCGGCGGCATGATGGCGATCGCCGTCGTCTTGGGCGTTGTGCTCGCAGTCGGACTTTTCATACTTCTGCCGTCGTTTTTGACCTCGCTTTTCGAAAGATTCATTAGTAATTTCCATCCGCTCTTATCGGGGCTCATCGAAGGACTTTTGCGTATCCTTATATTCGTGCTCTATCTGTTTATAGTTTCGCGACTTAAGGACATACGCCGTACGTTCATGTATCACGGGGCGGAGCACCGTACGATAAATTGCTATGAAAAGGGAATGGAAATGACGGTCGAAAACGTGCAGAAGTGCTCGACAAAGCACAACCGCTGCGGTACGACCTTCCTGTTTTTCGTAGTTGTGCTCAGCATTCTCGTGTTCGCGCTCACGAACTTTCTGCTGTCGCTTACGGGTCTCGAGATAATGGGTACGTGGTATATGCGCCTTCTCGTTCGTATCGCGCTTCTTCCCGTAGTCGCGGGACTGTCGTACGAGCTTCTGCGCGGGCTTGCCGCTCTTCCCGACAACAAGTTCACGAACGTCTTGCGCGCGCCCGGTCTCGCGCTCCAAAGGCTTACGACCTATCCGCCCGACGACGATATGGCGGAAGTCGCGCTTAAAAGTTTCCTCGCCGTTCTTAAAATGGACGAGGACGAAAGCATACCCGAGCAGGTGTTTTTCGAGCACCCTTATGCCGATGTTAAGCGCGATTTGAAGCAAAAGCTCGCCGAGGCGGGCAAACCCGAATCCGATTTCGAGTTTATGCTCGGCGACATTCTCGGCTTAAAGCGCGGTCAGCTGTTCGATGTAAAAAAGCTCGACGCCGCAGACTACAGGAAACTTCGCAAAAACGTCTCGCGCAGAATAGGCGGCGAGCCGCTCGACTATATTCTCGGTTACTCGGAGTTTATGGGCGAGAGAATAACCGTTGGCGAAAGCGTGCTTTGCCCCCGTCCCGAAACGGAGCTTTTATGCGAGCGCGCTCTCGAAAAGATAGGAGAAGGCAGTCCCAAGACGCTTGATCTCTGTACGGGCAGCGGCTGTATCGCAAAGGCGCTTTCGAAGACGAACGCCGTCTTGACGGCTGCCGATTTCGACGACAAGGCGCTCGAGGTCGCAAGGGAGAATCTCAAGGATACGGGCGTGGAAGTGGTAAAAAGCGATATGCTTTCCGCTTTCGAAAATGCGGGCTTCGACATCATAGTGAGCAATCCGCCCTATATAAAATCGGCGGATATGGAGAGCCTCGAGGACGAAGTCAAAGCCGAACCCGAAATCGCGCTCGACGGAGGAGAGGACGGGCTTGCGTTTTACCGCCGCATTGCGAGCGGCTTAAAGCAGGGCGCTTTGAAAGAGGGCGGGACGCTGTTTCTTGAGATCGGCTACGACATAGGGGCGGGCGTAAAGGAACTGTTCGAGCCCCTCTTCGAAAACGTGAGCATTATAAAAGACTACTCGCAAAACGACCGCATGATCGTATGCGAAAATTTCGTAAACTGATATTCGGAAGGTTGTTTCCGTTCTTTAAAAAGCGGAGAAACAGATAGGAGCATTGCATGAAAACAGACAGATTGGAAGCAATAGAGGCGCGGTTTAAGGAGCTCGAAGCTCAGCTTTCCGACCCAGCAGTCATATCGGATATGCCGCTTTGGACGAAGGTAGTCAAGGAGCATTCGTCCTTGAGACCGGTTATGGACGCATTCGAGCGTCTGAAAAAAGCCGAGGACGACTTAAGACAGGCGAGGGAGATAATAGACACCGAGACCGACGAGGAGATGAAAGAGCTCGCACGCGAGGAGGCCGACGCGAAAAAGAAAGAGGTCGAAGCGGCGGAACATGAGCTAAAGATCCTGCTCCTTCCCGCAGACCCCGACGACAATAAAAATACGGTTATGGAAATACGTCCCGCGGCAGGCGGAGAGGAAGCCGCGCTCTTTGCCTACGAGCTCACTCGTATGTACAAGATGTATGCGGAAAAGAACCGCTGGACGGTCGAGGACGTGGACATAAACGAGACCGAGCTCGGCGGCATAAAGGAAGCCGTCTTTACGGTGTCGGGCGACGACGTGTATTCGAAGCTCAAGTTCGAAAGCGGAGTGCACCGCGTTCAGCGCGTGCCCGAAACGGAGACGCAGGGACGGATACACACTTCGACCGTTACCGTCGCAGTGCTTCCGGAAGCCGAGGACGTCACGGTCGAGATAAACGAAAGGGATCTCAAGATAGACACCTACCGCGCAGGCGGCGCGGGCGGTCAGCACGTCAACCGCACGGACAGCGCGGTCAGAATGACTCATATTCCGACGGGCATAGTCGTGCAGTGTCAGGACGAGCGCAGTCAGATAAAAAACCGCGAAAAGGCTTTGCGCGTTTTAAAGACGCGCATATACGATCTCATGCGCTCGCAGGCGGACGAAAAGTACGCTTCGGGCAGGCGCAGTCAGGTGGGCACGGGCGACAGGAGCGAGCGCATACGTACCTACAATTTCCCGCAAGGGCGCGTTACCGACCACCGTATCGGCTTTACGCTCTACTCTCTCGACAACTTCATGAACGGCGATATCGCCGAGATGATAGAGGCTCTGCGTATCGCCGACCAGACGGCAAAACTCGAATCGAGCGAAGACGCTTAATCCGTAAATCGCAACCGCTCGATGTGATTTTTTCAAACGGTTACTGTAAACATAATTGCAAATTTTTTGAGATTATTTATCCGAAAAAGACTTATTATGATATTCTACAATAGGTTTGTTAATTGACAAGCCTATTTTATTTTTAATCAAAA
>CAJULE010000023.1 GCA_910587445.1 uncultured Christensenellaceae bacterium
CTTTCCCGTTTCGGCAGAAATGCCGCCGATATTCTCAATTCGTTGGAATTTATTCAATCCTATGGAGTGAATTTGCTTTGTATTGAGGAAGGAATTGATTCTTCGCAGACAAGCGGAAAGCTTTTAATTTCCGTTTTGTCTGCGGTTGCCGAGATAGAGCGCGAGAACATTCTCGAACAGACAATGAACGGGCGCAGAGAAAAAGCTCGGCAAGGTAAGTGGAACGGCGGTCCCGCTCCGTATGGGTATAGCTTGAAAGATGACACTTTAATTATAGAAGAAGGTGAAGCCGAGGTTGTGCGGACGATTTTCGATAAGTTCGTTTATACGAATATGGGCTATACGGGAATAGCGAAATATCTTAATTTGCAAGGTATTAAAAAGACGCCGCGCAAGAAAACCGATATTGAAGAATTCAGCGCGCATTTCATCAAGATACTTTTGGATAATCCCGTTTACTGTGGTAAGATTGCTTACGGTAGAAGGGCGCGGGAAAAAGTGAAAGGCACAAAAGCCGATTACAAAGTTGTGAATAAACAAGATTTTTGTTTGGTGGACGGTTTGCACGAAGGGATTGTCGATGAAGAACTTTGGACAAAAGCGCACGAGAAAAGACAGGAAACGGGAGTTAAATCCGAATCAAAATACGGCAAAGAGCGCGCTCATTTGCTTACGGGAATTATAAAATGCCCGAAGTGCGGTAGCGGGATGTACGCCAACAGGGTTTGCTGGACGAAGAAAGACGGCACATATAAAGAGGTTATGTATTATGCTTGCAGTCGGAATAAGCAGGAACGGGGACGGTCTTGCGATTATAGTGCAAATCTCAAAAAGACGGACATCGAGCCGCTCGTAATAGAGTTTATCAAAGAGTTGGTGCAGGACGAACACTTTGCCGCCGAGATAAAAAAGAAAATAGGTTTGCAAGTCGATACCGCGAAAATCGATACGGAAATACACAATTACGAGAATAAACTGAAAGAGGTGGAACTCAATAAAGCGCGATTGGAGCGTGAAATCGATTCGCTTCCCATAGACGTGGCACACCGTGAAAGAAAAATTCACGATATGACTTTGCGACTTGACGGACTGTACGACACGATAGCCGAAATAGAAGCAAATATCGAGGATGCGAGAACGAGAAGAAAGTCTGTGGAGGCGGAATTCATCACGATGGAAAATATTTATAAAATATTAGAGCATTTTAACGAATTATATGATATAATCAGTGATGAGGAAAAGAAAGAATTGATTTCTACGTTGGTCAAAGAAATTCAAATTTATCCCGAAGGGGAGAGCGAAATGCTCTTAAAATCTATGAAATTCAACTTTCCCGTGTACAAAGACGGGAAAGAGGTGCGGGAAATCTTTTTGAACAGTGATACAAACGTGGAGACGCTTGCGGTATTAAAATGTAGGTAAAGAGAATAAAAGAAAAAACGCACCTTACGGGTGCGTTTTGAGATTGGTTTGTTTATTAAGTATTGTTTCCGTAGCCCGCTTCGAACAGCGTCTTGTAGAAGCCGCCCATTGCCATTAGAGTATCGTGATTGCCCTTTTCGATGACGTTGCCGTCCTTCATTACGAGAATTATGTCGGCTTCTTTTATAGTCGAAAGTCGGTGAGCGACGATAAATGACGTGCGCCCCTTCATGATTTCGGCAAACGCCTTTTGGATCCTTATTTCCGTGCGAGTGTCGATGTTGCTCGTCGCTTCGTCCAAAATGAGCATGGGCGGATCCATGAGCATTATGCGCGCTATGCAAAGCAGCTGTCTCTGCCCCTGCGATATACCGTCGCCCTTATCGGAAATAACGGTGTCGTAGCCGTCTTTCAGGCGCATTATGAAGTTGTGGATATGCGCCTTTTTTGCGGCGGCGATTATTTCCTCGTCCGTCGCATCCTCCTTTCCGTACGCTATATTTTCGCGTATCGTGCCGTGGAAGAGCCAGGAGTCCTGAAGCACCATGCCGAAGTTTTTCCTGAGCTCGCTGCGTTTGAGCTCCTTTACGGGCACGCCGTCGACGCGAATTTCGCCTCTGTCCACATCGTAAAAGCGCATGAGAAGATTTATGAGCGTCGTCTTGCCGCAACCCGTAGGTCCGACTATTGCCACGCGGTTGCCGTGCTTTACGTCGAGATTGAAGTCCTCGATGAGCGGTCTGTCGCCGTACGAAAAATATACGCCGTCGATTTCGATGTCGCCGCGCGCGTCGAGTGTGCGCTCTCCGTCGTCGATTTCGTCCTCGTTGTCGAGAAGAGCAAAAACGCGCGAGGCTGCCGCAGTCGCCGTCTGAAGCTCGGTTATGACGCCCGTTATTTCGTTGAAAGGCTTCGTATATTGATTGGCGTAGGTGAGAAAGCACGAGAGCTCGCCGACGGTCATACTGCCGCGTATGACGAGTATCGCCCCCATGATCGCAACTGCGGCATAGACTATGCCGTTTACGAAACGCGTGCACGGATTTACCATAGCCGAGTAGAACATGGCTTTCGTGCCGACTTTTTTTAGCTTGCCGTTTATGTCTGCAAAGCGCTCCTCGGCAACCTCTTCGTAAGAAAACGCCTTCACGGTCTTAATGTCGGACAGCATTTCTTCGCAGAGCCCCCCAAGCTCGCCGCGCCTGTCGGATTGCTGCTTGAACTTGTCGTGACAGCCTTTCGCGATAAAGTAAGCGACGACTATGGACAGGGGAGTGATTATAACGACGACAAGCGTCACCCACGGATTTACGCCGAGCATGAAGCACAGCGTGCCGACAACGGTGACTATGCCGGTAAACAGCTGCGTAAAGCCCTGAATGAGTCCGTCCGAAATCTGCTCGACGTCCGCGCCCACTCGCGTCATCAGATCGCCGCGGCTCGAGTTGTCGATTATCTTTAAGGGCACGCTGTTCAGCTTGCCGAAAGCCTCTCTGCGTATGTCTCTTATGGTGCGGTAGGACAGCTTATTCGTGCAGTACGACACGAGCCATTGAAAGATCGCGGCGACGGTTGCGAGTGCGCCGAGCTCTATGATCTTTTTGAAAACGCCGTCGAAGTTTACGTCGCCCTTTGTCACGATAAAGTCTATCGCTTCGCCTATGACTACGGGAACGAAAAGCGTCGCCGCGATCTGTATCACGGCAAACAAAAGCGCAAGCACAAGCCACCCGGAATAGGGTTTTACGTAGGACAGCAGACGAATGATTGTTCCTTTTTGCTTAGTCGTCGTCTTTTTCATGCCGTCACCCCTTGTGACATACAGATCTCTCTGTACACCTCGCAGCTTTCATACAGCATTTCATGCGTGCCTTGCCCGACGATTTCTCCGTCCTCGAGCACAAGTATTTCGTCCGCATGGCGGATAGAGCCGCAACGCTGCGAGACGATTATAGTCGTGAGCCCTTCGATGTCTTTGAGAGCCGCGCGAAGATTTCTGTCTGTGAGCGTATCGAGTGCCGACGACGAGTCGTCGAGTATGAGCAGCTTCGGACTTTTTGCGAGGGCGCGGGCGATAGTGAGACGTTGCCGCTGTCCGCCCGAAAAGTTCTTGCCGCCCGCCGCGACTTTTGCGTCTAAAAATTCGGGTTTGGCCGCAATAAAGTCGTATGCCTGCGCGGCTTTCAGTGCGGAGACGATCGTATCGTCGTCGAGTGATTTGTCGCCCATTTGCATATTTTCGCGCACGGTGCCCGAAAAGAGCCCCGTCTTTTGCGCGACTATGCCTATGCGCGAGCGGAGCTGTTTTAAGGGATACTTTTTTACGTCCGTTCCGCATACTTTCACCGCTCCGCCTACTGCGTCGTAAAAGCGAGGGATGAGCCCGACAAGCGTCGATTTGCCCGAGCCCGTCGCGCCTATTATGCCGAGGCTTTTGCCGCGCGTGAGCTTAAACGATATGCCCTTAAGCGACGGGCGGTCGGCATTGTAGGAGAAGTCGACGTTGTCGAATTCCACCTCGGGAGCCGTTTCGTCCAAAGCAATGTCGGCGTCGCTTCCGTCCGTCACGGAAGGGGAGAGCGCGAACACCTCGTTTATGCGGGAAGCCGACGCCGACGCTTTCGTAAACGTGACGATGAGATTGGCGAACACTATCAGAGCGAGAAGTATTTGGCTCAAGTAATTGACGAGGGCGATGAGCTGACCTTGCGTGATCGCTCCGTCGAACACCTTGTAACCGCCGAGCGCTATGACCGCGATTATGCAGGCGTTTATGACGACGTATGTGAGCGGATTTAAAAGTGCCGACAATTTACCGACGGCTTCGGAGACCTTTGTAAGACCGTCCGTCGCTTTCCCGAAGTCGCGTTGCTCTTCGTCCTGCTTGGAAAAAGCACGGACGACGCGTGCGCCCGAAAGATTTTCTTCGGTCAG
The DNA here is from genome assembly GCA_910587445.1 of uncultured Christensenellaceae bacterium. Taxonomy (GTDB): domain Bacteria; phylum Bacillota; class Clostridia; order Christensenellales; family Pumilibacteraceae; genus MGBC157735. Next base: position 4,357 of record CAJULE010000023.1, read on the forward strand.
CTCGTTCACTTCGTCGAGACGCTTTTGCACCTTTTTATACGACGGCATTGTCGTGCGCATTATGAAAAACAGTATTACGGATATGACAATCGCTCCGGCTACGAATATGAGCGCCAGACGGGCGTTTATCGTGAACGCCATGACGGCGGAGCCTACGACAATGAACGGCACTCTCGTTATGAGGCGAATGAACATCGCGACTGCCGTCTGCGTCTGGTTTACGTCGGCCGTTATCCGTGTGAGCAGGGACGAAGAGCCTATCTTATCGAGCTCGGCAAACGACAATGTGTTTATGTGGGAAAACATGGCTTTTCTCAGGTTTGTGCCGTAACCCGTCGAAGACACTGCGGCGAGGTATTGGCAAGACAGCGAAAAACCGAGCCCGAGCGCGCCGAGCGCCACCATTATTATGCCGTACTTTATGACGTACGAAGTGTCGCCGCCGCCTATGCCGATATCTATTATGTCGGCAACTATGAGCGGGATTATAAGCTCGAAAGCCGCTTCGGTAAATTTGAGAAGCGGCGCGATTATCGCCTGCGGGCGATAGCCTTTTAAGAATCTTACGAGTTTAAACATGGGCAGTATACAGATTATGAATTTTATTGCTACTTTGTTCGGATTGCTCCGTTTGCTTATTTTCAGTTAAGGTTTTCGAGCTTTGCGGATATGGCGTTCAGCATAAACGCGGCGAGTTGGAAATCGGGCAAGATCTCGAGGCAGATGTCGAACTCTTCCTTTGCGGTATCGAGTTCGACAGAGCCGCCTGCGGTAAGTCCCAAAAGGCAGAGCCCTCTGTAATAGTGCAGGTACGCTTGCTTTTGTTCGTCGAGGTTTTGCGAGAGAAATTCGTCTATGAGCGTCACGACCTCTTTAAGCTCGTTTTCGCGCCGAAGCGGATCTTTTCCGAGTATGGAAACGCGCGCCGCAATGTTCAAAAGAGCTATGTCGCAATTGTACGGGTCTCTGTCGAGCAGTCTCTCCGTGCCTTCGGCGACGGCGGGGAAATCCCCTCCCGCAAGCAGTTTTTTGTACGTTTCGATTTCCCGCGTGTCTCCGCTTTCGAGCTTTTCTTCGCGGAATCTCGTATACGGCTCGTACCACTGTGCATACATTCCGGCAAGTCCCGCCGCCTGAAGATCCTCATAGCAGTCGTAGACGAGCAGGCGATAGCGAGAGGCGAGCACGGCCTCGAGCACCTCGGGCTTTGACAGTTCTTCGCGCGTCTTTTCGTACAGCTCTTCGTCGAGACGGGGCGAGGCGGCAACGAGATAGGGATAGAATATATACCACAGCGCCTTAAGCTCGGGATTTACCGTCGTCTTTACTATGAGGTATGCCGCTTCGTATGCCGTCAGTTCGCAGCCGTCGCCCCGAACTTTCAGTTCGACTTCATCCTCGGGAAGGAAGGCGAGCGCAAACCGTCGCAAAGCGTTTAGCGCGGCGTCGCGGTTGTGCTTTTCGACAGAGCTGCGAGTTATTTCGGCGCTCGACAGCTTTATGAGCATATCGAGGGCAAATGCTTCCGTAATCTTTTTTTCGTCCATAAAATCTCCAAAGACAATACACGTATAATTTATATTTTTGTCATACCTCTTTCACATTCGGCGTGTATAATAAGGGCAAATAACAGCAAGGAGGTAGCGCCGTAAGAGAAAACGAGACATCTTAAAATTCTTCCTTTGTAAATCGGAAACGGCTCGGCTTTTTGAAAGTACGGGTCGTTTTCCTCTGCGGCTATGCGAGCAGTTCCATTATGTCCTTCATGGTCCAGGCGTTTTCGCCGCCGACCATGAGCGAGGAGAGCGCGCTCTTTTTTTCCTGAAGCTTCATGATTTTTTCTTCGAGCGTGTTCTTCATTATCAGCTTATAGACCTGCACCGAGCGGTTTTGCCCTATGCGGTAAGCTCTGTCGGTCGCTTGATTCATGACCGATTCGTTCCACCACGGGTCGTAGTGAATGACGACGTCCGCGCCCGTAAGATTGAGTCCCGTGCCGCCGGCTTTCAGCGAAATCAGAAAGACCTGCGTGTCGTCTGCGTTGAATCGGTTCACGAGCCGCATACGTTCGGTTTTCGGTGTGTCGCCCTTTAAGATGTAGTGGGAAATTCCCATTTCGACAAGCTTGTTTCTTATTACGTCGAGCATGGTCGTAAACTGCGAGAACACGAGCACCTTGTGTCCGCCGTCGGTCGCCGAAGAGAGGAGCTCGAGGCAGGTGTCGAGCTTAGCCGAATTGCCGTTGTAGTCGGGGTATACGAGAGAGGGGTGGCAGCACAGTTGGCGCAGTTTCGTGAGCATACTCAGAACCACGACTTTGTTGAGCGTTTCGCCCGCAACGCTCTGTTTTACGAGCGCGAGGTTTGCATCGTACAGATTTTTCTGTTCGTCCTCGAGGCTGCTTACGACGCTGCTCTCCATTTTGGGAGGAAGCTCCGAGAGGACGGAGGACTTGAGCCTTCTGAGAATGAACGGCGAAACGAGCTTGCGCAAGCGGTTGTATGCGTCGTCGTTTCCCTTTAATATTTCGCTTTCGAACGTGTCGCGAAAGCTCGGGTACGTGCCGAGATACTGCGGCATTATGAAGTCGAAAATGCTCCAGAGCTCGGCAAGCGAATTTTCTATCGGCGTGCCGGTAAGCGCAAAGCGGTAATCGGACTTGAGAGTCTTTACGGCGCGTGCGTTTTTGGTTTCGGGGTTTTTTATGAACTGAGCTTCGTCCACGATCGCATACTCGAAGTCCATGGCTTTATAGAGTTCGTCGTCGCGCCGAATGAGTTCGTACGACGTAATGACGACGTCGAAGTCCTTAATGCCCGCAAGAAGCGCTTTGCGCTCCTCGAAAGAGCCCATAACCGCAAGAACTTTCATGTCGGGCGCGAATTTGTTAAGCTCGCTTACCCAATTGAGAATGAGGGTCGTGGGGCAGACTATGATAGACGTCTTGTTCCTCTCGGAAGACATCAAAAGTGCGATTACCTGAAGGGATTTGCCGAGACCCATATCATCGGCAAGGATTCCGCCGAAGCCGTACTTGCACAGGGTCTTGAGCCAGCGAAAGCCCGTCTTTTGGTAGTTGCGCAGAACCTCGCGAAGAGCAGTCGGCACTTCGATGTCGAGCGATTCGGGGGAGGACAGCTCGCTTATCATGGCTTTGAACGAGCGGTCGCGTTCGAGATGGAAGAAGCCGCTTTTAAGCTCGTTGTTGATAAAGGGAGCGTAGTATTTGGGCACGGTCATTCTGTCGCCGTCGATGTCCGCGACTTCGAGTATCTCGCTCATTGCGCCGAGCGAGGCGTCGTTTAAGTCGACGAACGAGCCGTCGGAAAGGCGTATATAGCTGCGCTTTTCGCGGTAAGCCCGAAGGATGGTCATAAGCTGTTCGTTTGTAAAGTCCTCGGCTTCCACGTCGAGTCCGAGAAGGTCGCTCGTAAGGCGCACTCCGACTTTTATCCTCGGCGGCTTTTTTACGCGTATCTTCTTAAGCTCGTCCGCAAGATATACGTCGATATAGCTCACGAGCTCCGCTACTCCTCTCGCGAGAAATACATAGATCGAATTTTCGTCCTCGAGATCGAGTCGCGGGAAGGACGGGAAGTATTTCAATAACAGGTTTTTGATTATCTTTTCGGCTTCGAAATCGCGCACTGCCGAGCCGTACGGCGCATAGTCGTCGAGTATATCCACTTCGTTGTCGTCGTAGGTGCAGACGAGCTTTGCGCTTATCGTGCCCGGCATTTCCCCGGGGTTTAAAAGGAGCTTCGCTACGAGCGGCGCCGCCTCGAACACGGTGAGGTCGCCGCCCTCCGCGTCCACTTCGATGAAGCGGGAGAGCTGCGCTACGACGTTGTTGTAAAACAGCGGCATATCGGCGAGCGATATGAACAGCGTCTTGTGCGAGGAAAGAAACTTCAGTGCGGGAAGGCAGTACTCGTCGAATTCGTCGTCCACGCGGAATATGCGCGTGTCGGTTATCATATAAGTATAGTTTTTGCCGACGACTGTCTTAAACGCGCCGAGATCGGACGAAAATTCGTAGCCGCCGTCCTTGGAAACGGCTTTGATCTTTACGCCTACGGCATTGACGTCGGGGCACAGAAGTCTCAGTCCGTTTTTGACGTTGCCGTCGTTGTATGCCGCCATCTGTCCGGCATAGAGATCGAAGAATTCGTCGAAGTCGCCGCCGGGAAGCGGCAGAAGATTTTTGGCGGGAGAGGAGAGCCCGAGCTCGGCTTTTTCGCGATAGCTCCCCACGACGAAGCGGGCGAGACTTGCCGAAAGCTGGTCGAACGCGTCGTAGTTGTGCGCCATGGTAAGATCCACGCCGTAACGCCTCACCGCGCCCGATTGCATGCAGGACGAAAAATCGCTTATGTCGCGCACGAGATATATTTTTTCTCTGCCTATTTGCAGCATGAGATAGACTTTTCCGTCCTCGAGGCAGACCGTCGGCATGAGCCTTACGGGCGTTTCTCCTCCGTGCGTGCGGCGCAACGTCTTTTTCTTTGCGTAGTCGGATATGAGCGTGAGGGCAACCGCCGAAGTGACGTTTTTCTTTTGCGTTTCCGCCGTTTTCGTCGCCGCGGGATTTTTCTCCTCGAAGGCAAGCGCGGTGGCGACGATGTGTTTGCACGGCCCGTCGGTCGAAGCGGCGAACTCGCAGTCGCACGAGTAGTCGTACAGACCGCCCTGTTCGTCGAAGATTATCCTCGTTACGTGGTCGGCTTTTTCGCCCTTAACTATGGCTGAAATGACGGCTTTTTCGCCGTCGTAGCAAAGGTTCAGGTTGCGGACTCGGTTGTCGTAATACCGTTTTTTGCCGCCCGTGAACGCGCCCGAAGAAGCCTCGTTGTAAAGTGTGTCGAAATCCAACGCCATAGCTTTCACTCCTTGTTTTTTTATTCGGGTATGCAAATCGCATATCCGACCGAATATTTATTATATCATTTTATTTCCGCCTTTGTAAAGTCTTTTTCCGATAAAAACCGCGAACGGTTGACGGATCGGGCGGAGCTGTGATAAAATACAAAAAAACATTGACTCGGCGAGGTGAGAAAGGATGTCGAAGCGTAAGGAAAAAAGAGTGGTCGTCATAACGGGCGCGTCGTCCGGGATAGGACGGGAACTCAAAGCGATGTTCGAGGCGGCGGGAGACGACGTGTTGGGGCTTTCGCGCACGAGCTGCGGCGGCGGTTGGCGCGAGTGCGACGTGACCGATCCCGAACGCGTGCGCGCCGCAATAGACGCGATAGGGCAGGAATACGGGCGTATAGACATTCTCGTAAACAATGCCGGCGTCGGTATAAGCGGCGCAGTGGAACTTGCCGAGGACGACGACTATCAAAAGGTGATTAAAACGAACGTCGACGGCGTATTCAACGTCTCGCGCGCGGCGGTAAAATACATGAGGCGAGGATCGAAAATAGTCAACATTTCGTCTGTGTGCGCGCTGTTTTCGCTTCCTTTCCGTTCGCTGTACTGCGCGGCGAAAGCGGCGGTCAATATGCTTTCGTTCGGAATGAGAATGGAACTTAAGGACAGCGGGATATCGGTCGTCGCCGTCTGTCCCGGAGAGATAAAGACGGGCTTTACGAAGAACAGAATAAAGAACTTCGCGACGAGCGAACGCTACGGCGACAGGATAGAGCGCGCCACTCTCGGCATAGACAAAAAAGAGGACAGGCGCATGGACTGTAAGGCGGCTTGCAAAAAGATTTTCAAGATAGCGACGAAAAAAAAGGGAGCCGTGTATATAATAGGCTTCAAATACAAGGTTCTGAACTTTGTTTCCCGCTTCGTTCCCGTCGGCGCGATGGTGTCGGCTACGGGCGCTCTCATGGGCGGAAAGTGAAAGTCCGAAAGTTTTATGCCGAATATGCCGTAAGCGAAAAGGGCGTAAAATCGCGCTCTTTCCTGAAAATCGGAAAAAATAAAAGAAAATTGTGTAAAAATCGTGCTTTTTTGTATCGATATGTTTGCAATTCCGCGCGTAATATGCTATAATATAAAATATCCGATATAAGGAACAGAGATCGCAATCGGGAATCAGGCGGGATGTTTTTTTGTCCCTTTCCCTCGCAGTTTTGCATTGCGATTGTTTTGTGACCCGTCGATTTCATAAAAGACGGCATTCGGTTACTCTTATCTAAGGAGGCGTTCGGCAAAATGACGGTGTTGAAAAAATACGGCGTGAAAATATTTTTCGGCATATCCTGTCTTTTGCTTGTTGCGGCTGTCGCATTCTCTGCCGTGTCGTTTGCGAGATTCGTCTCGCGCGTTAACAGCGGCGGCGGAGCGAGCGCAGCCACCATAGATTGCAAGGTGAACGTCGCAGGCGGCGAGAACACGTTTGTGAACGCTCCGTTCATGCAAGCCGTTTCGGGAAACACGACGCCCGTAAGAATGAATAATTGGGCGGACACCGAATTTTCCGTGGAGAATCACGGCAAATACGGACTCGAGTACGAATACAGTTTCGTATTTTATGTGCCGACGAATTTTGCCGACAAGGCGATGTTCCAACTGCTCGAAACGGGCGATGCCGGCTCGGTCGTGAAGGCGAGCGATATGTATAAGGTTTCGGGTTCGGAACTCGTCGTGACGAACGCGACTAAGGACGGAATCAAGTTCGAAAACGAATACGAAACGCTCATAAGCTCGGGCGGAAAGCTCGAAGTCGACAGCACCAAGGTCACGGATGTCGGCAAAAAAGACGCAAAGCTTCGGACGACGTTTATCACCACATATCCCGCAACGATGGAGGGCGGACTTGCGGGCAAGCTCGTATGTCCCGTGGCGTTTGCTCGGGACGCCGTTCTCGACTATCGCTGCATAACGGTGAATTTGCGGCGCGACGTCGGCAGCGGCGAGTATGTTTTAAAGGAAGGGGATGTGCACTCGTTCGTGCTCCGCACCGTGCTTTGGGATGCGCGCGACGACATAGGCTCGGAAGAAAACAAGGATTTCGATATAGCCGTTTACGGCGAGCTCGAGCCGATAATCACGTCCGAGTCGGGCTATCACGTCAAGTGGGAGACCTCGGGCGGCGAGAAGTATCTCGTGGCGGCGGAAATTAAGCCTTTAAACGCCGGCGAAACCGCAGAGGACGACAAAAAGGTGACTATAGACGGGGAAGAGTATAGAATAACGGGCGAATACCTGAGAGTGACCCCGAGCGCTTGCATGGGGCTCGGCGCGCCTTGCATGATCGCCGCCGTATTTACGCAGTCGGCGTAATAAAAGGAAGTAGAGGAAAGGCTTTGAAGAAAGAGACGGGCAACAAAAAGAATACGAAGCTTTATGCGGCGCTGGCGGTATTGTGCCTTGCGGTGGCGTTTCTCGTCGTTTCTTTTTCCATAGTTGTCACGCACGCAAAGTACGTCACCGAGATAGGCGGCGGAACGGTCGATTTCGAAACGCAGTCTCCGTTCCAGGTTCAATCCCAGCAAGACCTCGTAAACGCTATTAAAAGCGGATACGGAAGCGTACAGATAAAGAAGGATCTCGACGGTCCTATAATTATGACGGGCGACTCGCTCGAGCTTATAAACGACCTTGTGCTCGATCTGAACGGAAACGAGATAGAACGCAACAACCGTGAGAGTCTGCTTAGCGTTCCGACAGGCAGATCTTTTACCATAGTCGACAGCGCGGGAGGGGGAGGGCTTTATAACCCGATAGGAACCGTGCTTTCCGTTTCCGGCGGCGAGCTCAACGTCTACGGAGGAATGTTCGAAAGCGGTCCTCGTCCGAGCGAGTATTTCAGCACGTTAAAAGAAAAAAGCGAGTATCTGGGAGACAATATAAAAAATCTTATCGATACGGGAAGCACGTACGATCTCGGCGAAAACGGGAGCATAGATACGACCCGCCCCGTCTTGCGTCCGCGTCTTGCCGTAAGGGGGTACGGCGTCGAGGGCGTGAGATATATGGGTAACGTCTATTTCGACGAGCCGTACGGGACGGAGATAGAGCGCGATACATATTGCTATGTGATGCCCGAGGGCGAAACGGGCGAGAACTTCGCAACTTTCGATACGGAAGAGGCGGATTTTTCGTACATTTATTATGTGGACGAAAGGGGCTATCCCACCGATTCGACGGACGGCAAGCGCGTAATGATATTCGGATACACAAGCGATATCGCCTATTCGTACAAAAATGCGAGCAACGAAGCGCCGAACTATGCGGCGGTAAAGATGTTTTCCGGCGAATTGAACGTAAACGTCGAGGCAGGGGCGGAGGGAAGCCGCGGACGCAGTGCGGGAAGCTTTTATCAGTATTTCGGCACCTGGCAGACCTCTTGCATTTATATGGAAGGCGGCGTCATGACCGTCTCGACCTCGGGAGAGATCGCGACGGTCGACCCCAATTCTTTGCCTGCGCTTAGGGACGGCGAGACGCGCGAAAATTCGGCAAAGTACGGCGAAAGCGCGTGCATACTCAGTATAACAAAGACCGACGCGGACGGCAATCCGCTCGGCGAAGGCGGCACTCTCGATATACGCAAGCTCGCTTCCGCAACGTCGTACAACGGCAGCGTCATTTCGCTGAGCGGCGGAAACGTCACGCTCTATGACGCCAACATAACCAAAAACGCGACGATCTCTCACGGCGACGATCCGTTTTCCGTCGTAAGCGAAGGCGGCACGGACGGCTCTGCGGGCAGCGAATTCCCGTCGAACAGACAGTACCGCGACGCGGCTATATTCCTTAACGGCGGCGCGCTCACGCTCGAAGGGCAGGACGACAGGGCAAAGACAAAGTCGGTAAACATCGTAGTAAATAAGGATATAAACAACAAAAAAGCAAAAGCTGCGGGAAGAACCGACGTCCAGACCTATCCCGAAGAAACGATAGGCGACTCTCTCGGAGGAGGGAAATACAGACCGTACAATTCGACTTTCGGCATACTTTTGCGCGGCAGAAACAAACTCAAGCCGAGCAGCTTCGAGGCAAAAAATCTTGCGGTGACTATGCACGGCGCATATTCGTACGGCATTTTCGGCACGCGCGGCAAAGTGAAGATTGCGGACGGAAGCATAACGCTCGATTCCGACAGCCACTGCTACGGCGTTTACGCCGTCAACAGGACGGAAGCGATCGGCGCCGACGGCGGCAAGCGCGCCGTCAACGTCGAGCTTGTCAATACGAATATCGAGCTTGGCGACCTTACGGGAAATCCCACCTATGAGGGGAGCGGCAATCTTCCCGAAGAGGACGCCTGGATAAGCAGGTCGGGCGAATTTCTCGGGTCGGACTATGCGGAAGGAGCAATGCGCGCGGCGTCCTGCGGCGTCTATCTCGATTCGTCCGAGTATAAGGGCGGCGAGGTCACTCTCGACAATTCGATGATATATTCCAGAGAGCTCGGGGTCTCCGTGTACGACGGGACGCTCACTTTCAGAAACGGCGGCGGAATAACCGCCTACAACGCTTCGGCAGTATGTCTGTCGGGCGGCGACATAATTTTCGAAAACAACTCTTCTACGTCTGTTCCGTCGAATTACGAAATAAATTGCGACATCAACCGTATGGGTACGGGAGTTTCGAGCGGCTGTTCGGCGACTGCGGACGAGGCGACGGCGGCGGGCACGCACCGTTACGAAATTTATTTACCGTACCAGCGAGTCATGACGGACGGTGACGGCAATCGCATGACGTATGCGAACGAAAACGGCATACGCGTCGTTGACGGAAGTCTCATATCCGAGGGCAAGCTCACCATGGATTTCAGAGGGCTGTATAACGACTTCGATAACGATATTTACAAGCCGATGTCTGCTGTCGGTGATTATACGAATTACGACAAAGTGAAAATCAAGAGCTTTGCCGTGGCGTGCATAAATCAGGAAACGGGAAAAGACGAGACGACCGTTCCTGCGAATATAAACATAAAATTCGCGGATATAACATCTTCTATCGGCGGTGGCGTAAAGGTGCAGGGCGGTATAATCACGCTCGGCGACGAAACGCGAACCGCAGACGAATTCGAAAGCGACATAAGCGTACATACGACGGGAATCGTGCACTTGAACACGGCTTATTATGTTTCCTCTAATCAAAAAAGTACGACGTGGCAGTTTTTCCCGAACCTTTCGGGCGGTCATGCGATCATTGCGCGCGGCGGAAATATAGACGTCTATAACGGATCGTATATAGCCGATAACAGCAACGGCGTGGCGGCTTCGGACGAGGGCGGAGAGACCATTTCCGTAAATATCCATAACGGAACTTTTACGGGAAATATGTATAATCACGGCGGTAAATTGGATCAGACAGCTTCATCGTCTCATACTTGGGATACTACTCCGCCGTGGACTAATGCCGACGTGTCGCTTCCTCGCGTTCAGGCGCTCGGTCCGTCCACCTATTACGGACTTAAGGTAATGGGTGCGGCTCAAGTGAATATAAATGACGGCACTTTCGGCGGCAAAAACGGCGGAGCGTTTGTGCGTGGCAGCAGTCCCGAAAAACGAGCCGTGGTCAAAATAGAAAAGGGCGTATTCAACAGCGGTTCATATCAAAATAAAAACGGTGAGAATGTAGGCGCAAACTGTTTTAGCGTCTTAGATTACAGCACGGTCTATTTCGGTACGTTGAAGAAAACCGAACTTACAAAAGAAAACAATATACAAAGTTTGATAAACCTTACGTCGGGAAACACAACGCTTTCCGTCGAATCTCTTAACTCGCCTTTCGAATCGTCTACAAACGGTAATATCAAGGTATATTTGTTCTATGGAACATATACCGTACAGACAAATCTGCCTTTCGGTATAGGCTATCTTTCAAGCGGATTGAAGAATTCTGATTTGTTTATTTATAACTACGGTACATACATAAACAACCAAAGCGGCGTAACTTGGAGAAGCGACGCAAGTACTTTGGCAAGTGGGCGTATTCGATACGATTCTCCGCAGGATTCTTCTACACAATGCGGCGTAGGCAAAGACCTTGTTTATTATGCCGAAGATACGGACGGCAATGCTTGCGCGGAAGACGCGAGCGGAAATCGTTCGGAATTTAAAGTGCCGACGGGAGGTATTTAATTTGTGCATTTTCGGCAAGTGAGAAGGTAAAGAAAAATCTCGATGTGGGTAGGAGTTATACTCTTTGCTTATATCGTTTACATATATAAAGAACAAAAAATTTCTGTAAAAGGAGAAAGAAAGATGGAAGAAAAAAAGACTCGCGGCAATAAAAAATTACTTGTCGTACTCGCAATGCTCTTCTTGCTTATCGCGATTCTCGCTCTCGGCGGTTATACGTTTGCAAAATACATTACGAGTCAAAGCACCGGCACGCAGCAGGCAACTGTGGCAAAATGGGGCTTTGTTGTAAACGTAAACGCAAACGACCTGTTTTCGGAGCAGTATAAGGGAGAAGGCGTCCATGCGACTCGTGACGAGGCAGGCGTAAACGTACAGGTCGAGACAGCGGGAACGGCTGCGAAAAACAATCTCGTAGCGCCCGGCACAAAGGGAGAAATGACCTTCAGCGTAACGGGTAAGGCGGAAGTCTTGGCAAAGATTGCCGCTTCGATCGATACGACGACAACAGGAGCATTCAGTGAGGTAAAGCTTACTGGCGGAGATATTGCGGCAGACGGATATATGCCCGTAAAGTGGACGCTAAAGGACAGTTCGGACGGCACGACATACACCGATGTTACGGATTGCGTAGGTGTTTCGTTGGCGACGATAGCAACCAAATTGAGCACTTCGTCGAGTGCGGAGATCGCAATAAATACGGAAGTAAATAAGTATTATAAGCTGTCTTGGGAATGGGTTTTCGAAGCCGGCTCCACCCCGGATGAGAAGGAGAAAAACAACAAGTACGACACCATTCTCGGCTATGCGGCAAAAGGCGCAGGAAACCATGGCATTTACACGGTAAACGCTGCGGCAAGCGACGGAAGCATTGAAGTAGTGGATAATACGGATTCGAGTAAGCCCGTAAGTTATAAGGCTGTAATAAATACGAAATTCGATCTGAAGATTTCCGTCGAACAGAGTAAGGGAACTACAGGCGCGTAGTTTTCGGTTTATTTATACTCAAACAACCCAATGTTTTGCTTCTTGCGATTGCGGGAAGCAAAACGGCGGTTTTATCAAACCGCATAATTATTCAGCCTTTATAAGCAAGGCATTATAAAGGCTCCGACTTTCACTACGCGGCGTTAAACCAAATAAGGACGGCAATGGCAAAGGTTATCGACTACAATCCCAATCTCACCTCGGACGGATTTACGGACGGCGACAAGTTCCGCAAGGGAAAGCAAGCCCGTATGCTTTACGACGCCCGAAAGAAGGTTTTGGGCAGCGTTTCCGACGGCTTTGTTTACGATCTCGGCGGCAGGGAAATAGCGACGCTTAGATCGGAAGAAAAGCGCGAGAGCAAAGACGGAAAAAAGATACGCGTCGCGGAGTACGCTTCCGATACGCGGGTTTTCCGCTTGGTCGATAATAAGCTGTATACCGTGACGGGCGGAACGGAAAGGTGGACGGGCTATTTCCGCAAGCGCGAAAGAAACGCGGCTCATATCATCGTGCTTTCCGTGCTTGCCGCCGCACTTACGGCAATGATAATTCTGCTTGCTCTTATAGGTTTGCCGTTCGGAGAAAAGGTGCGTCCCGTCATAGACATCAGGGACGTGAACGGCGGTTGGGAAGCGCAAGGGACGGTCGCCGTTTTCCCGAGCAAGATAGAACCGGGAAGCTTCGGCGAGTACGAATTTATTCTCAACAATCCTCACGATGCGGCAATGGAATATGAGATTTCGCTCGAGCCGCGCTACGAGGGGACGGAAATCGATTATTTCCCGATAACTTTCCGCCTCAAAATGAACAACGTCGTTATGGAGTCGCAGGAGTGGAAGCGTATCGAGGAATTGGACTTTTCCGATATGACCATTCTCGGGAATTCGACGCAGTCCTTTACTTTGGAGTGGCGTTGGGCATTCGACGACGGAAACAATGAAAACGACACGGTGATAGGGGCGGACGGCGGAAAGATATCGATAGTCATTCACGTCACGGCGCAAGCGAGGTAGGCAATGGACGAAAATAAGAAACATGACAATGCAGTCGGAGACGAGTTCGCTCCCGAGGTTATCGATGTTGAACTTGCGCCGACGGACGCCGAGCAAGTCGTAGCCGAAACGCATGGCGCCGATATGTCGGACGGGAAAGGCGCGCCTGCCGCGTCCGAAGAGACGGCAGGCTCGGTTTCTTCAAGCGAGCAAAAGAAAAAGCGAACGAAAAAAATCGTAGGCTGGGCTTTTACGGGCTTGGGGATTGCCGTAGTTGCGTTTTTGTTGTTCGTTGTGTCCGTGCTTGCCGTGGACAGATTCGTAAACCGTTCGCCAGTGCCGTCCTTTTTCGGCATATCGACGCTTGTGGTCGCTACGGGCAGTATGTCCGGAACTATAGAGGAGGGCGACCTCATAATCGTAAAGAATTCCGACGAATATAAAATAGGCGATATAGTTACCTTTCTCGGGCAGGGCGACGACGTGCCCACGACTCACCGCATTATACGAATAGACGGGGACAAGTTCTTTACAAAGGGCGACGCGAACAATGCCGAAGATCCGCGCGCCGTCTTAAAGGAAGATATGGTTGGCAAAGTGGTCGGGCGCGTCCCTTATGTCGGATTGTTTTTCCGCTGGCTCACGGAAGAGCTCGGGTGGCTCTATCTCGTGGCGGGGCTCGCCGTCGTCGCTTCGGGCATAGTGCTTTTGAAGTATTTTTCACAGCCCAAAAGCAAAAAGGAGAAATAGGCGATGACTATTCTTGCAGTGGAATTGATATGCGCCGAATGGGGTTCTTCCATAAAGACGGTTTTGATTGCGGCGGCGGCATTCGTACTTGCTGCGGTGCTCACTATGCTCGTTTTCGAAATCGTCGGCAAGTACCGAAGCGAATCTATCGAAATAGAAGTGCGAAACGTCCCCGCCGAAGATTTTGCCCGCAGTAAGCCCATAACGGCGGAAGAAACGCCCGAGGAGAGCGAAAAACCCGCGGGGCAGGAAGTGGAGCTCGACGAGGCCGCCGTGTTGGTCGACGACGGCGTGGACGCCGAAAGCGGCACGGTTATCGTCGGCGAGACAAGACTCAAGGTGGGCTATAACCGCAGTTTTACGGCAAAGCTCATTCAGTCCGACGATACGCTGAAATCGCGCTACAGCGAGCTTTACAACGAGCTTTTGCGCTATGATATGAAATCGCGCATGAGCTGGAGCAACGAATCGCTCTACCGCGGAAGAAAGACCTATGCGAAGTTTGCGATACGCGGCAAGACGCTTTCGCTCTACCTCGCATTGAAGCCCGCCGAATTTGCGGACACAAAGTACGGCTTTAAGGACGCGGGAAACGTCGCAAAGTATAGGGACGTGCCCATGCGCCTGAAGATCAAGTCCGCCCGCGGCGTGCGTTGGGCAAAGGAGCTTATCGGTTTCGTAGGAGAAAAAGAGGGTTGGACGAGAAAGGAACTTGCCGAAACGAACTTCCGCCCCGAGTATAAAAACACCGCTCCGCTCGTGCGCGAGGGGTACATAAAACTGTATTACATAGCCGACGCAAAAGTGGACAAAGAGGCGCTCAGCGAAGCCGCCGCCGCCGATTTGAAAGAGATAGACCGCACGCCGCGCGACTTTACGACTAAGCTCATGCGCGCGAGCCTCGACTTAAAGACCCGATACAGCGCAGTCAAAAACGAGCTTTTGCGTTACGGAATGAAGTCGCGTATGAGCATTGCAAACGAATCCATGTACCGCGACAGGACGACCTATGCGAAGTTCGCAATACGCGGAAAGACCTTGTTCGTGCATATCGCTCTCGATCCAAAGGAGTTCGAGGGGACGAAATATAATTTCCGCAACATGGAAAGCGTCGGAAAATACGGAGCCGTGCCCATGCGCGTCAAGCTCAAGTCCGACAGAAGCGTGCGTTGGGTCAAGGAACTTATCGCCACTATGGCGGAAAAGAAAGGCTGGACGAGAGAAGAACTCGAGGAACGCGATTTCCGCTATGTGGAAACCAAGAAGAAGTAAAGAAAAGAGGCTGTCGCTTAAAGCGATAGCCTCGATTTTTATAGTATATTTCGGTTTAATATATTTTCTCGGCGAGGGGTTTTGCCGCTCTCTTAAACGTAAGCTCGCCGCTCGAAAGCTTGTAAACGAACGCCGCGGGAAGGGCGCAGGCAAACGTCGCGAAACTGCCGGCTATTTCGTAAGGTATGTCGGACAGGATATACAGAGCGGGATCCACGCCCCATAAAAGGACGGTCGCCGCGACGGATACCCAGAAGTAGAGAAGCGAGGAAAGCATAGCCATAGCCGCATACGAGAATACGCTAATGTTTTTGTGCTTGAAGTTCAAAGCCTTATAGACCAAGAAGGGCATGAGATAGCCTATCCACACTTCGAGAAGCCACAGGTGCGCGCGCATTAAATCGAGCGGATTCCAGGCTATACAGCTCAGCTCGAACAGCACCGAATATACTGTGACGAGCACGAGATTTTTTACGGGGCTCATGCACGCGGCGCATATGACGAGCACGGGAAAAACTATGTTCGCAAACGGTATGTTTACGACGAACTGATCCACGCACATTGCGGCGAGCAGTGCAAGCATTGCCGCCCAACCTTTTATGCCTTTCGTCTTTGCCAGGCGCTCCGCCTTACTTAAACTCAACTTGTCTGTCATATTGCCTCCTTTAATAAAGCCAGCCGCGGTACACGAGCACGACTTTTTTTATGTCGTCGTCCGTGCCGCCCTCGCCGTCGCTTCCGAGTATCGATTGAAAATTGGCGCAGCTTGCGTACACTCCGTCGACCGCCATATAAACGGTTTCGAGATTATACGTCGTTCCGTCGTCGAGCGTTAGGTCGTGAAACATATAGAACTTGCGGTTTTCGAGCCTGAAAGTTACGCTTTCGGTTTTGTCCTCGAAGTATTTTACTACCGACTCGTACACGGTGTTGCCGTACATCGGTATGTCCCAACTTTTTATGAGCTTTCCGTCAAGCTCGGAGTGCGGAAATCTGTCCGTGCTTTCGGTCTCGCTTTTCTCGCTCGGCTCTCGAAGCTCGAGCGTGAACGTAATGATCTTTCCGTCCGCGCCGTAATGGTAGTCGGGATTTTCGCTTCGGCCGTCGTTCGGCTCGCACGCCGTCAAAACGAGCGCGACCGTCACCGCAAGTATAACCGAAATCAGCGCCGTCGTCAAGCGTTTGCGCATGGCGGCTCCTTAAGACAGCTTTACTGCGCCGAGTTCCTTCGTGTACTTTCCGAGAGGAGAGGGCGCGGCTATGCCGTTTTCGAATGCGAGATAGGCTATTGCGACGGCTGCGTCGCCGAGGTTGTCTATCGCATAGTTTCCGTTTTCGTCCGTTTCGAGCGAGCTTGCCCACATGGATACGAGGTCGTATTTTTTACCTGCTTTGTCGCCGCGCGTTTCGTCGGTCACGGCTTTTTCGTATGCGGTCATATCGAAGCCGTGCGCCATGCCCGTAAGGAGCGCGTACTCGGGGTCGGCGAATACCTCTTCGCTTATCGTAATCGTCTTGTCGTAAAAGTTCGAGAGGCGGTCGAGGTTTATCATTTCCTCGAGCGGCTGATCCCAGCCGTCGGTGTAGGGGAAGTATCCCTGCGCGGTCTTTTCGTATTTTGCCGAGTATCCGTTGTTTTTCGTGAGAAGCGAGCCCGCAAGCGGTCTGCCCGTAAAGCCGTTCCAATTCGGGGTGTCGGCTTCATTTACGAAATTTCCGCTTCCGTCGGTTTCATAGTACGAAAGGAAGTGCTTTACCGCGCCGGGCGTAGTCGCTTCCGTATCGAGCCCGAGATTGTATGCCGTGAGCATTATTTCGGAGTCGACGGTATAGCCCCATGCCGCGCCCGCCTTTGTGTAGTCGAACGGGACGTTTTCGTCGTAAAGCTCTTTGTCGACCGCTTTTAAGAATTCGGCTATCTTATCCGTATAAGCGTCGTATTTCCCGTCTTTGTTTACAGTCCTGTCGCACCACAGCGCATATTGATTTACAAGCAGCGAGTACGAGTACAAATAGTCGGTCACGGAGTAAAAACCCGCTTCCTTTACAGCCGAGCTTTCAAACAGGTCATAGCTTATTTTGCCGTCGCCGTCTATCAGGGAATCTATGAGGTCGAGACTCTTTTTGTACTCGGCGATCGTCTCCTCCGTATAGAAATTTTTATCGAGGTATTTGAGATACATTACGCTCGTGCGCGCCTGTACGCTTTTTACTTCGGCGAGAGATTTCGAAAAGCTTTCGCTTGCGACGTAGTTTTTAAGCGCGGTCTCAAGCTTTGTTTCGAGCTCGCTCTTTCCGCAACCCGCAAATGCGAATGCGAGCGCGACGCACAGCGTAAGGCAGATGAGTCTTACAAGGTTTTTGATTTTCTTCATGGTGTGTGCTTCCTTATACGGAGATTTTTTATGCTATTATTATAAAGGAAAAGGCGCGCCTTTGCAAGAAATTTGATTTACTTTTTTGTCGAATTGTGATAGAATATTCGCATAAAGACGGAAAAACGCACAATGAGGTAGGAATATGGAAGAGCAAACGTCGAAATCGGAACAGGGAAATACGGAAAGTACGAAAGAGGTCGGCGTCGCGGAAGCCGAACCCGCTGTAAGAAAGAAGATCGGCAAGATAGACGGCTTTTTCGGGATAACCGAAAGCGGCTCGTCCTACAAAACGGAGATAATCGCAGGACTTACGACGTTTATGTCCATGGTCTACGCCATGCTCGTCGTGCCGGGTATGTACGGCGATACGGTGCCGTTCGGCGCGGTGTATATAGCGACCGCACTCGGCGCGATAGTCGGTACGACGCTAATGGCTCTTTTGGCGAAAATGCCGCTTGCGCAGGCTTCGGGGCTCGGGGCGACCGCCTATGTGACGGGTACGCTTCTCGGAAAGGCAAGCGGATTCACCTATGCGAACGCAATGGTGTTCGTCTTGGCGGACGGCATTATTTTCACTCTCCTTACCGCGACGGGCTTGCGTAAGAAGATCCTCAAAGCCATTCCCGACGAAGTAAAGACGGCGATCCCCGTCGGCATAGGGTTGTTTATTGCGTTTATAGGCTTTAAGAATGCGGGGCTTGCGGTTTTCTCCGACGGCGGAATAGGCTTTGCTTCGTTCAACGTCCTTTCCGGAGTGAACTATCTCGGGGCGATGTCCGCCCTCGTGACCGTGCTCGGCGTCATAGCGATTGCCGTGCTTACAAAGCGCGGAATAAAGGGCGGTATACTCTACGGTATGCTCGGTGCGGCGGCTCTCTACTACATAGCGGCGGGTATCGGCTGCGCTTGGCGCGACGCCGACTGTCTGAAGCTGTTTGCCGATTTCTCGATCACGAATCCGTTTGCCGCCTTCGTCGATTGGGGAAGCGAATCGGTCGGGCGCGTCTTTACAAGCGGCTTCGATTTTTCGCAGTATCTTTCCATTGAAGGAAACAATTTCGGCACTCTCGTCGTAGTCATACTGACGTCTGCGCTTTCGCTCTGTATGCTCGATATGTTCGATACGCTCGGTACGCTGTACGGAGCGTGCTCGAAAGGCGGACTTGTCGACGGGGACGGCAATCCGCTTAGAATGGACAAGTGTATGCTCACCGACGCGATCGCGACCTGCGTCGGCTCGGTCTGCGGAGCTACCACCGTCACTACTTACGTCGAAGCGTCCTCGGGCGTGGCTGCCGGCGGTAAGACGGGATTTGCCTCTCTCGTTACGGCGATATGTTTTGCCGTCACTATGTTTTTGAGTCCCATTGCTCAGATAATCCCCTCCTGTGCGACGAGCGCGGCGCTCGTTTGGGTGGGCGTGCTCATGATGTCGTCGGTGGGAAAGATAGATTGGCACGACCCCGTGGCGGCGCTTCCCGCTTTTTTGACGATAGCGGTTATGCCGTTCGGGTTTTCGATCTCGATAGGCATAGGCGTGG
Organism: uncultured Christensenellaceae bacterium; assembly: GCA_910587445.1. Taxonomy (GTDB): domain Bacteria; phylum Bacillota; class Clostridia; order Christensenellales; family Pumilibacteraceae; genus MGBC157735. The sequence continues at coordinate 23,331 of CAJULE010000023.1, forward strand.
GGCTTATCTCCTGCGTGCTCGTCAAGACGTTCACGGGCAAGATACGGGAGATCTCGCCGATCACTTGGGTAATTTCAGCGCTGTTCATAGCGATGTTCGTATTGACAAACTGACGTGAACTCGCATAGTGCGGTTTTGCGTAAATTTTGCAAATAGCCGTTTGTCGGATATTTTTTTCGGAGGATTGTATGACAATAAACAAAGATGTGGAAAGGGTGCTCCTTTCGAGCGAAGAAATAGCGGCGGGGGTCAAAGAGGCGGCTAAGTGGCTCGACAGTCGTTTTGCGGGAACCACGCCCATTGCCGTGAGCGTGCTTAAAGGGAGCGTCGTGTTCTTTTGCGACTTGCTGCGTGCCATGAACACGCCCGTGCAAATGGATTTCATGACGGTCAGTTCTTACGGAGCTTCCACCGTCAGCAGCGGCGTGCCGAAGATAGTAATGGATCTTTCGCAGTCGCCGCACGGAAGAGACGTGCTTCTTGTCGAGGACATAGTCGACTCGGGACGTTCGCTCGAAAAAATGCGCGATCTTATTTTGGGACGCGGCGCGAAATCTTTTACCGCCGTTACTCTGCTCGATAAGCCGTCCCGCAGAAAGGTCGACATAAAAGCCGATTACTCGTGCTTCGAAATAGAAAACGAGTTCATAATAGGATACGGGCTCGACTATAACCAGTGCTATCGCAATCTACCGTATATAGGCGTTTTGAAACGCTCGGTCTACGAAAAACAAGACGAAAACAAGTGAGATTGACGGCGAAGGAAGGGACGAAGGCGGTTAAGATGCCTTTTTCGCGGCAAGGCGAAACTTGCTCGCGGCGGTTATCGACGAGGCGTAAGGAAGGAGAATATGTCCTTTAGGGAACAACTGATAATTTTGCGAGACAAAAGCAAGCTTTCGCAGCAGGAGCTGGCGGACAAGCTCGATGTTTCGCGTCAGACCGTTTCCAGGTGGGAGGCGGGCAAGAGCCTGCCGTCGCTCAACCAGGTCGGCAAAATCTGCAAGGTGTTCGGAATAGATCCGAGCGTCCTTCTCGGCGAGGAGGAGCGCGGCTCCGACGGCGCCGAGGCGAGGGAAAGAGCCGTCGCCGCAGAGAAGAAAAAGACTTTCGCCGTCGCCGTCTCGATAGGTGCGGCGACACTTGCCGCCGTGGTCGGTCTTATCGTCACGATCGTCTATGCCGTAAAGGACGCGATGTACGACGCGAGCGTGTCGGTGTGGATAATAGCCGTGCCGCAGAATACGCCGATGATAATTCTTTCCGTACTGCTCGTAGTGTTCATTGCGATTCTTGCGGTTACGCTCATACTTATGTTGAGGAAACGCCGATGAGACGGGCAAGGGCGATTATATTGTGCCTTGCGGCGGTCTGTCTCTTTGCATTTTCCGCTTGCTCGGGTTGCGAAAAGAACGGGGAAAGCGCGTTCGTCTTTCTCTCCGTGCGTTTAAAGGGCGGCGGCGGTACTGTCACGGCTTACGCGCAGAACGAATTCGCGCTCGGTTCGAACGTGATCCCCGTAAAGCTCGAACTGTATTTTTCGGAAGAGAAAAAGAGCGACGTTCGCGATATGGAAGCGGTGGGAAACGCGGCGAGTGACGACCTCGATATTTTCGAGAAACTCGAGACGAGCGCGAATGTCGGCGGCGGCGGATATTTTTGCGCCGTGCTTCGTTATACCTTAAACGGCGAAACGAGGCTGCTTCAAAGCGAAATTTTATATTACGACGAGGACGGCGGCAGGAAATAAATTTTTACGCTTTTCCGCGCATGAGCGCTTTGAGCCGCTCGACTTTGCCGTCGAAGAAAGCGCGCGTGTCCTTGTCGAGGCTTTTATAGCGGCGGCTTAAGGCGGGTATCTGCCTGTGCAGTGTGCGGAAAAAAGCGTTGAAGTCCCGTGCGTCGAGCTCGTCGAGCGCGGAAAATATTATGTTCACCACCCGTTCGCGTTCGCTTACGGGCATTTCTTTTATCCAGCCGTTTACGCAGCGCTCGAGCCACACCGAGCCGCTCGAACGTCTTGCCGCCGTCGCAAAACGGTATTTTCGCACAGCCCAGGAAAACGGGTCGTGCTGTAAGACGCTTACGGTTCCGCTCTTTACGACGGTATAGCCGCTTTGCGTTTCGAGGAGCATTCCCACAAGCGAGGCGCTCGGGACGAATTTATGTATGCGCGAGGATATTCCGCGGTACGGCGCGCTTTGTTGGAATTCGCAGGGAAGCCCCGGACCGTCGAAATTGTAAACTCCGACTATGCGGCTTTGAAGCTCGCTTTTCAAAAGCGCGGCGCAGTAGACGGCGATGTTTCCGCCCTTCGAGTGTCCGCCGAGATAAAACTTCGCGTCGGGCAGGGCGGACATGACGCTTTCGGCATACTTGAGACCGGCTTCTTGGGAAGGAATGGGGAAGCGATATGCGAGATTGAAATCTTCTTTCCACCCGACGTACGAGGCGTCTGTGCCGCGAAAGGAGAGGAAATACGCCTTGTCCGTAAGCTTTGCGCACAGAGCGCCGAATTGCTTTTCCTCGCATGGGTCGGTCTCTTCTACGCAGAGCGAGAGTTCCGTGTTCATGAAACGCGGACTGTCTTTAAGCAGCGTAAAGAGCTTTTTGCTCATCTTGGGATTGAACGCCGCCGCATACATTTCCTTATCCGGTTTCAGCTCGCCGGCTTCGAGCTCGCATATCCTCTTGCTTCCCGTCTTGAGAAGGTCCGGAAAGGAAAAGTACGAAAGCCAGGACAGGATAAGCGCGTCGAGCTCGTTCGGCGGCTCGGTCGAAAAATCCGCGAGATTTTGTTTCATGTAGGAAATCACGTTGTTTCGCATGGGTGCTTCTCCCGTAAAGAAGTTCGGCGGGGCGGCGGTTCTTGCCTCGGCCGACATAACCATTATATGATAAAGTCTGCGTTTTGCCCGTATATAATATGTTACAAAACGCGCACGAAAGGTTTACATTCTCGAACGGCGAAAAAAAATGCGCGCCGTCGGCTTTCGCAGACCTGCGCGCGAATTATTATCGTATATTTTTTTGAGTTTTACAAAAAAGCGGGAAAAATTTTGTCAAGAAAATTTATTAAAAAACGCTTGACTTTCGGCAGTCAAACGTGATAAAATTACAAGTGCGTATTCTCGCCCTTAAAGGCGAATCCGCACCTTGCGTTTCTTATCGGTTACACATATAGTATATACCGAACGTGAGAAAAAAGCAACGGTTTTAAGACAAAAAAGTAAAAAAATATTTCAAGCGCTTTAAAGGAGAAATTCAATGGCGGCAAGAACAATAAGAAAGGTAAAGTACGGCAAGACCGAAAGACGCTCGTTTGCGCAGGTGAACGAAGTCATAGATATGCCGTACCTTATCGAGGTGCAGAAAGCGTCGTACGACGAATTCTTGAAGCACGGCATTGCGGAAGTGTTCGAGGACTTTTCCCCGATCACCGACTTTGCGGGCAAGATAGAACTGTACTTTCTCGATCATACGCTCGAGTTTAAGCCCAAGTACACGGAAAAAGAGTGTAAGGACAGAGACGCGACGTATGCGGCGCCTTTAAAAGTAAAGGTGCGTCTCGTATATAAGGAAACGGGACAGGCGATCGAGCAAGAGGTCTTTATGGGCGATTTCCCGCTCATGACCCCGAACGGTTCGTTCATCATCAACGGCGCGGAACGCGTAATCGTCTCCCAGCTTGTCCGCTCGCCCGGCGTGTACTTCGATTTCGTCAAAGACGTAAAGACGGGCAAAGCCTATTACGGCGCGACGAACATTCCTTCCCGCGGCGCTTGGCTCGAGTTCCAGGAGGACGCCTCCGGCACTCTTTGGGTGCACGTCGACCGCACGAGAAAGGTGCCCGCAACGGTGCTCATGCGTTCGCTTTCCGCCGTTACGAAGGGCGCGCAATTCGGTACGGACGAGGAACTGCGCGCGATATTCCACGACGAAAAGCTCATTCGTACGACCTGCGAAAAGGACGGTACGAAAAACGAGGACGACGGTCTTATCGAGCTTAACCGCAAGCTTCGTCCCGGGGAGATACCCAACCTCGACAGCATACGCGGCTATGTGGAAAATCTCTTCTACGACCGCAGAAAGTACGATCTGTCGCGTGTGGGCCGCTATAAATTCAACAAAAAACTTGCGCTCGCCGCACGTATCGCGGGACAGGTCGCAGGCGAGGACGTTACCGACGCGGACGGCGTGCTCTACGTAAAGAAAGGCGCGCTTATAGACGAGGCGACTGCCGTGAGAATACAAAACGCCGGCATAAACGAAGTCACCGTCGCCGTCAATCCCGAGCTGTACGCTACGGAAACGGGCGTTCACACCGTCATAGGCAACAATCATGTGGACCTCAAGGACTATGTGGACTGCGATCCCGAGGATCTCGGCATAGGCGAAAAGGTGCATTACGCGACGCTCAAGGCGCTCATGGACGAGGCGGCGGGCGACGACGAAAAGCTTAAAAACCTCATTGTCGCAAACGTAGACAATCTCGTCGTAAAACATCTTCTCGTCGACGACGTGATCGCAACCATAAACTATATAACGGGACTTCGCTACGGCATAGGCTTCTGCGACAACATCGACCACCTCGGCAACCGCAGAGTGCGCAGCGTGGGCGAGCTTTTGCAGAACCAGTTCCGCATAGGTATCGCGAGACTCGAGCGCGTCATAAGGGAGAGAATGCAGATCCAGTCGGACGCAGACCTCACTCCGCAGACCCTCATAAACATACGTCCCGTATCGAGCTCGATAAAAGAATTCTTCGGCTCGTCCCAGCTTTCGCAGTTCATGGACGAGAGCAACCCCATTGCCGAGCTCACGCATAAGAGAAAGCTCTCGGCGCTCGGACCCGGCGGTCTCAATCGCGAACGCGCTTCGTTCGAGGTGCGCGACGTTCACTACTCGCACTACTCGCGTATGTGCCCGATAGAGACGCCCGAAGGACAGAACATCGGTCTTATAAGCTCGCTTTCCGCATATGCGCGTATCAACCGCTACGGCTTTATCGAAGCTCCGTACCGCAGAGTCGATAAGGAAAACAAGAAGGTCACGGACATAGTCGATTACCTGTCCGCGGACGAAGAGGACAGATACATCGTCGCACAGGCAAACGAGCCTCTCGACGAAAACGGCTGGTTCGAAAAGGAACGCGTGCTCGCGCGCTATCGCGACGACATCGGCGAGCACAACCGCAACGACATCGATTACATCGACGTTTCGCCGCGCCAAATGGTTTCGGTCGCAACGGCGCTCATACCCTTCCTCGAAAACGACGACACGAACCGCGCGCTCATGGGCTCGAATATGCAGAGACAGGCAGTTCCTCTTCTCAAGCCCGAAGCTCCCATCGTCGGCACGGGCATAGAGCATAAAATAGCATACGACTCGGGCGTTATGGTCTGGGCGAGAAATGCGGGCAAAGTCGCATACGTCGACGCGGACACTATAATGGTGGACGAGGACGACGGCTCGCGTGCGACTTACAAGCTCAAAAAGTTCATCGGCTCCAACCAGGGCACTTGCATAAATCAGAAGCCGATCGTCGAAAAGGGCGAGAGAGTGGAAAAGGGTCAGGTGCTTGCGGACGGTCACTCGACGCAGAACGCGGAGCTTGCACTCGGCAGAAACATTCTCATCGGATTCATGTCCTGGGAAGGCTATAACTACGAGGACGCAATTCTCATAAACGAAAAGATAGCAAAAGACGACGTGTTCACTTCCATTCATATAGAAGAGCACGAAATCGACGCAAGAGACACCAAGCTCGGCGAGGAAGAGATCACGCGCGACATACCCAACGTCGGCGAGGACGCCCTTAAAAACCTCGACGAGGACGGTATCGTGCGTATCGGCGCGGAAGTCACGAGCGGCGACATTCTCGTCGGCAAGGTCACGCCCAAGGGCGAGACCGAGCTCACGCCAGAGGAAAGATTGCTGCGCGCGATATTCGGAGAAAAGGCGAGAGAGGTGCGCGACACGTCTCTTCGCGTGCCTCACGGCGAGGGCGGCATAGTCGTCGACGTCAAGGTGTTCACCCGCGCGAACAAGGACGAAATGAGCCCCGGCGTGAACAAGCTCGTCAGAGTATACATCGCACAGAAACGTAAGATTTCGGTCGGCGACAAGATGGCGGGCAGACACGGTAACAAGGGCGTCGTATCCCGCATACTCCCCGAAGAGGATATGCCGTTCATGGCTGACGGAACTCCGCTTCAGATAGTCTTGAATCCGCTCGGCGTGCCTTCCCGTATGAACATCGGACAGGTGCTCGAGGTCCATCTCGGACTTGTGGCAAAGGCGCTCGGCTGGAAGGTAGCCACTCCCGTATTCGACGGTGCGCTCGAGAGCGACATAAAGATGCTTCTCGAACAGAACGGCTTTACGACCGACGGCAAAGTCGACGGAAAGATCCTCATGTACGACGGCAGAACGGGCGAGCCCTTCGAAAACCGCGCGACGGTCGGCTATATGTATATGATCAAGCTTATCCACCTTGTCGACGACAAGATACACGCACGTTCGACCGGTCCGTACTCGCTCGTCACGCAGCAGCCTCTCGGCGGCAAGGCGCAGATGGGCGGACAGCGTTTCGGCGAAATGGAAGTTTGGGCGCTGTACGCATACGGCGCGGCAAATGTCTTGCAGGAGATAATGACGGTCAAGTCCGACGACATCGTCGGCAGAGTAAAGACGTACGAGTCCATAGTAAAGGGGCTCAACACGTCCGAGCCGGGCGTGCCCGAATCGTTCAAGGTGCTCATAAAAGAACTTCAGGCGCTTGCGCTCGACGTCAAGGTGCTCAACGAAGACCGAAACGAGATCTCCATAAAGGATCTCATCGAGGACGACGTATTCGGCTATAACCAGGTCGAGGAGAGCGAACAGCGCAAGAAGCACTTCGAGGACGGAGAGATCAACTTCGACGAGGAGCTCGATTTGGGCGAGAGCGACGATATGTTCGACGACGAGCCCATTGCCGCTCCCGCAGACGAAGATATCGACAAGGCTCTCTTCGGCGAGGAGGAAGTCGAGATAGCAGACCCGTTCGCGGACAGACAGATAACCGAGGACGATTACCTCGACGACGAGCTTCCCGCAAAGAAGGGAAAGAAGAGCAAGAAGGAGGAGGACAAGTAAATGTTCGAACTCAATAATTTCGATTGTATGCAGATTGCGATTGCGGGTCCCGACAAGATAAGAGAGTGGTCGCACGGCGAAGTCACAAAGCCCGAAACCATAAACTACCGCACGCAGAAGCCCGAAAAGGAAGGCTTGTTCAGCGAGGTCATATTCGGACCGACGAAGGACTGGGAGTGCCATTGCGGCAAGTACAAGCGCATACGCTATAAGGGCGTGATATGCGACAAGTGCGGCGTCGAGGTCACTCGCGCAAAGGTGCGCCGCGAGCGCATGGGACACATCGAGCTCGCCGCTCCCGTCACGCACATATGGTATTTCAGAGGCGTTCCCTCTCGTATAGGACTCCTTCTCGACATGACGCCCAAGGCGCTCGAGCAGGTCGTATACTTCGTAAACTTCATAGTGCTCGACCCCGGCGACACGCCGCTCGAGTATAAGCAGATTCTCTCCGACGCACAGCTCATGGAAGCGCGCGCGCAGTACGGAGAAAATGCGTTCCGCGTGGGAATGGGGGCGGAGGCGGTCAAGGAATTGCTTTCCGCAGTCAATCTCGAGGAAGAATATAAGAAAATGCGCGAGGTGGTCGACAAGTCCACCGGTCAGAAAAAGGTGCGCGCCATTAAGCGTCTCGACATACTCGATTCGTTTGTAAAGAGCGGCAACAATCCGACCTGGATGGTGCTCGACGTGCTGCCCGTGCTTCCGCCCGAGCTTCGTCCCATGGTACAACTCGACGGCGGCAGATTTGCGACGAGCGATTTGAACGATCTCTATCGCAGAGTAATAAACAGAAACAATCGCTTAAAGACGCTCATAAAGCTCGGCGCTCCCGACATCATCGTCAGAAACGAAAAGCGTATGCTTCAGGAAGCCGTCGACGCGCTTATAGACAACGGCAGGCGCGGCAAGGCGATTTCGGGTGCGGGCAACCGCGAGCTCAAGTCGCTGTCGGGACTTCTCCGCGGCAAGCAGGGACGTTTCAGACAGAACCTTTTGGGCAAGCGCGTCGACTACTCTGGTCGAAGCGTCATAGTCGTAGGTCCCGAGCTCAAGATGTACCAGTGCGGTCTGCCCAAGGAAATGGCGCTCGAGCTGTTCAAGCCGTTCGTCATGAAGGAACTTGTCGCACAGAACAAGACCCACAACATAAAGAGCGCCAAGCGCATAGTCGAACGCGCGGGCGACGAGGTCTGGGGCGTGCTCGAGGGCGTTATTAAGGAACACCCCGTGCTCCTTAACCGTGCGCCCACACTTCACCGCCTCGGCATACAGGCGTTCGAGCCCGTGCTCGTCGAGGGCAGAGCAATAAAACTCCATCCGCTTGCCTGCGGCGCGTTCAACGCCGACTTCGACGGCGACCAGATGGCTGTGCACGTTCCTCTTTCGATAGAAGCTCAGTGCGAAGCGCGCTTTTTGATGCTCGCAACCAACAATATCCTGAAGCTTTCCGACGGTCGTCCCGTCTGCTCGCCTACGCAGGATATGGTCATAGGCTGTTACTATCTTACCATGGATAAGCCGGGCGCAAAGGGCGAGGGTAAGATCTTCTGCGACGTGGACGAAGCCAAAATGGCTTACGCGAATAAGGAGATCGAGCTCCAGAGCAAGATCTGGGTGCGTATGTCCCATGACTTCGACGGCGTAATCAAGCACAAGCGAATCGAAACTACGGTCGGCAGACTTATATTCAACGAAGCCATACCGCAGGATATAGGTTTTGTCCGCCGCGAGACGGAGGACGATATGTTCCTTCAGGAAATCAACTTCCGCGTGGACAAATCCGGACTTCAGAAGATCGTCGACGCGACCTTCAAGCTCAAGGGTGCGACCGAGACCGTCAAGGTGCTCGACAACGTAAAGGCGCTCGGCTTCAAGTATTCGACGATAGGCGCGATCACGACTTCGGTCTTCGATATGCACATTCCGCCCGAAAAGAAAGAAATTCTCGACGAGACGGAAAAGCGCGTCATAAATATCGAAAAACTGTACGAACGCGGCTTCATGACCGAGGACGAAAAGTATAAGCTCGTAGTCGGCGAGTGGAGCGGCGCAAACGACAAAGTTACGAATGCGCTCAAAAAGACTCTCGACGAGTTCAACCCCATAAACATGATGGCTATTTCCGGCGCCCGCGGCAGCATGAAGCAGATTTCCCAGCTTTCGGGTATGCGCGGACTCATGACCAACCCTCAGGGTAAGACGCTCGAGACGCCCGTGCGCTCGTCCTTCCGCGAAGGTCTTTCCGTGCTCGAATACTTCATTTCCAGCCACGGCGGACGTAAAGGTCTTGCCGATACCGCGCTTAAAACCGCCGACTCCGGCTATCTTACGCGACGTCTCGTGGACGTATCGCAGGACGTCATCGTGCGCGAGGACGACTGCTGCGAGGGCATGGCTCCCAAGGGTATGCTCACGTCGGCTATCATGGAAGGCAATCAGGTCATCGAAAGCCTCGAGGACAGACTTACGGGCAGAGTGGCGGCGGAGGACGTCGTCCACCCGAAGGACAAGAAGCGCGTCATCGTCGCAATGAACGAAATGATTTCCGAAGAAAAGGCGAAGGAGATCGCGGCGGCGGGAATTACCGCAGTCAAGATAAGAACCGTGCTCACTTGCAGCTCGAAAAACGGCGTCTGCGCAAAGTGCTACGGAAAGGATATGGCGGGAAGCCGCATGGTCCGCATAGGCGAGGCGGTGGGTATAATAGCCGCTCAGTCCATAGGCGAGCCGGGCACGCAGCTTACGATGCGTACCTTCCATACGGGCGGTGTCGCGGCGGCGGACGATATTACGCGAGGACTACCGCGCGTCGAGGAGTTGTTCGAGGCTCGCAAACCCAAGGGCGTTGCGATTGTCGCGGAATACGGCGGCAAAGTGCGCGTAGTCGAAAAGGACGGAAAGCGCGACGTCGTAGTCAAGAAGGACGACGGCAAAGAGGACGGCTATTCCATACCGTTCGGCGCTAAGCTCAAGCCCGAGATAAAGAACGGAGCTGTGATAGCCGCAGGCGACGCTATTACGGAAGGACCTATAAACCCGCACGACATTCTCCGCACGAAGGGCAGAAGGTACGTTCAGGCGTATATCCTCAAGGAAGTACAGTCCGTCTACCGCAGCCAGGGCGTGCAGATAAACGACAAGCACATCGAAGTCATAGTCCGTCAGATGCTTAAAAAGGTCAAAGTCGAGGACGGAGGGGACACCGATTTGTTGCCGGGCGAAATGGTCGATCTCGCGATATTCGACGAGGCGAACCGCAAGGCAATGGAAAACTACGGACGTCCGCCCGTCAGTAAGCACACGCTTCTCGGCATAACCAAAGCGGCTCTTGCGACCGACAGCTTCCTTTCGGCGGCTTCCTTCCAGGAGACGGCGAGAGTGCTTACCGAAGCGGCTATAAAGAACAAGATAGATCCGCTCGTAGGACTTAAGGAAAACGTCATAATCGGCAAGCTCATTCCCGCAGGTACGGGTATGCGCAGCTATAAGGGAGTCACCCCTTACGAGCACGTGGATCAGAGCGCGGCGGCAGAGGGCGAGACTGCGGCGGAAGGCGAAGAAGCGACGGCAGAGGGCGAGACCTCCGCGGAAACGGTCGGCGCATAGACCCATATAAAATAACACAAGACACTTCGAAACGGACAGCTTGTTTCGGAGTGTTTTTTTCATTCCGACGCGAAAATCTTCTCGAAAACGATTGCAAGTTTTTTTTCGTTGTGATATACTGTATGCAATATTATATGACATATTAAGACACAAGGCGTGTCTTGACAAGACGACTACGATCGTTACGAATTGCTTATGGAGGCAAAAAACATGGCGCACTACTGTAAAGAACCGTCGCATACGTTCAGCGAATATCTGCTCATACCCGGCTATACGTCGCCCGAGTGTGTCCCCGCGAACGTCTCGCTAAAGACTCCGCTCGTCAAATACAAGAAGGGCGAGGAGCCTTCGATCAGTCTGAATATTCCGCTTGTTTCGGCGATAATGCAGTCTGTTTCCGACGACAATCTCGCGCTTGCACTCGCAAGGGAGGGCGGACTTTCGTTCATATACGGATCGCAGTCGATTGAGGACGAGGCGGCTATGGTGGCTCGCGTCAAGAATTATAAGGCGGGCTTCGTCGTTTCCGACAGCAATCTCAAGCCCGACAATACGCTTGCGGATGTGCTTGCTTTGAAGGAAAGGAAAGGACATTCCACCGTTCCCATTACGGCGGACGGCACGGGTAGCGGAAAGCTTCTCGGCATAGTTACGGGCAGGGACTACCGCGTAAGCCGTATGGCGGCGGATACGAAGATAAAGGAGTTCATGACTCCCATAGAAAAACTCGTGACCGCACCTGCTTCGACTTCGCTCAAGGAGGCAAACGACATAATTTGGGAGCACAAGCTCAATTCGCTTCCCCTCATAGACGGCAAGGGCAATCTCGTCTATCTCGTTTTCAGAAAGGACTATGACAATCATAAGGAGAACCCGCAGGAGCTTCTCGACGAGCACAAACGCTTCAGAGTGGGCGCGGGCATAAATACGCTCGACTACGAAAAGCGCGTACCTGCTCTCGTCGAAGCGGGCGCAGACGTACTGTGTATCGACTCGTCCGAGGGCTATACCTGCTGGCAGAAAAAGACGCTCGACTTCATTCGCTCGAAGTACGGCGACAGCGTAAAAGTGGGTGCGGGAAACGTCGTGGACAGGGACGGCTTTATGTTCCTTGCGGAAGCGGGTGCGGATTTCGTAAAAATAGGTATCGGCGGCGGCTCTATCTGTATCACGCGCGAGCAAAAGGGTATCGGCAGGGGACAGGCTACGGCGGTCATAGAAGTTGCGGCGGCTCGCGACGAATACTATAAAAAGACGGGCATTTACGTGCCTATCTGCTCGGACGGCGGAATAGTTCACGACTATCACATGACGCTTGCTCTCGCAATGGGCGCAGACTTCATAATGCTCGGTCGGTACTTTGCGCGCTTTGACGAAAGCCCGACGAACAAACTCAACGTAAACGGAACTTATGTAAAAGAGTATTGGGGCGAGGGAAGCAACCGTGCCCGCAATTGGCAGAGATACGACCTCGGCGGAAAGTCCAAGCTCTCGTTCGAGGAAGGCGTCGACTCGTATGTCGTGTATGCGGGTCCGCTTCGCGACAACGTCGAAAAGAGCCTTTACAAAGTAAAGTCCACGATGTGCAACTGCGGCGTGACGAGTATACCTCAGCTTCAGAAGGAAGCCAAAATAACCCTCGTTTCCGCTACGAGTATCGTCGAGGGCGGCTATCACGACGTTATCCTTCGCAATACGAATACGAAAGTATAATTTTCAAACACAGGCTCGAAAACGATTGACTTTGCCGCATAATTGATATATAATAATCAAGCATTGAGGCAAAGTCATTATGCGCTGTTAGCTCAATTGGATAGAGCGTTGGTCTGCTTAAGCCAAAGGTTGGGGATTCGAGCTCCTTGACAGTGCCGAAAATACAATAACGATATATGCGCTGTTAGCTTTGGTTGGATAGAGCGTTGGTCTACTTAAGCCAAAGGTTGGGGAATCAAGCTCCTTGACAGTGCCGAAAATACAATAACGATATATGCGCTGTTAGCTCAATTGGATAGAGCGTTGGTCTACGGAACCAAAGGTTAGGGATTCGAGCTCCTTACGGCGCACCAAAAGAGTATAATCCGAATTGTTTACTTGTTACAAGTGAGTGGTTCGGATTTACTTTTTATTTCGGTAATAAATAGTTAAACTTCTAATCAACGACAAAAGCTCTTGGACAAATTGTCCGAGAGCTTTTGTCTAAACATAATTAAGTAAGATAAATTGAAATTTAACTTTCTATGTATAGTGTAGGATATTGTTCAAGCA
>CAJULE010000024.1 GCA_910587445.1 uncultured Christensenellaceae bacterium
CTGTTCCTCTCCCTTTCAATTCCCTCTCCTTTAAACGACTTAAGGCTTTGCCTTAAGAATCCTTTTTAAAAGAATTACTATGGAATAGATTCCTCGACTTCGCTCGGAATCACATGAGACTCACTGTCACCTTGAGCGCAGTCGAAAGGTCTTTTGGTTTAGATTGAGATTTCTCCGCTTCGCTCTTCGAGCTTCGGTCGAAATGACATAAAAAGAATAGGCTCAAAATGACATAATGGAAGTTACGCTTCGTGGCGGTCGCGCTCCGCGCTCGGCTGAGCAGAATGACATAAAAAAATTATGGCGGTTTAAGGGCTTAGATGCGAGCGAAACGGACAGCTGTCGGCGTGCGCCGACGGGAGTGTACTTAACCGTACACGACCAAGGCAAACGCCGAACGCAGTCCGTATTCGCGAAGTATATAAGCCCTTAAACGAAGCCGAGGGAGATGAGAATGGCTCTATCTACCCTCCCCATCGCCGCCGCATCGAGTTCGCCGACGCGTTCTTTGAGGCGGCGTTTGTCGAGTGTGCGAATCTGCTCGAGAAGTATGACGGAGTCCTTGGGAAGCCCGAATTGTCCCTGCTTTACTTCGATATGAGTGGGAAGCTTGGCTTTCGTCAGCTGCGAAGTGACCGCACAGGCGATTACGGTCGGCGAATACTTATTGCCGACGTCGTTTTGTATTATAAGTACGGGGCGCGTGCCGCCCTGCTCGGATCCGACAACGGGGCTTAAGTCCGCATAATATATCTGTCCCCGTTTTATCTGTTCCATATAGGCGCACACCGCTCCTTGACAATTTATTTGAGATTAGCCCACTCGAGGTTGATTTCGCCGCAAGAGACGTAACCGCTCTGCATATCCTCTACTTTCATGCTATGCGGGTCGAGCGCAAAACGGTGCAACAACAAAGTTATGAGTTTTTCCACGCTCATATTTTTGAGCGACGCCGCCGAGCCGAGAATTTTGTCCAATTCTTCGTCCACCTCAATTAAGTAACTACGCATTATTTATTTCCCCTTTTCCTTAACTTATACTGTTAGTATACCTGATTTTTCGATTTTTAGTTTCCGAAAGCAAATATTTATACCGAAAAACGCCGCCCGAAATTTTTTCCGAGCGACGATAAATATGATCGAATATAAACGATCTACCGTTTTGTATCGAGCCGAGCTATGACGTCGCTTGCAAGGACGGCGTTTTCGCCCAAAGCTTCGGCTGCCCTTTCGCCCGCAACTCCGAAATCGTATGCGGCGCGCGCCGCTCCGCAAAGCGCACCCATTCGGCATGAAAGCGCGGCTATGGCGCCGGCAAGCGCGTCTCCGCTTCCGCCCTTGCTCATCGCGGGCGAGCCGGAAGCGTTTAAATACACTTCGCTTTTGTCGGCGATTACCGTCGTATTGGACTTGCAGACGACTACGGCGTCGAGTTCCTTTGCCGCCTTCGCGACGCAGGAGACGATTTCGCTTTCCTTGCACTCGCCGAAAAGCCTATAGAACTCGCCGCGGTGAGGCGTGAGCACGAGCCTGCACTTATGTCCGTCCAAAATGTCGAGCCGAGACACGAGCGCATTGAGTCCGTCCGCATCCACTACGAGCACGCCGTCGAAATTATGCGCAAGATATTCTATAATGTTTATGATCTCGGGGTTCTTACCCATACCCATGCCGACGGCAATGGCGTCCGCGCCGCGCATTATTTCGCCGAGCGCGGCCGCGTCGCACCTTATATCACCATTGTCGTCGGCAAGCGGCATAAGCGTCGCTTCCTTTACCCTCTTTCGGTACGCGTCCGGAAGAGAGGCGGCATGACAGAGCGAAGTAAGTCCCGCTCCCGCACGCATTGCGCTTTCGGCGGCAATGAGGGGCGCGCCCGGCATAGTCGCGCTTCCGCCTATTATCCGCACTCTGCCGTAGGTCCCCTTGTGGCTGACTTTTTTTCTCGCGCCGAGTTTCGGCACACTCTTTTCCGTCAGGATCGCGCCGACGTCCACGGCTATTCCCATGTCGGCAAGCACGACTTTTCCGCTGTAGTTTGCGCCCTCGCCGAGAAAGTGTCCGTACTTATATGCGGCAAAAGTAACGGTGAGATCGGCTTTCACCGCCTCGCCCCTCACGGTTCCGTCGTCGCTTCCGAGTCCCGACGCTATATCCACGGATATTACGTACGCGCCGCACGAGTTCATGAGCCGCACAGCCTCGAGATATTCGCCCTCCGCCGCGCGGGAAAGTCCTATGCCGAAAAGCGCGTCCACGACAAAGCCGTAGCCGTCGGCGCGAAGTTTTGCCGTTTCGAGTCCGACAACCTTACCGCCGAGCGCAATATATGCCATGAGTCTGTCCGACGCGTATTTGTTGCGGTTTTCGCCCACTGCGACCACTTCCGTGCGATAGCCGTTTAAATGCATGATCCGCGCGAGGCTCAAGCCGTCCGCGGCATTGTTGCCGCTTCCCGCAAACACAGCCGTAAGTTCGCTTTTCTTTATCCTCTTTTCGAGCGCGCGAAACATCTCTGCCGCCGCCGATTCTATCATGACGTCTTCGCAGAGTCCGTATGCCCGAGCCTTTTCCTCGCACGCGCGCATTTCCCTTGCCGTGACTATCCGCTTCATGTATCTACTCCCGAACTATTACGGCGACAGCCGCCGCCGTCGACCTTTCGTGCGTAATGGAGATCTCCACTCTGCCTCCGCCGGCAAGTTCCTTGGCTTTACCGTAAAGGACGGCAATAGGCTTGCCCATTTCGTCCCTGACGGTCTCTATATCGGTAAAAGGAAATCTTATTCCCGTCCCGAGAGCCTTTCCGACTGCTTCTTTTACGCACCACATTCCCGCAAGCGTCTCGGCTTTTTTACTCTTTTCGAAGTAAGCGAGCTCTCTCTTCGTGAAAACGCGTACCAAAAACCGACGGCTCTTCGCCGCCCGTTCGATACGCGCTATCTCGACCATATCGAGCCCTATCACACTCTCACCGCGTCCATGACGGCACGCGCCACGGCTTCCTCCGCCGCAACGCCGAGCATCATGAACTGCGCCTCCTTTTTACCCGAAGAGAGCGCAAAGAGCGTGTCGCCGTCCATGTCGGTATGAACGGGACGAATGACCCGCGCCATGCCGTCGTGAGCGAGCGTGGCAAGCTTGTTCGCCTCGAGCTTCGTAAGCCGGGCGTCGGTCAAAATACAGCCTATTGTCGTATTGCCGCCCGTCATGAGCCGAGCAAAGTTTCCGCGCACGATACAGCCCGCCGTATCGAGAAAGCTCCCGTCGTTCGCCTTGGCTCCCGCCATTATTTTGCCGCTGTCCGCATCGTAAACGTCGCCGCAGGCGTTTACGGCGACTACAGCCGTGACAAGAGCTTCGCCGGCGCGCACCGAAGCTATGCCGAGCCCCGACTTTGTCGCGAACTGCGCCCCGCGTATCTTTCCGACCGTAGCGCCCTTGCCCGCGCCGACCGAGCCGCGAACGGGTCTGAAGTCCGCACGCTCGCACGCCTTTTTGCCGAACGACATATCGGGATAGTGATAACCGTCGCCGTTTAAATCGTAAAGCACGGCTCCCGCCACAAGCGGCACTATCTTATCGCCCATTTTATAACCGACGCCCTTATCTTTAAGATAGTGCATTACGCCGCAGCACGCCTCGAGTCCGTAAGCCGAGCCGCCGCACAGCGCAACCGCATGAACGACGTCTATCGCTTTTTCGGCTCTCAGCAAATCGGTTTCACGCGTGCCCGGCGCACAGCCGCGCACGTCCACGCCGCCCACCGCGCCGCCGTCGCACAATACGACGCTGACGCCCGTAAATTCGTCGTCGAAATGTCCGAGCCTGAAGCCCTCGGGTATAACGGGTTGCATAACTGAATCCTCCGCAATGAATTTTATTCGTATTGTTCCTCGTCCTCGTCGAAGAACGCCTCGTCCTCGAGCGCATACACGGCTTGAGATATCTCGTCCGACATACAGCCCTTTCGGAAGAGTTTTTCCTTGAGCTTGCGCTTTTCGCCGCCGCAGGTCTTCCACAGTTTTTTCGCAAGCGCGACCACTTCCTCGCTCCTGTCATCCGTTTCGAGCGTTTCGTCTATGATTTCTCTGCTCACACCGCGCTTCAAAAGCTCGTTCTTTAGGCGCACGGTCCCGTAAAGCCGCTTGTTCTCCGAAACATATGCGCGTGCGTATTCTCTGTCGTTTAGATACCCGAGTTCCCTGAGTCTTTCCTTTACGCGCGAAACGGTTATGGGAAGGCACCCTTTCTTTTTCAGATAGTCGCCGATTTCCTTCTCGCTTCTTTGCCTCACGGAGAGATAGCCGAGGGACTTGTCGAGCGCGCCCGCATACTCGGAATCCACCTGGATCTTCGCAAGCTCGTCCTCGTCTATTTCCGCGCCTGTTTCGAGCCTGTGCTTTAACGCCGTCAACGCGTCGAGCCCGCAGAAAAATCTGCCGTCGATGAAAATGCTGACGCGAGACTTGTTCCCTTTCTGTAGTTTTATATCGGTTATTTTACCCACGATTTCACCTCGCGTTTCGAGTTTTGCGCATAACACGCGACAAAACGCCGCATACTACACGTACGAGTGACTAATCCCGACAGATACATTTTTACGGGCAAATTGCGGTCTATACGCGCAAAACGTCGTTCGACGTACCGCAGAGGGTACGACTCGCTCCGTTTCGTACGTCTATCCTCGCAATTTGTCTCGTAAAAACGCTACGCGCCCGCCGACGAGGATATTCGGAGCTATGCCGAGGCAAATTCACGAAGTTGTAGCGGGACTACTACGAGTGGATTTAACGAAGGCAGAGCGCCGAATAGCCCGTCACGGGTGTTATCCTTGGAATTAGTCACTCGAAAAAAACAAGGAGGAGCACATTATGCCCAACATCACCACTAAGAGTCTTTCCAAGCTCGGCGAACTGCTGGATTCGGAAAATCTCGCGTACAAGAAATGCTGCAACTATGTCGGCGATATCGAAGACGAACACCTCAAGGCAAACGTAGGAAGATACGCCAACAACTGCAAACACCGCTTCGAGACCATCTTAAACTATCTCGAAAATCAAGAGTAAGGAGGACGCCACATGAAAACCAAGACAGATTGCGCGCTTGAAAACTGCGCTCTTACCGACGACGACATCATATCCGACATCTTAAGCTGCCACAAGACGCTTGTCAAGCTCTATGCCGAAGCGATAATAGAATCCGCCGACGACAAGCTCCGCGAGCTTCTTCGCACGCTCATGAACGAGTGCGCGGACGACCAGTTCGACGCATTCAATTATATGAGCGCAAACGGACTTTACGAAACGACGTGCGCCGACTGCGAACAGATCGCCTGCGCTTGCGAAAAGTTCTGCGACTGCTCGGCAAACGCATAACGCTCATACGTCAGATAAAAAAGCGGCGTTACGCCTTACGGCGCGTCGCTTTTTTTACAGTCCCAAAGCGGCAGCCGTCCTCTCGCTTATCGTCCGAGGCACGAACGCGCTTCGGTCGGGGGCATGGAAATCGCCGCCGTTCGTCACGAACAGGTCGTATTTTTCCGCCATTGCGTAAAACGGCGCCGTTATGCTTTCGTCAAACAACTTGTAGCTTGCCTCTATTCCCTCAAGACCCGCGTCCTTAAGGCTCTTTACGAGCTTTTCGCCGCTTTCGAGCGACATCTTGAGACGCATGGGGTGGGCAAGCACGGGGACTCCGCCGCACTTTAAAATGAGTTCGACGGCTTCGACGGGCGTTATCATGTCATTAGGCACATAGCACGGCTCGCCCTCTTTAAGCCATTTATCGAAACAGGTCTTGATGTCGGGCGCATAGCCGCGGCTCACCATTGCGCGAGCGACGTGCGCGCGCGACGGACTGCGTACGGCAAACTCCATTACGTCTTCGTATGTGATTTTTACCTTTCTCTCGTTTAGACGTCCGATCATTTCGCGGATACGATCGTCTCGGCAGACGGCGATCTTTTCCTCGAAAGAACGGAATGCCGGGTGCTTGTCGTCGACGTTGTATCCGAGCACGTGGACGTTGCACTCCCCGTACGAAGAAATTTCGACGCCGCCTATAAAACCTATTCCCTCTTGCTTTGCAGCCGCACGCGCGCGCTCCACTCCGCACATCGTGTCGTGGTCCGTGAGCGCAAAGACATCGGCGCCCGCTTTTTTAGCCAGCGCGGGAAGAAGGTGCGGCGGAAGCTTGCCGTCCGAACAATTGCTGTGACAGTGAAGATCGGCTCTCATTCGTGCGTTTCCTCCTTCGCCGTTTTTTCGGCTCTCTTTGTCGCCCGTTCCATGAGCCAATCCCTGTTGTTGAGCTTGGGATTTTGCAGACAGCTTTCGAGCATTTCGTCGAGAAAGACCCCTATGCTCTCCCCCGAAAGTCCTGCGGCAATGCAGTCGTTTCCGTCTATTTCGAGATCGCTTACATACACGGGAGCTCCGCTCTCTATTATGTCCCATTTGACTTTCGTGAAACGGCTTTCGGTAAGGTCGTCGCGCGTCACCATTCCCGTCGCGAGACGGTCGGCGTTTATGAGGTCCACCAGGTCGTCTATGATGTCGAAGTTCGCGGCGACGAAGCGTCTGACTTTAGCCTCCGACGTATTTCCCGACATATCGTACATATGATTCAGCACGAGCCTTTTTACGAACGATATTTCGTCGTTGCTGTATCGAAGCCCGTAATAGCCCATTCTGTGGTCGACAATCTGCGCGCTTACGTGCTCGTGACCGTGCATATTTCCGTGCTTTTCCATACAATAGGCTTTTCCGAGATCATGGAACAGCGCCGCAAGCCGCACCTTGGGAGCCGCATATGCCACCGTGCGGAACGTATGCTCGGCGACGTCGTACTTGTGATAGGTCGGATTTTGCCCGACGTTCATACACTGCTCGACTTCGGGAATCAGATACTTGAAAATACCCATTTTCGCAAGCAGCTTCATTGCGCGGTAATGCGCCTGATCTATGCCGTTCGCCTGGTCGGCGACAAGCATTTTATTGAGCTCGTCGCGCTTTCTCTCCTGCGAGATCTCTCTTAAAAGTTCGGCTTTCGCCATAGCCGTCTGCGCGGTCGTACCTTCTATCTTGAAGCCGAGCTGCGCCGCGAAGCGGATCAGCCGCAAGATGCGCAAGCCGTCCGCAGACAGCGTGCGTTCGGGACGAATGGAGCGGAGTATCCCCTTTTCAATATCGTTTATGCCGCCGCACAGGTCGATAAGTTCGTCGTTTATCACGTCGTAATAGACGCTGTTGCAGGTAAAGTCGCGGCGAAGCGCGTCCTGCTTTATGTCGGTCGTAAAACACACCTCGCTCGGCGTATGTCCCTTGTCATAGCTCTCGACGCGAAAAGGCGTGTACTCGTAGACTTCCTTCCCGCATTTTATCTGCGCCGTGCCGAGACGGAAATTGACCGTCTTTACTCTGTACTTCGAGGGGAGCTTAAGTACGCTTACGGGATAGGGACCGGCAAGATCTATGTCCGTAGGGCGAAGCGAACGCAGCGAATTGCGGACATAACCGCCCACGACATAGACGGGAACGCCCGCGTTCCTTATAATAAATTCCAAGCTTTTAGGTATTTCTATCTTCATACGATTATATTATACCATTAAACTGTCATTCGGGGCAAGCATTTTATACCCGAATTTAGCGACGGCGAATATGCGTATAATCTTTTTCTTCGTTTTCCCTTGATATTTTATCGGGAAACTGATATACTTTATTCGACGGATTCGGACAAAAATCGCGCGGATTTTCGGATACCGTCAAGGAGGAATGTGTGTATCTCGTAATAACAAACCCCGGCAGCGGCGGGGGCGGCGGCAGAAAAACCGAAGCCGCAATAAAAGCATATCTCGACGCAAAAGGCGTAGAATACGAAATTGCCGAGACCAAAGCCAAGGGTCACGCAAGGGAGCTTGCGGCGGGCTTTGGCGGCGGCACGATAATAGCCGTGGGCGGCGACGGGACTTTTCATGAAGTCTTAAACGGAATAAATACCGAAAAATGCCGTTTGGGCTTCGTGCCGAGCGGCAGGGGCAACGATTTTGCCGAAGCGTTCGGACTGTCCAAAAAGCCGACGGTTGCGCTCGACACTATCCTAAACGGAGAAGAGATCGACATCGACTACATAAAAGTCGGAGAAAATCTAAGGTGTCTAAACGTCGCGGGCACGGGGCTCGACGTTTCGGTGCTCGAGGGCGTGGAAAACAAGAAAGACACTAAGTTTACCTACATAATGTCGCTCATAAACTGCATAAGGCACTTTACTCCGTACGAGCTCGACGTGGAGGCAAACGGACAGACCACGCACTACTCCTGCGTAATGGTCGGTGTATGTAACGGAAAGCAGATAGGCGGCGGAATAAAGATCTCTCCCGTCTCGAAGTTCGACGACGGCAAGCTCGACGTCATAGCGATGGAGTACCCGAAGAAGGGGCTCATGCGTGCGCTTTGGGGATTTGTCGGCGGCAAGCATATGGACAAGCCGTACACTCACCACACGGTATGCGAACAAGTAAAAATCACGTCGCCTTTCGGATATCCGATAGAGCTCGACGGAGAGATCTACCGCGGACCCGTGCTCGACTGCCGCATAGTCAAGGGCGGATTAAAGACCTTCAAGCCGATAATCTGACAAATTCATGATATAATCATTATAAAATAAACAGTAATTTAGCGGAGAATAAAAATGATAAACAATAATGACCAACCCAAGAACAATTATGTTTTGATTAAACTGAAAAAGAAATGGAAAAAGACAGAGCGAATTACTTTGGCTATTGATTTGGTATTATTGTTTGCTTTTATATTGCTTTCAATTGTAAAACAACTTACAGATTTTAATTCAATAGCATTTTTTGTTATGGTCGTTATATTCGGTGTTATCATGCTTGCAGATTTAGTTATGCTGTTTATTAGTTGGTACAAACTTTATCGCATAAATAGTCTGATTGCGGAACAGGAAAATGAAATCATCGATAGCAACAATGATATTTAACCGAAGGCGTTATTATATATGAAAGTACCGTAATTTCAATTTAACCGCAATACAGGTTCCCCTTGCTAAGGGGAGCCTAATACGGCAAATTTCATATATCTTAATAACGTCATTATGTGTAAGTTGAAAGCTCTCGAACAATTCGTTCGAGAGCTTTTGTCCTCGCCTGAAAGCGCATCTGTTAAAAATTCTGTTTTTTAATTCCCTATAGGAAGTGCGCTTTTGAAACTGAGTTTGGAATTTTACTTTTGCGAATTTATTTGCAACAGATCGCGTATTTGCGTAAGGAGTTGCTCGGTCGTTTCGGGAGCGTTAGCCTTTTCTTCCGCCGCCTTTCTCTCCTCTTCGGCTTTTGCCGCCGCAGTGAGTTCCGCTTCCTTTGCAAGGATTGCCGCGTTTATTTCCGCCTTGCTCTTTCCCTGCGCCTTCAGTTCTCTGCGGAGCTGTTTGTATTCTGCCTTATTGAGCGTCTTATACCCTTCTTGCGCCTTTTCCATTCTCGTCTTTGCGCTCATGAATATTCTGAGCACCACAAAGATACAGAAGGCTATGATGAGGAAATTCAATATGCACTGCAAGAAATTTCCCCAATGAAGCGCGGCTTCCGCCTTCGTGATCGCATTCGTCACGGGGTCGTACTGCGCCTCGGAAATCACCCATTTCCAATCGCTTATGTCGAACCCGCCCGTCGCAGCCGAGATAAGCGGCATTATTATGTCGTTTACAAGGCTGGTAACTATGGCACTGAAAGCCGTGCCTATTACGACGCCGACCGCCATATCGACTATGTTGCCTTTAGTTATAAAGGCTTTAAGTCGGAAAAAAACTTCTTCATTTGATACCTCCGATAATTTCCTTACCGCACAAGGCGACAAATCGATTTTTTCCGTGACTGCGCCGAGTACAGGCAAAGTATACCATATGCGCCCGCACCGTGTCAATCGCTTTGGAAAAATATATCCCGTTCAAAAAGCAGACCGCCGCCGGCTTTGCATTTACTTGACTTGAGACGCACAAAAGAGTATACTTTTTCCATGAGAATAGATAAACTGCTAAAGCAAAAGAGAACGCTCTCGTTCGAAGTCTTTCCGCCGAAAAAAGACGGCAACGCCGCGGACGGACTTTTCGAGACCGTCAAAAGACTGAAGGCTCTTTCGCCCGACTTTATAAGCGTGACATACGGAGCAAGCGGCTCGAATGCGCGTGACGCCGCCGAAATTTCGGGCTTTATCAAATCGATCGGCACGGAGCCGCTCGCACATCTTACGGGCGGACCGTCGAGCCCCGACGACATAGACAGAGTTGCGACAAAACTCGTCTCTCTCGGCGTCGAAAACGTGCTTGCCCTTCGCGGAGACAAGCCCAAAGACGAGGACATCGAATACTGCAAATATTTCAAACACGCGAGCGAGCTCGAAAGCTATATAAAGAAATACGGCTTTTGTCTCGGCGCGGCGTGCTATCCCGAAGGACATTCGGAATGCGAAACGCTGTATGCCGATCTTGCCAATCTCAAGAAAAAAGAGGAAACGGGCGCAAGCTTTTTCATAACGCAGATTTTCTACGACAATTCATATTATTACCGACTTGTTGGCGAAGCTCGGCGCATGGGCATAAACTCGCCTATAATTCCCGGCATTATGCCGATTACGAGCACGAAAAATCTGCCCGCCGTAAAATCGATGTGCGGAAGCACGATACCGCTCGAGCTTCGCAACATGATAGAGGTATATTCGGGCGCGCCCGAAGTTCTGCGCGAAATCGGCATAAACTACGCCGTATATCAGATAATCGACCTTATAGCAAAGGGCGCGCCCGGCGTACACATCTATACGATGAACCGTGCGGATACCGCCGAGGCAATATACGGGAGACTCGAAAATGTTTTCGGCAGACTCTTCCGAGCTTAAAAACCGCATATACGCCTATCTCGGCTATCACGGTGCAGAGCGCTCCGAAAGCACGGATTCGCTTATAGACGAATCGCTCGAGGAAGTGAAGAAGCTGTCGCGGTTTGTCTACCGCTACGAATATTTCGACGCACCGCCTTCTTTTCTTTCGAAAGAGCCGTACCTCTCCTACCTTGCGGGCAGCACGGGAGTTATTGTCTCGGTCACGACGATAGGGCTCGACATAGACCGCCGAATAAAGCTCCTTTCCAAAACGGACGCGGCGCGCTCTGTCGTCTTGGATTCGTGCGCAAGCGCCTATCTCGAGGAGCGTGCCGACGAGTTCGAAAGAGCTTTACCGTACTCGCTTGCTCCGCGCTTCTGCCCCGGCTACGGCGACAGCGACGTTTCGGACATAAGATATATATTCGATCTGCTCCGACCCGAAAAATTCGGCATAACGCTCGGAGCAAACAACTATATGCTGCCGAGCAAGTCCATGGCGGGTATCGTCGCCGTAAACGGCGCGGCAAATATGCAATGCAAAGGCTGTATCCTCGAAAAGGACTGCCGCCGCAAAAAGGAGGGCAAAAAATGCTTCTCGGAAAAAAGATAATGCTATTCGACGGCGGCTTCGGCACGGAGCTCGAAAAGCGCGGACTCGGCGGCATACCCGAGGATCTCAACCTAACGCATGCAGACGACATAAGGGACATACATCTTTCCTACTCCGCCGCAGATTTCATAACGGCGAACTCGTTCGGGCTCAACCGCCTCAAATACCGAGGCGCTTACAAAATAGACGAGTTGGCGATCGCCGCAGTCGAAAATGCGCGCGTCGCAAAGAAAGCCGTATTTTTCGACGTGGGACCCACGGGCATGATGCTCGCGCCGACGGGCACGCTTTCCTTCGACGAAGCGTATGAGGCTTATGCCGAAATCGCAAAAATAACGCGCGGCAAAGCGGACGGCTACATCGCCGAAACATTTTCCGACCTTTACGAGCTCAAAGCCTGCATACTCGCCTTAAAAGAAAACTCGGACGCTCCCGTTTTTGCGACGATGACATTCGGCGAGGACGGCAGAACGCTGACAGGCTCTACGCCCGAAACCGTCGCAGTCACGCTCGAAGGACTGGGCGTCGACGCGCTCGGCGTGAACTGCTCGCTCGGACCGAAAGAGCTTATGCCCATTGTCGAAAGACTGCTCGCTTTCACTTCCCTGCCCGTGATCGTCCAGCCCAACTGCGGACTTCCCGTCCTTAAAAACGGCAAGTCGCACTATTCGCTTTCCATAGACGAATTCGCTTTTTATGCCGAAATATACGCGGACATGGGCGTAGCCGTCTTGGGCGGCTGCTGCGGCACGACTCCCGAATTCATAAGCCGTATCGCAAGTCTCAAGGAGCGAAACGTCGTTAAGCGAAAGGCGGAGAAAAAGACCGTCGTGACCTCGTGCACGAAAGCCGTGACGATAGAATCCGTAAGAATATGCGGCGAGCGGCTGAACCCCACGGGAAAGCCGAAGCTTAAACAGGCGCTCGCAAACGGCGATTACGATTACCTCGTCGGCGAAGCGATTGCTCAAGCCGAAGCGGGCGCGGACCTGCTCGACGTAAACGTAGGTATGCCGGGGCTCGACGAAACAGAGCTCATGAAAGACGCCGTAGTAAAGATCCAGGAGTACGTCGAACTTCCGCTTCAGATAGACTCGTCCGATCCGAAGGCCATAGAAAAAGCGGCAAGGTATTACAACGGCGTACCTTTGATAAACAGCGTAAACGGCGACGACAAAGTGCTGAGCGCGGTTTTGCCCATAGTAAAAAAGTACGGAGCGGTCGTTTTGGGGCTGTGCATGGACAGCCGCGGCGTGCCGAAAACCGCCGAAGAGCGCTTCGCAATAGCCGAGAAGATAGTGCGCCGAGCCGAGGAATTCGGCATTTCGCGCCACCGAGTGATGATTGATACGCTTGTGCTCACCGCGTCGGCGGAACAAGCGCTTGTCAAAGAGACCTTGAGAGCGCTCGAAAAGGTGAAAACGCTCGGCGTAAAGACCGCCCTCGGCGTATCCAACGTCTCGTTCGGACTTCCCGCGCGCGGACTTTTAAACAAGACCTTTCTCGCAATGGCGCTCGAGCGCGGTCTCGATATGCCCATACTCAATCCCTTGGACGGCGAAATGACGGGCGTCGTAAGGGCGTTCGGCGTCCTCTCGGGGACGGACGAAAACAGCGAAGAATTTATCGGACTGTATAAAGATTATGTCCCGACAGCCTCTGCGGCGGCTGTCCGAAAGGACGCCGCAGAAACGGAGTGCGCGTCGCTTCACGATTGTATACTGCGCGGCTTTAAATCCAAAGCGCGAAAATCCTGCGAAAGCGAGCTTCTCACGCGCAAACCCATGGACGTCGTAAACGAAACTCTTTTACCCGCTCTCGACGAAGTGGGAAAGCTGTATGAGGCGGGAAAGCTCTTTCTCCCCCAGCTCGTCTCCGCCGCAGAAGCCGCAAAGGAGAGCTTTGCCGCAGTAACGGAGAGACTTCCGAAAGGCGGACGAGACAAGGGCACGGTGGTGCTTGCGACCGTAAAAGGCGACGTGCACGATATAGGAAAAAATATCGTAAAAGTGGTGCTCGAATCGTACGGATACAACGTCGTGGATCTCGGCAAGGACACTCCGCCGCAAAATGCGGTCGACGCCTGCCTGAAGCACAAACCTATAGCCGTCGGGCTTTCGGCGCTAATGACGACGACGGTGCCCGGCATGGAGGAGACGATAAGGGAGCTGAAAAAAGCGCGCTGCTCCTGCCCCGTATTCGTGGGCGGAGCGGTACTGAATTCGGAGATAGCAAAGTCGATAGGCGCGGACTACTACACAAAAGACGCCCTCGAATTCGTCAAGGTCCTCGAAAAAGCAACGGGAAAATAAAGAGAATACAAAAATAAGCTCGACGACAAACGAGCTTATTTTTTTCTGCTTTTACGACATTTTGCGATTGCCTATTTTATTTTTTAGCCGAGATATATTCGTCGATGGCTTGTGCGGCGGTCTTGCCTGCGCCCATGGCGAGAATGACCGTTGCCGCCCCCGTGACCGCATCGCCGCCGGCGTAGACGCCCTTTCGCGAAGTGAGCCCCGTCTTTTCGTCCACGATTATGCCGCCCCACTTATGTACGTCGAGTCCGTTCGTAGTATTCCTTATCAGCGGATTGGGAGACGTGCCGAGCGACATTATTACGCAGTCGGCTTCCACCTCGAACTCGCTTCCCTTGACGGGAACGGGGCGAGCCCTACCCGATTCGTCCGGTTCGGAAAGCGTCATTCTTTCGCAGATCATGCTTTTCGCATTTCCGTTTTCGTCGCCGATTATCTCCAAAGGATTTGTGAGGAACTCGAATTTTATGCCCTCTTCTTTCGCGTGCTCGACCTCTTCCTTTCGCGCGGGGAGCTCGTTTTCCGTGCGCCTATAGACTATCGTCACGTCCGCGCCGAGGCGCTTTGCGCTCCTTGCGGCGTCCATCGCGACGTTTCCGCCGCCGACGACCGCCACTTTCCTCGCCCTTTGAACGGGCGTAGAGCTTCCTTCCTTATACGCCTTCATCAGATTTATGCGCGTGAGAAATTCGTTCGCCGAGAGCACGCCCTTAAGCGATTCGCCCTTTATATTCATGAACTTCGGAAGTCCCGCGCCCGAGCCGATAAACACGGCTTCGTAGCCGTCCTCGAACAGCTCGTCTATAGTCAAAGTCTTGCCGATAACGACGTCGGTCACGATCTCGACCCCGAGTTTTTTGAGCGTATCCACTTCCTTTGCGACAATGGCTTTCGGAAGTCTGAATTCGGGAATACCGTACACGAGCACGCCGCCTGCCGTATGAAGCGCCTCGAACACGCTTACGGCATAGCCCTTTTTCGCGAGATCGCCCGCGCAGGTCAGACCGGACGGACCCGAACCGATAACTGCGACCTTATGCCCGTTGGATTTCGGCTTTTCGACGTTTTCGCCGTCATGCGAGTTGTGGTAGTCGGCGACGAAGCGCTCGAGTCGTCCGATACCTACGGGCTCGAACTTTATTCCGAGCGTACACCTCTTTTCGCACTGATTTTCCTGCGGACACACCCTGCCGCAAACGGCGGGAAGCGACGACGATTTCGATATTATCTTATAGGCGCCTTCGAAATCGCCGACCTTTATTCTGCTTATGAAATCGGGAATTCGTATGTTTACGGGACAACCCTCGACGCAGGGGCGATTTTTGCAATCGAGACATCTTTCGGCTTCCGCGACCGCAACGCCCGCGTCATAGCCGAGCGCGACTTCGTCGAAGTTGGTCGCGCGCACGGCGGCGGCTTGCGTGGGCATTTCGTGTTTTTTCGGATTTATACTCATCTGTCGTCTCCTTTTGCCTTAAACAGGTTGCACGTATCTTCGTGCGACTTGCGCTCGAATTCGAAATACATTCTGCCGCGCGACATCGCCTCGTCGAAATCCACCTCGTAGCCGTCGAAATCGGGACCGTCCACGCACGCGAACTTCGTGATTCGTTTGCCGTCTCTGTTCAGAGTCAGACGGCAGCCGCCGCACATTCCCGTGCCGTCTATCATTATGGGGTTCATGGACACCGTAACGGGCACGCCGTAAGGTCTCGCCGTTTCGACGACGTACTTCATCATTATGAGCGGACCTATGGTTATTATCATATCGAACTTTTCGCCGCTTTCAAGCATTTCCTTAAGCGGAAGGGTCACGTTTCCCTTTCTGCCGTACGAACCGTCGTCCGTCATAATTTCGAATCTGTCCGAATACGACTTAAACTCGTCTTCGAGTATTACTATGTCCTTATTGCGAAAGCCGACTATGCTCGTGACGCGCGCGCCTATCTTATGGAATTCCTCGGCGACGGGCATTGCTATCGCGCAGCCCACTCCGCCGCCCACTATGCAGACGTTTTTTATGCCGTCGGTGCGCGTGGCGACTCCCAAAGGTCCGACAAAGTCCTCTATATATTCTCCGGCTTCTTTTCTGTCGAGCTTTTCGGTGGTCGCGCCGACTATCTGAAATATGATCTCCACCGTGCCGCGAGAGAGGTCGCAGCCCGCCACGGTAAGCGGTATTCTTTCGCCCTCGTCGTCGACGCGCAGTATTATAAACTGCCCCGGTTTTGCCTTTCTCGCGACAAGCGGAGCTTCTATCTCCATTTGCGTCACGCTCGGATTAAGCTGTTTCTTCGTAATAATTTTAAACATTCGGCGTCCCTCCCAAATGGGAATATCGTTTGCGGATTTTTGCCCCGCAAAAGAGCGGCTACACTTATACATTATATATTATATAACATAGCGAATCAAAAATCAAATATTTGAGCCTTTATAGAAAAGGATTTGCGAGCATTTCGCAAATCCGATCATCTTTTCATCTGTGCGACTTTACGCACGAGGGCTTCGTACCCCTCTTCGAAGTCGTCGATTTTTTCGACGGTCTTTTCCATGGGACATATATCCGTGCCGTCGCGGTTTACTATATTTTTCGCAATGCAATCGAACGTATACGGTATTTTAAACTTTTCAAGCGTCTCTCTACCGCCCTCCGACAGCACTTCGGCATGAACGCACGCTATGCCCGCCTTGGCGAAAAGAAGCGCCGCCGCTTTGCCCACCACGAGATCGGCAAGCGAAAAGCCGCTTAAATCATATCCTCTCGCAATGAAGTCGAGCATGGGAGCTATGCCCCTTTTGTCGCTCGTAAGGCAAACGCCGTCGCGGCAGAGCGACAGCGTATGACCTTCGAGATTCTTTTTCGCAATTTCCGAATCAGTCATTTATCTTTCCCACGCCGAGCAACAGCTTAAGCCCAATAACCGCAAACGGCACTATAATGGACCGCAAATCGGCACCCTTTCTTGTAAGTATGTTGTCTATCATTATGCGTCAAACTCCTTTGCGACTTGTTTTAAAAGAGAGCGTATCTCGAGATGTTGCGGGCACAAGTGCTCGCACTTGCCGCACTCTATGCAGTCCGACGCTTTGCCTTTGCCGTCGGTGTGAAGCCCGTAATAAAAATTCGCGTTCCAATCCTTATGAATGTTTTTCGTATTGAGACAGGCGAAAAGATCGGGTATGGATATACTTTCGGGACAGCCGTCGACACAGTAGCGGCACGCCGTACACTTTATAATATTCATATCGGCAAATACGTCGCACACCTTTTTCACGGCTTCCGCCTCACGGCTTTCGAGCGGAACAAAGTCCTTCATGAACGAAATGTTGTCGCGCATTTGCTCGATATTGCTCATGCCCGAAAGCGTCATGAATACCCCGTCGAAGCCCGCGGCAAAGCGTATCGCATAGCTTGCCGCGCTTCCGCCGCCGAGTCCGTCTATAATCCTCTTTGCCTTCGGCGGAAGATTGACGAGACTGCC
Source organism: uncultured Christensenellaceae bacterium (assembly GCA_910587445.1). GTDB lineage: Bacteria > Bacillota > Clostridia > Christensenellales > Pumilibacteraceae > MGBC157735. Next base: position 17,305 of record CAJULE010000024.1, read on the forward strand.
GCCCTTTACGGGCTCCATAACGATGACGGGCTTATTGTGCTTTCGGCACACGTCATAGCACTTTTTCGACTGCACCGCCGGATCGTCGAAATCGAGATAGTTCAGCTGTATCTGCACCGCCTCGACGTCCGGATATTCGGTTAGGATCTTATCAAGCACGTCGGCGGTATCGTGAAAGGACAACGCGACATGGCGCACCTTGCCTTCCTTTTTAAGCTCGAAAGCCTGTTCGTAAGCGCGGCATTTTTTGAAATGTCCGAAGTTCGACGCACACTGCGCGTGCATGAGATAGAAATCGAAGTACTCCACTCCGCAAGCTTCGAGCTGGCTTTCGAAAAACGGACGCACGTCCGCTTCTGTCTTGAAATACGGTTCCGTGAGCTTATCGGCAAGTATGTACTTATCGCGAGGATAGCGCTTTGTAAGGCACTCCCGCACCGCGATTTCGCTTTTCGTGTTGAGATAGCCGTGAGCCGTGTCGAAATAGTTGAAGCCGTTTTCGAGAAAGCAATCGACCATTTTCTTTGTTTCGTCGTAATCGATCTCTCCGCCCTTCATGGGAAGGCGCATACAGCCGAAGCCGAAATTCTTTTTGATTTCGGAAAAGTACGATGCCATTTTGTTCTCCTTATTCGATTTTTATTGTGATTTATCTTATCGGGACGCCGTTATTTCCCCAAGGTGATCGCACGGCTAATCGAGCCTGAATTTTATCACTACGGGATTATGATCGCTGTAGGCATACTGCGTGTCCGAAGTGCTCTCGTTTAAAACCGTAACATTGTCGGAAACGATAAAGCCGTCCACGACGGTACTGTAGTTTATTCCCTTTTCGTACGGAATATCCGCGCCGCGGCAGGTTGCCGCGTTTATGCTTGCCGCAATGCAAAATCCCTCGGCGAGTTCGGACTCGTGAAGTACGGAGTTCTTTACCCAATCGGGGACAAGCTGTTTGCTTTCGAAATACGTGAGCGCCGCCTCGTCGTTTTCGAATTTGTCCGCAATAAGGCAGTGATTGAAGTCTCCGCCCGCTATCACGTAATTGCCCTTGTCCCGTTCGGATTTCAACACCTCGTTGAGCATGTTAAGCTGCTCCGCGCGAATGGTCCCGCCCTCGTCGTAAGCCGACATATGAAGGTTTATGAGCACGAGCTTTTTGTCGCTCCCCTCTACGGGCAGATAGTTTACGGCAAAGCACCTGTCGAGATCGAAGAGCTTGTCTATAAACGAAGTCGTTACGGGAAAAGAGCGGCGCACGCTGCTTTCCGTCTTAAACCTCGAAAGCGTGAGGATTCCCGCATTCGTCTTGCCTATCGGATCGCCGAAAGGATACAGAAGATTTGCGGTGTGGAAGTTCTCCGCATATACGGATGCATAACCCTCGAATTCCCCGACGGCGCGCGCATACATATCTATATCATAGCTCCGGTCGGCTTTTACGTCCACTTCCTGAAAGAAATAAAAATCCGCGTCGGCTTCCTTTGCGACCGTCATCTGCCCGTCCACGTTTTTCTGCACGTCCTCTTTGCTCATGCCCTTTGCATACTTGCCGACCACTTCACTGCCGTCGTCCATTACGCCCGTATCCATGAAAAACGAATACTCGGGCGAATATGCGCCGAAGCCGAGGTTATACGACATGAGGCTGTAGCTCTCTCCCCTGCTTACGCTCTCCTCTCTTCCGCCGACGATCTCGAGCGCGAGGTTGTCCTCTATGCGGTAATACTGAAGCGCGACGTACGCGACATATCCGCCGACGATTGCAATAAAGAGCGCTATGACCGCGGCTACGGCAGCCAAAACTATTACTATCGGTTTTTTCGCTTTCATAGATTATTCGTCACCTTTCCCTTGTAAATCGGCTTGTTATTTGCCGGAAATCAAAGCACAAGAAATACTCTGCGTTTATTATATCACATAATGCCGTGTTTGGCAAGACAAATATAGGTCCGCAAATGCGGTTTATATGCTTGACAGCCTTTCTATCCGTCTGTTATAATGGTTTTGACAATCGAATAAATGTTCCTATAAAAGGGAGTAGAAAGCGTTTTCAAACGTGCGCTATCCGTCAATACGATATCTTCGGGTATCCGGTAACGCTTAAATTTCGAGACTTTTACCGATATTTATATACGGTGGGGGTCTCTTTACTTTTTTTATGGAGCCAATCAAAAAAAACTTCGACGCTTCGTAACAGATAGGAAGAAAAGTCGGAAAACCTCATCAGGGAGACACCAATGGACACGATAACAATAATCACCTCGATACTGTCGCTTATCGCAGGCGTAGGCATATTCCTCATCGCCTGTTCGATGATGAGTTCGAATCTCGAAGCGCTCGGCAGTAAAAAACTGAAAGCCCTTTTTTCGAAAACTTCGAAGAGCAAGCTGGTCGGTGTGGGCGTGGGCGCGGCGACGACCGCCGTCATACAGAGCTCGAGCGCAACATCCGTCATGGTCATAGGCTTTGTAAACGCGGGCATAATGACGCTTGCGCAGGCGTCGACCGTAATTTTCGGCGCAAACATCGGCACTACTATCACGGGACAGCTCGTCGCGCTGGGTATGTTCGGCACAAACTCCGTTTCCACGTCCGTCATATTTGCCGCATTTGCCGGAATAGGCGCCTTCATACTCGCCTTCGCAAAAAAAGACCGCCTGCGTAAAATAGGCGGAATCACGGCGGGTTTCGGTATGCTGTTCGTAGGACTTTCGATGATGAGCGGCGCAATGGGATATTTCGCCGAACTCGAGTCGGTTAAGAGCTTTCTTGCCCTTTTCGAAAATCCCTTCCTGCTCGTTATTATCGGCGCGGCATTCACAGCCATAGTACAGAGCTCTTCCGTAATGACGTCCATGGCAATAACAATGGTTGTCGCGGGACTCATCTCGCTGAATCAGGGAATATATATCACGATGGGCTCGAACATCGGCACCTGCGTGACCGCGCTCATAGCCGGGCTTACGAGCACGAAAAACGCAAAGCGCACGGCTCTCATACACCTGATCTTCAATGTGAGCGGCGTAATTGTGTTCATGCTTATAGGAATGTTCCTGCGACTCGGCGGCATAGATTACGGATTTTTGTTCGGCAAGATGTTCCCTCACGCACCTCAGGTGCAACTTGCGATGTTCCACACGGTATTCAACGTGGCGACCGTCGCAATAGTCCTTCCGCTGACCGGGCTTCTCGTAAAGCTCGTGACAAAGATCGTGCCGGACAAACACGAGTCGGGCGACGAAAACAGCGCGCCGCACTTTGCCTTTGTGGAAGAGCATATGCTGACAAACCCGCCCATCGCAGTCCAGCAAACCAAGCGAGAGATACTGCAAATGGCGAAAATCGCGCTCGACAACTTCGACATTGCGATCGAGATCATCTGCACGCTCGACTATACCAAAGTCGAAGCCTTCCGTACAAACGAAAGGCAACTCAACTTTTTGAATAAAGAACTCGCGAAGTTCATTGTAAAGCTCTTGAAATCCGACCTGAGCGAAAAGGACAGGATCTATCTCTCCACGGCTTTCCGTTCCATTACCGATCTCGAACGCGTCGGAGACTATGCCGAAAACATAATCGAATATGCGGACAGACTGAAAGAATCGGACGAAATATTTTCGGACAAAGCCAAAAACGAGATATGCGACCTGAAAGAGCTTGTTCACGCTCTTTACGACAACGTAATAAAGGCGTACACGGACGGCGACCGAGCGGCTCTTGCAAAGGCGTACGAAACGGAAGAAGCCGTCGACGACTTTACGTCCCGCATGGCTGAAAACCATATAAGGCGGCTGAGCAAAGGCACTTGCACGCCCGAAGTGGGCGCACAGTACCTTTCCCTGTCTACAAACGTCGAGCGTATCGCCGACCACTATATAAACGTCGCAAAGACAATAAAGTCATTATAGTTCGAGCGCTCAATACCAATCGTGCTTTTCTCCGCGGTCGAGAGCGGCAATCGCGCTCATTTCCTCGTCAGAAAGCGAAAAACGGAACACGGAAATGTTTTCGAGAATATGTTCGGGATTCGAAGATCCGGGAATGGCGACCACGCCCCGTTGCAAGTGCCAGCGTAAGATTACCTGCGCGGAAGTTACGTTATGCGCGTTCGCGATTTTTACAATCGTTTCATCGCCGAGCAGTGCGCACGTATGTCCCCTGCCTCCGAACGGATACCATGCCTGCATGACGATACCCAGATTGTGCATATACGGCACGACTTCCCGTTCCTGATAGTACGGATGTATTTCGTTCTGAACGAGCGCGGGCATAATGTTGACCTGCGAAATAAAATCGTCGATTTCTTCGATATACCAATTCGACAGCCCGATAGAGCGTATCTTGCCTTGTTCGACAAACTTTTCGATCGCCTTATAAGCCTTTACGTCATTCTCACCCGGATGATGTAAAAGCATCATATCTATATACTCGATGTCAAGACTGTCGAGAGCGTCGCGTATCGCCTGTTCGGGGTTTGCGTACTGCGCGCCCGGATAGATCTTCGTAATTACGAAGATCTCCTCTCTCGGAACGCCGCTTTTGCGCACAGCCTCGCCCGCTTCTCTTTCGTTTCCGTACATATGCGCGGTGTCTATTAGGCGCACGCCCTGCCCCCAATGCGGACAATACGGAATTCACGCAGGTCTCTCCATGCAGCGAATAAGTGCCTATCCCGAGTACGGGCATTTCGTATCCGCTGTTAAGCGTAACGGTAGGCGCGCATCCGTTTTCGCCGCTTTCCAAGTCGAACACGGCTACGTCGGGCGTAAGTTTTATGTCAAGGCTTTCAATCCAATCGGCAACCGCGCTTTGCGAAGCTCCCGAAGAAAAACGTCTGCCCGATACCCATTCCGCATTAGGGGCGAGCGAGTGCAAAGAAGTATCGCTACTGCCTATGCCGCTGCTGTGCGACGTGCAAAACGGGACTATGGTCTTGCCCGAAAAATCGTAGCTTTCCAAAAAGGTAGATACTATTCTCGGCGCCTGACCGTGCCATATAGGATAGCCCAAAAAGATCACGTCGTACTTTTCCATGTCTTCTACGCCTCCGCTTATTGCGGGACGAGCGGACGGATCGGCTTGCTCTTTATCCGCTCTGCCGTTCGTGTAATACTTCAAATCGTCGGCGGTGTAAGGCGCTTCGGGAACTATTTCGTAAAGCGTGCCGTTTGTTTCGCCTTCGATATGCTTTGCTATGCTTTCCGTCGTGCCCGTGCAGGAAAAATAGGCTATGAGCACTTTATTTCCGTTTCCTGCCGGCGGTATCGTTTCGCCGCCGTATCCGCAAGACGCAAATCCGAATAATGCCATGACAATCGTCAATATCCCGAAAATCTTTCTCAAAACAACCTCTGCGCTATCAATCAAAAGCTCGCTTCGAGGACGGCGCGAATGTCTTTTTCTCCGAACACCTTATATCCGCCGTCCATGACAAGAGTGCTCTTTATCATGCCGTCGAGCATTTCCTTTTTCGCTCCGAGCTCGGTTATGTTCATTACGAGACCGATTTTTTTCATCCATGCTTCCATTGCAACCAAGCCCTCTCGCGCGATCTGCTCGTTTGTTTTGCCCTCGGGCTTTACCTGCCAGACGTTCACCGCATAGCGCGCAAATTTTTCCGTGCCGTAAGGAAGGATATACCGATAGTACGGCATGGATACCGCCGCAAGCGTCATTCCGTGCGTCGCGTCGGTATGAGCGGCAACCGCCTGACCGAGCATATGCACCATCCAATCCGTAGTCTTACCCTTCGCCACAAGCGTGTTGAGCGCCCATGTCGCTATCCACATTATGTTGCTGCGAGCCTCGTAATCAGTGGGATTTTCTACGGCGATATTCGCGCTGTGAATGAGCGAGCGGAGAAGTCCCTCCATGATGTAATCGCTCGTGTTGTCGTCCGTGCCCGAAAAATACTGTTCGAGAATGTGCGACATGATGTCGTAAATGCCAGAAATCATCTGATACTTGGGAAGCGTATAAGTAAATTCGGGATTGAGCACGGAAAACTTCGGGAACACTTTTTCGCCGAATACGTGCCCTATCTTGAGCTTTTGCGCGTGGTTGGTTATGACGGATCCGCCGTTCATTTCGCTGCCCGTTCCGACCATGGTGAGCACACAGCCGACGGGAATAATGTCGCAAGTTACGTCGTCGAATCGGATAAAGTATTTATCCCATGCGTCGTCGCCGCAATGTACCGACACCGAAACGGCTTTCGCATAGTCGCAGACCGAACCGCCGCCGACGGCGAGTATTAGGTCGGCTTTCGCTTTCTTTGCGCGCTCGATACCCTCGTTCAGCTTTTCCGAAGTGGGGTTCGGCATTACGCCTGCGTCCTCATGGATGACTTTGCCGTTTGCCTTGAGGATTGCGATCACTTTATCATAGATACCGTTCTTCTTGATCGAGCCGCCGCCGTAAACCAAAAGCACGTTCTTCCCGTGTTTGGGAAGCTCCTCGTTAAGACCGTCGAGCGCGTCCTTGCCGAAGTAAAGTTTCGTGGGGTTGCAATAGGTGAAATTTCCCAACATGATTTTATCTCCTTGATACGATTTATTTTTCTGTGTTTATCTTATAAAATTAGTGCGAGCGCCTCTTTCCGCCTGCGGCGCATTTATGCCCGCCTGCTTTCCCGCCTCGATACACTTTAAGATCCACGCCATATTTCTTGCAAGATTTCTCATCGTCTGCATACCTTCCGCGTCCCGCCTCGTCTCTTCGGGCGTGTTTCCGTGCACCATGTTCCAATAAGTCGAAGATATAACAGGCATTTGCGATATTGTCAAATGCTTTACGATCGCATCGAGAGCCGCCGTCGTACCTCCGCGACGGGCGGACGCTATGACCGCCGCGGGTTTTTGCGCAAAATTGCCGACTGCCGCATAGAACATTCTGTCCATAACGGAAAGAATACGTCCCGAAGGGTGTGCATAATATACGGGAGTTCCGAAAACGAAGCCGTCCGCCGTTTCGGCTTTTGCGATCCATTCGTTTACGAAATCGTCCGCAAACACGCATTTCCCTTTTCCGACGCAGCCGCCGCAACCGATACAGTCCCGCACCGGCTTATTCCCCGCGTGCAGGATCTCCGTCTCTATGCTCTCCGCACCGAGTATTTCGGCGATCTCCGAAAGAGCGGTATACGTACATCCGTTTGCCCTCGGGCTTCCGTTAAACAGTAAGACCTTCATTATTCACACCTCGATCTGTTTTATTATTTTTGCGGGCACTCCCGCGACCACCGAGTTCTCGGGCACGTCCTTAGTCACCACGGCGCCCGCGGCAACGACCGAATTGTCGCCTACGGTCACTCCGGGGCAAACGGTCGCGTGCGCGCCTATCCAAACGCGCTTGCCTATCTTGACGGGAGCGGGAAACATATTCGCCCGCTTTTCGGGATCCAAATCGTGATTAAGCGTCGCTATGACCACCTGTTGCCCTATGAGAGCGTCGTCGCCTATCTCTATTCCACCCTGGTCCTGAAAGCAGCACCCGGAATTGATAAAGACGCCCTTTCCCACCTTGATGTTCTGACCGTAGTCCGCATAAAATGGCGGAAACATCACAAATCCCGAATCGACTCGCCGTCCCGTCAGTTCGGAGAACAACTCGCGTATCTCGTCGGGCGTATGATATCCGCAGTTTAACCGCGAAGTTATCTCCGACGCACGTCCCGCCGCCTCATGCATATGAAGGTGCGCGGGCGAATCGGCCTCTATATACGCTTTCCGTTTCATTTCCTGCTTGAACCGCTTTGCATCCATACTATGCCTCCGACAATACATATATATTTTATTTAAACTCAAGCAATATGTCAAATACTTATATTTTATGGCATACCCATAATTGACAGGCATATCATCTTGTGCTATACTGAAAAGAAGGACGGTGAAAAAATGGAACTCAGGGAGCTCAAATATTTTTTGGCGGTAGCAAGAGAAGAAAGCATTTCCAAAGCGGCTTCGGCGCTGTTTGTCACACAACCCAATCTGTCGCGGCAAATGCAAAATCTCGAAAAAGAAATAGGACAAAAACTGTTCGAGCGCGGCAGCAGAAAAATCATACTCACCCAGGCGGGACAGCTTCTTAAAAAGCGAGCGGAGGAAATCCTCGATTTATATGCCAAAACCGAAACCGAACTGAGCACTCCCATTACGGACATAAGCGGCGACATATATATCGGCGGAGGAGAAAGCTACGTCATGGGGCTCATCGCCAAATCTGTGCTCAACGTGCAATGCGAGTATCCGAAAGTAAAATTCCATCTGTTCAGCGGCGACAGCGCCACCGTTTCCGAAAGGCTGGACAAGGGGCTTATAGATTTCGGAATTTTCATAGATCCGTTCGACGTAAGCAAGTACGACTTTTTACCGCTGCCGTTCACCGATACTTGGGGTGTGCTTATGCCCCGGGACAGTCCGCTTGCCGATAAAGAATATGTTACGCCCGAAGATCTATGGGATAAACCGCTCATTCTTTCCCGGCAGTCTCTCGGCAAAAACATGGTCAGCGACTGGTTTTCGAAAGCCCCGAAAGAGCTTAATGTGGTTGCGACCGGCAATCTGCTGTATAATATGTCTCTGCTTGTCAACGAAGGCGTAGGCTATGCCGTCTGTCTCGATAAAATAATACGAACGGACGGTGACTGCAACCTCTGTTTTCGACCGCTTTTCCCAAAGCTGGAGTCACACCTCAATATCGCCTGGAAAAAGCACCAGGTGTTCCCAAAATGTACGGAGATCTTTTTGAAACGTCTGCAAGAAATAATTTAATCAAACGGGCATGACTCACGCATACCCCCCCCCTTCTTTTTTCAAACGGCAACAATTCCGAATCAAAATCCGAATAGCCCAAAGCTGCGCCGTACGACAACATTTCATACGGCGCACTATTTATAATTTTTCGGCGCACTATTTATAATTTTTTTCGGCGACGCAAAATAAGCGAACAATGCCAACGGTTTTTTGTTATATTATCCATACGAGAAAGCAATAAATCCCAAAAGTTTTATCTGCCTTTCGAGGTATTTTTTCGTCCGTGGTATGACTTACCAATCGAATTCAAAGTACTTAAAATAATGATCTTGCGCTCTTTCGATTTAGTAATACCCTTTCACCACGCACGGACAGTTTACGTAATTAATTGTCCGTACAATAGAAATGAGGTTCATACCAATGAGAAAAATGATATATGTTATCGTTTGAAAGATAATTATTCGAACAAAAGCACATATCAATATCTGCATCCCCCAATATGTCATAAACCCAATCCTTCCAATCGGTATCCAATTCTAAATTATCGTTACTTTCTATTAAAAATTCAGACTCTTCTTCCACTAATACTAAAATTAGCTCTTCCAATACGCTATGAGCAACAATCTCATGCCCGAGTTTAGCATGGCGTCTCAATCGAATTAAACTCGTTTTCATAATATATAAGAATTCATAATCGTAATTCAACAGAAATTGCATCGGAAGTAAAGATCGGAGATAAGAGGCACCCAATTGTCCGATATGAGTTCCCTTTGGTAGTTTTGACAGTTCTTCCAAATCTTGCTCGATATAGTCAAGCAATATATCGCTTCCTATCGAAAATGAAATAGCAGCTATCTCCCCGAAATTATCTTCCAAATATTTTGACCATGAGTCATGGTTATGATAATCTGCAACATCAAACAAGTTTTCTTCCTCTTCCGCCACAGGCAAACGCATCCAATTCAGCGCCTTACAAACCCCCTTACATTTATCATGTCGAATAGATTCTCCCGCCTCATAACGGCTCCACGTCTTCGTACCTACGCCCGCTCTTTTTGCCGCTTCTTCAATGGTTAAATGTAACTCGTTTCTTCTATATCTGATTTTTTCTGCCAAATCAAGATTTCCGCTTATTGCCCTTTGCGCCATCTTTTGCTCCTAAAACCGTTTTTAGTGACTTGTCACTATACTGTCATTATATCACAATATTGCAAGACTGTCAATAGAATTTATACTTAAAGATCAAAAAACTTAAACAACATTACTCTAAATCACCTTAGATGTTAAAAAAACAAATAACGAAAAGCGTCTAAATGAAGCTGTATTACACCAAAAACAGTGACTGCCGCTAAGAGTATGTTTAAAGCGACAAAACAGCGGTTGCGTTTATTCACCACCGCTGTTTTTATATGCAATAAAAATCACTTAACTTTCCCAAGCGTTTTTATTGCATGATTTTCCGCAAATAATCATAAGTACCATCATAAAAAGATTTCTGACGAGTGCAATCGCCATCATTACCTTCCGGAATAAAAATAGCCATGCCTTGGCGAGCACGCGTCAGTAAAACACGGTATGCGTTCTTTAAGTACAATCGGTTTTCTTTCGAATTAACATTATTCCATTTGTTACCAGTAAATGAATTATAAGTCCAACCTCCGTTTGTAAAACGAAAATCAGCATCCCACGCTATAATACCACTTTTTTTGAATTTGTCAACACCTTAAACGAAATTTGTGCGAATTTTTACGAAAAACGCCTTTTTGTATATTTTAGTTATCGCTACATATCCTCTTTAATATCGACGCCGCACTTAAACTGAAACTCCAATTCGTGTTTGCCGTTGACTTTGATTACATCGACGATATGTCGAATAACCGCATCATCCATATAATCCACTCGCGGATTTGACAACAGCGCAAGCGCATCATCTAATCGTTTTTGTGCCAACTGGCTCTCGATGTTCCGCACCTTGACCTCGGACTCTTGCCGTTCGAGTTCCACTATTTGATTGCTAAGATCGGCGTATCTTGTTTCGTATTCGGCTAACGGTATATTCCCGTCGCGCTTGTCTTTGAAAAGCTCCAGCACCTTTTTACGTGTTCTTATCAGTTTTTCCTCTATGTTGTCCAAGCTTTGCGTATCGGGTAAGTCGAGGCCTTCTTTTGTTGCGGCTTTTACGATTTCCAATATCTCTCCTGCGTCGCCTAACAACCGCCCGACGGCGCGTTTATACGCATCCAATATGTCGGTTTCTTTTAACGGTTTCATATCACACGCCGCCCGATTTTTTTGGTGCGTTACGCAAACCCATGTCGGCACATATTCCCCGCTTGCCAATGCTCGACCAAATCGCCGCAGTTTTGCACCGCATTGACCGCACACAAGCAGCCCGCTTAATACGTACTTTCTGCTGTATTTTCCCTTACCCGTCTTCACGGAGGAGCGCAGTGTGTTGCGTCGCAATTTTTCAGCCTGCACCAAGTCGAACATCTCTTGGGAAATAATGGACGGATGGCTGTTTTTTACTTCATAGCTCGGTGCTTGCCCCTCGTTCTTCAATCTACGCTTGGAGAGAACATCGGGCTTAAATGTCTTTCCGAGAATAGCATTCCCCGTATATTTTTCATTCGAGAGAATGTTGATTATAGCGTTTGCTTTGAATTCGTTGCCGCGCTTTGTCCTTATCCCGGCAGCATTTAGTTCGTCGGCGATTTGTCTTACGGAATCGCCCGAAAGGTAATTACGGAATATTCGCCTAATTATTTCAGCCTCTTCTTCGACTATAACGTACCCATCACCTTCTTTACGATAACCTAAAGATAGCGGATTGATGAGTACCTTCCCATCCTTGAATCGTTTTTGATACGCCCATTTTATATTTGTCGACATTGTGCGACTTTCCTGCTCTGCCATTGCCGCAAGAATTGTTATAAGCACGTCACCGCCTGCTGTCATCGTGTCTATGTTTTGCACTTCGAAATATACGCTGACGCCCAATTCTCGCAACTCTCGAATATATTTTAACGTGTCTACGGTATTTCTGCCAAACCGCGATATGGATTTTACGAGTATGCGGTTTATCTTTTTTTCGCGGCAATCGGCTATCATTCGCATGAATTCTCTCCGCGTCTCGGCTTTCGTTCCCGACACACCCCAATCGGCATATCCTTGGACATAGTTCCACTTGGGATTGGATAATATTATCTCTTCAAAGTGTGCCTTTTGACGTTCATAGGAGTCCTCTTGTTCTTCGCTCTCCGTGCTGACACGCGCATAATATGTAACATTCTCCTTGGCTGTGACCGCCGTCATATTCGGGCGGAACAGCACGGGACGTTCTTGCACGATTCTATTGTTGATTGCCATTATTACTTACCCTCCTGTTTCATCTGTTCTTTTTTCCTTTCCAACCACCCTTTTTTATTACCGGATGCACCATTTGAGTAATACCTACTTATTTTCGCTCCGTTCATAAAAGTGAACTCTACTTTTTTGGGATACATCGTTACATAGTCCAAAAATTTGTCTACTTTTTCGGCATCGAATTCGCTTATATGCACAAGGTCGGTACGCGACACACCCCGCACTTCTCGATTGGATATCTCACTATAGATTTTATCGATTTTGGTTTTGAGCTCACCCCATTCCCGATTATAGTCGGAGACTTCTATCATGCGATTGATTTTCATCGCATACAGTTCGCGCTCTTGCTCTAACAGCTCGGCAAGCTGTTGCTTAAATTGTACGGTTTCCGCACTGTCTGGAAACTTTTCTACGAACTCGTTATAGCACTCTATAAACTTTTCTTTGAGCACCGAATCCTTAATCCGAGTACTGCAACACGCATCCATCCCGTGCGCCTCCTTTTTCGTACATGCCCATATTTCCGTATGGTACGGCTTGTTGCAGTTTTGTATTTTATGCACGAATCCGCTTCCGCACACGCCGCATCGTATTTTTTTGGTGAATGGATATCTCGGCATTTCCTGATTGAATTCGCTTTCTACCGCTCGTTCTATCCGTAGCTGTTGCACTCGATCAAAATCTTCGGGAGATATAATCGGCTCGTGCGTTTGCTCCATATAATATTGTTTCACTTGACCTGCATTCTTTTTCTGCGCCCCATTGACCTTAAATGTTTTTTGCATTAACGCACAACCCTTGTACTTTTCGTTTTTGAGGATATAGCTTATAGCGGCACGATGCCACTCCTTGTTCCCGATGCCGAGTGCATTCAGTTTGTTCGCTATTGTTTGCATTCCGTCGCCGTCTAAATACCATTGATATATTTGTTTAACCACAGCCGCTTCTTCGGGAACAATTACAAGCGTATTGTCTTCGTTTCGCATTCTATAACCATAAATTTGCGGACCTACGGTTATAAACCCGTTGCTGAATTTTTCGCGGTTTGCCCACGTTTGATTTTCGGCATAAATTTTAATATCGTTTTCGGCAATAGAAGCGCCTACGGTTAAGAACAATTCGCTGTTTGGATCGAACGTGTCTATTTGTTCTTTTTCGAAAAAAACTTGTATCCCCGCATCCCGAAGCTGTCTTACTACTGTCAATAACTCTTCTACATTTCGTGCAAACCGCGCTATAGACTTGGTAAAGATGACATCGAATTTATTCGCTTTCGCGTCATCGAGCATTCGCAGTAGCTGCGGTCGTTTGTTCATTGACCGTCCGCTTATACCGTTGTCTGAGTATATCCCGACATATTCATATCCGCTGTCCGACAATATTTTATCTTGCCAATATGACGTCTGATACTCCAAGCTGTGGATTTGCGCTTTACTCTTTGTGGATACTCTGCAATAAGCTACCGCACGTTTCAATACATACCTCCTCACTACACTCTGCTTATTTTCGGACTTGAATGTAGCCTAAAAAAATTTGCCCTACCCATTGTCGCAGGGTAGGACAAATAGTACCGTAAAAAATCGAAAGAGCCCAGCGAAAATAGGCTATTTTACGGAAGAATTTTAAATAAAATGATTTCGCTTATTCTTTTCTTTTCGATGTCTGTGATTAACCCTTGCACCCACAACTTATTCACAAGCGCATCGGCATAAGCTATCCGTATTGCCCTACTTTCCATCTCTGCCATCGCCATCATCCTTCTTGCCGAGCTGCTTGATTATCTGGTTAGTACCCGTTGCGGTTAGTCCGCTTGCTATGCCGATGAGTATCGCCACAAACACGTTTTCCGCCGGGACGATATTCGGTACGGCAAAGTATGCCACTATGCCGAGTACCGCGCCGAGAGCCGCAGCCACGAGCGGAATAAACCGCATGAACTTTTCGTTCTGCTTTGTCGCGTATTTTATAAGGTTTATTACCCAATAGACGATTGCCGCTATTACGGGTACGCTGATGAGTTCGAGATATTGCTCCATTGTTTCCCTCCGTTATTTATGAGAATTTTGCTCCAAGAGATATTCGTACATTTCTTCCTTGGATTCGTTATAGCTTTCCATCGCTTCGTGCATTTCGCCGTTGGTCTTGCCGTCGCGTATCGCTATCGCGTTAGCGTAAGTCAGCTTACCGACCGCATCGATGCTTTTGAGAATAAGGATATTCTCTTTCGCCTTTGCCGCGTCGCGCTCCTCGTCCTTTTTGGCTTTCCTTTTGAAAAACCGCTGTAAGAAAAAAAGCACCATTCCGCTGATGATGCTCGACGCGATGCTTATGATTATCGCTGCCATTTTACCTCCTATGCCTTGCGTTCCCAACAATAGAGCGCAGAGCCGTCCGTTTGTATTCTTTCCCACACGCCGCCCACATAGCCTTCGGGATTGGCATTCGTTGCGGTGACTTTTACCGAGCCGACGGGACAAAAGCAATCGAGGATTTCCGCCTGCGTCATACCCGTTATAAGGTACGGCAAAACACGCCATTTTGCTTGACCGTTCCCGACCTTCATCTTGCCTGTGTCTGTTTCGATTCCAATCTCCCCGGCAAGCAGCACGGGATTGGCTTTAAGCCAATTCGCTGCGCTGTCCGAGCGGAGGCGGAGTTTGACTTGTACTTCTTTTTCCGCCATAGCCGCCGCCCTATGCGTTGCCGCCGTTGAGTATGATGGTGTCGGTCGCGTGGAGTATGGTTTCGCCGTCGGTAAGATCCGCCGAACTCGTCTGCCCGAAGTTTTCCGCAAACGAACTCTTTGCGCGGTCCTCGGTATAATAAAGATTGCCCGACTCTTCGATGTCCGCCGTTGTCAACACGACTGCGCCGATTTGACCGTTGACCGAAAGTATCTTGCAATCGGGCGTTTGCAGTTCGAGCCAATTCTCTTTGACCGAGGGCGGCGCTTCTTTAAGGATATACGTTCTGCTCTCGTCCGAGCGAATCGCAACGTCGCCTTTTTGCGCGGTGAGCGCGAGCATTTCTTCTTCGCTCGACACCGCGAACGGCTCCGTTATGGCAATCGCGGGCAGGTATTTCTTATCTATCTTGCCCTTTGCGTTCAACTCGATGAGATTGCCCGCTTTCGTGCCGACATCGCGTGCCGCCGCCGTGCCTGCATCGGTTATCTTGGCAAGCGTAAGTTCGGGGATATCTTCCGCCGTAAGCAGTTCGCTTTTTACCACCAAGCCTTTTTCGTTGACCGTGAACTTGGTAAACGTGCCTTCGGTCGCGCCGCTGTTCTTCAGCACGAGTTCGATGAGCGCGTCTTCGCTACCGTCAAACACCGCCGAGCCTTCGCCGTCCCCGGCTATCTCGATCTTGCGCGGCATTTTGAGTTTTTGCGCTACTTGCGCCTCCGCCACAACCGTGAGTTCGTCCGCCGTGGCAATGCGTGTCCATACCGCCGCCGTATCGGTCTTGGCAAGTAGGATATACACCTTACCGTCCTCTTGGTTGAGCCACAGCTCGCCCAAGTCGTATTGCGAATCGGTATCGGTCGGATCGCTTTCCGACAGCACGATGTCGTCGGTAAGGTATTTGAGCGATTGCCAATTCGTCGAGCCGTCGCCCACCTTTATTTTGCGCGTGTCGAGCTCGATACCTATCTCGCCCTTTATGAGTACGGGATTTGCCGCCGTCCAATTCTCCGCCGTATCGTTGCGCAGCTGTATCTTACTCTCCAATACTCTTTCCGTTGTTTCGTTAGCCATTTGCGTTACCTCCGTTTATGATTTTAATTTGATTGTAGTCCGAGCCGATGCAGATGTACGTTCCCGTAATCTCATCCCATCGGTACGCTTTGTTTTCAGCCGTGTCCATATAAACCACGGCTTTATCCCCGCGATTTGGGAATGCGTACTTACTTGCGTATTGCTGCGGTTTGAGTTTAACTTCGACCGTTCGCAAATCGTTGTCTACCACAGTTTCCGCAACGTCGTTTTCCGTTCCCTCGTAAGAGCGCGTTATTGCCTTGAACTGCTCGACGTGTACGCAGTTATCGCAATTGCAGTTTTGTTCGCTCACTTTGCCACCACCTCCAATTCTTTATCTACGAGCGTGTACACCTCTTTGCCCCGACCGCCGAAATCAATCGTGAGCTGCATCCGATACAGCAAGCACGGGAGCCGTGCCGTTTCATCGGCGGATAGAAACACAAAGAACGAATCGCCCGTCTTCTCTATCCCGGCGGGATAAACCTTTTCTATATCGGGCGAACGATTGCGGCGTCCTATGGTAAACGTCAGTTTATCCGAGTTGCGTATCGGCATATCCGTTTCGCCGTCGATGGGTATTTTGATATGAAAAAAAGCGACGCTGAATGCCTCGCCCTGCATGAGTATTTGTCTTGCCATAATCAATACACCTTGCCGATTTCGATTACTTTCTTTATGGTGGGAGCAAGCGATCCGCTTATATACCCATAACATCCGTCAACATTTATCGAGTTATCTTCAAAGTCTACCCCTCCTTCAACATGGACTCCGCCTGCTCCGTGATATTTTGCCGTTCCATTATGCCCCGTCGCAAGACACACAACGGTAATGCCGAATGTGCTATCCGCCCCATATGACTCGCTCGGTATTATAGCTCTTATTTGCGCATAGCTACTATCGCCGTATGCAATTCCCTCTCCGACCCCATCACTTGTTTCTACTACATACCTATATCCCGCCTTTATCTTAAAACCAAGGTCCGAATCCCAATAATTAACGCTTCCGTTGAACACGACCGTTCCCGATCCGCCGCCGATATTCGGTTTGTTTTTGAGGTCGTTATAATCTCCGCTCGTAGCCACTTTATGTAGCCCCGTTACCTTGCTTGCCGATACCGAGTTTATCTTGGCGTCTGTCACGGCGTTTGCATTTATCTTTGTTGTGGTCACGGAGTTAGTGCCGAGTTTCGAAGATGTTACTGCGTAGTTGTCGATATCCGACGTTCCCACCGTAGACTTGAAAGCCAAAGCCTTTAAGTCCGCAAACCATTTCCGTATCTTACCTATGCACACCTTTAACACCTCCGTGCCGCTTATGTTCGTCCGCGTACCGTATTGGGTACTCGTAATAGATGCGTCTTGTACCTGCTCGGTCGTTATTTTCTTTTCCTGCAAATACCGTTCGTTTTCGCCGAGCGTATTGAAGATGCTCGGCGTTACTTGCGCCGCCGCCGTGTAATCGGTCTTCGGCTCCGTCCACTCCGCCATATTGCCTCCTTATTTTTTTCGACCGCGTGTTTCCTGTTTGAGTCCGCCGTCATAACTGAATTTGTTGTACTCGCACACAAGCCGCGCCGTTTCGCCGAAACGGTCGGTGCAGTCGTATTCGAGCCCTATTTCGAGTTCGGGATTCCCTCGCCACACCGTCGTTATGCTGCCTTGCCCCGCTCGCATTTTGTTCAGTAACACTGTTGCGATGTATTCCGCTTGTTCGAGCGATTGCACAAGTTCGCTTGCCGTGTGCGAATACTCGACCGTGCCATACAGTTCGATGCTGACTTCGTCGCGCTTGGTTATCTTATTCGACTTTATCTCGATTGCGTTTCCCGACACGGTAATGACAGCGGTTTGCGCGGTCGCGCTCGTATTCGTTACCGTGCAAGAGCAAGAGTTTGTGCCGCTGTCAAAATTCGTCAGCCGCACGGCGGCGTTATTTGTGACAGCCGACGGATACGCTATCTCAGAGGTATAGTCTATCGCCAAATCGACCGATTGCCCCGCATCCAACCGCACCTCGGTATCGGTCACGTCGATGATGTCTTCGGTCACGGTTACCGTACTGTACTCGACGTGAATGCAGTTGGCAAAGTCGGTCAGCGTTGCATTGGACACAAGCGAGAACATATTGCCGGGATATATCGGTATTGCGCTAACCGCCGCCGCATCGCTTTCGGCTGTAATACAGATACGGTTTTGTCGATCCACGAACACCTTGCACAGCCCTGCATTCGCTATCTCTTGTAAAGCGTCCCACGCCTCTATTTTCGGTAGGAACGCAATGTCTACCACGCTATCTTTGAGTGTCGGCGAGATGGAATACTCGTCGGCGGTATGCCCCGTCTTTTGCAGTATATCTTCCGCGATCTCGTAAAGCGAGACGTTGTCGGTCAACGGAAAGCCGACGTACATCTTGGTTTGCAAGCGCATCAGTCTATCCGTCGCGCTACACTTTACCCACTGGCTGTCTTGGTCGATTTGCCACTCATCGGAATAAAAAGTGCCGAGCGGCGTGTATTCCACTTTGCCGTTATTCTCCACCCCTATGCTCGGCAATAGTTTTCGGTCGAGCAACATCAGCGTCCGAAGATAGCCTTTATCGAACTTACGGTTTTCGTTGTACACGCTGACCGTCATTGTGTCCGAGTTGATATTGTAGTTGCCTTCGGTCGAGCACAGTTCTTCGCCGACCTCAAACGACTGCAAAGCATTGCCCTCGTATA
>CAJULE010000025.1 GCA_910587445.1 uncultured Christensenellaceae bacterium
TATTTGCTTATAGTGCGATAAAACAGCCGTTCGAAGATTTCGAGCGGCTGTTTTTATATAACCGAATTGCAAGATGGAGATTAAAGACCTTTCGACTGCGCTCAATGTGACGATAAAGCAAGGTGTCATTCCGAGCGGAGTCGAGGAATCTTTTTTCATTCTTTATATTAGGTTTGCGTACGAATGATCAATTTAAATATCTTCGTTCTTTAAAAAAAATAAAAAGTTAAAAAAAATCGGCTTTTGAGGTTAACAAATACGAAAAGTTTTAGGTATATAAGATAGACTAAAGATAAAAAGGAGAGATATGCTTTTCACGTAGAAAAAGCGAATATATACAAGAAATATTATTATATGACTTGTCTAAAGATGTCGCAGTTCTTGACTTTATCGGGAATTTCGTGTATCATGAAAAAGAACATATCTTTGTTGATACTTATAGAAGGACTTACGGAAAGGAACGGTTGATGTCGGATTATTCAAAAGAAGTAAATAAATGTCTTATCGGTGTGAAAAACGGTAAGGCAGGGAGCTTCGACAAGTTGTTCGATTTGACGGCCAACCACTTACGTTGTATCGCATTCAAACATATCGGAGACAAATGTCTTGTCGATGATGTTGTTTCGGAGGCTTACATGAGAGTCTTTAAATACAGTCATACATATGACGGAGAGATAAGCGGTGTTGCTTGGCTGTATAGAATCGTCAGAAACGTATGTATGGATTTCAACAAAGACGAGAATTACGAACGCGATGTCGTGGCGGCAGAAACGGCTGCGGCACTCGATACGGAAGTGAAAACCGACATGGAAAACAAACTTGATCTGTTCAAAGCCATGAAAGGTCTCGACGAATCCGATAAGGAAATCTTGAGATTGCGGTTTTACGAGGACATGACATTCGAGAATATCGGAAAAGAACTCGGTTTAAGCAAAGTTTCCGTGCACAAACGGTTGAAGCGGATACTGAGTGAGATGAACAAGTTGTTATAGACTAAGTTTATAAAAATCAAAAGAGGTAGGTAGGATAAAAGTATGAAGAAATTGAAAAAGCTGTCGGTATTGCCCATGCTCGTAGTAAGTATGTTGTTATTCGTAGCTTGGACGCCGATTGCGGAGCCCGATCGCTATGCGGACGTGCAACTGCTTTCGCCGTATGCGAACGAGACTGTATACTATACGTCAAAGAATGAGTACTCCGATGAAACCGCAGGCGGTTGTCCGCAGTTTACGGCTGTCGACGGACTCGAGAACGCTTGCGGACCCGTCGCAGGGGCGGAAATAGTTGCCTTTTATGACAAGTATTATACAAACCTTATTCCCGGCTGGGATTCGTACTATCCCGCAACAGGCAAATACAGATTGCCGAACGTAACCTATACAAACCCCGTAATGCACAGTCTCTATACGAGTATGAGAACGAACGTCGACGACGTGGGCGTCAGCGAAAGCGACTGCTTAAGCGGCTTGAAGTCATACATAAACGGCAAGGGCTATAGCGTAAACTATCAGAGCGTGCTCAGCGGCAGCGCAGTAAATTTCGAGGCTTGCAAGACTGCTACGGCAAATAATAAAGTCATTATACTGTTTTCGAGAGCGACGAATTTATATAGAGTAGGTTATGGAAATTCATATGATACTATCGTACCTGTCTCTGTGGCAGGACTTCATATAATGGTCGCATACGGATGGTATGAAGTAAACTATTATAATGAAAGCGGACTTTTCAGAACAGATAGATATTTACAAGTATCGACAGGTCTCGGTTCCCCGACGCCTATAGCGCTTTATAAAGTTAATCCGAATGATCTTAATGCGGCGTATATAGTAAATATAGCGTAAGAGTGAGACAATGAAAGAACGTGACGTACACAACTTGATAGAGCGGCAGGACGAGGAAGGCAAAAAAGCTCTTTACACTCGCATTTGCGACGGTCTCGGGCTCGAAACTAAGGTCAAGCCCGCGCCGCGTTCTAAACGTGCTCTTTTGTGGCGCGTCCTTGTGCCTGCGCTCTCGTTTTGTATTATTTGCTTTGCGATTATTTTGCCTATTGCTCTTCAAAACAGGGTGGATCCAAATCCCAACAGATATTGTTTAAGTAAAGACTGTGTAGAGGTCGTGCTCGACACGAATGTCAAGGAATATGCGGATCGAAACGGCAAGTCAATGTTATATATAGATTGGTATGATGTTGCGGAAGATGTGACTACAATGTCATATGTAAATAAAGACAATAGTAATGATGTCATATATCTTGATGAGGTTATGACAAATGGTGATACAGGCGATGTTGTCCGTTTGAGTATATTTGATAAGCATACTTATCTTGATACATTTGATATTTTGACGAAAATGGATTATGAAGAAGCCGTTTACAAAAGCATAACAATAAAATGGGTAAAAGAATTTCAGAGTCATGTTGGCACTATAACATTCGGTGATTATCGTTACTATGTCCAAATTTCGCAACCGTCGGAAGCCGTGGATATAGTTGAAATACTCAAAGGTATGGTAGATACGGTTATACGATGAATTCGACGTTTCACTTTGAAAATCGACAAAATTAAATAAAATTATAAAAAGTTAATCTTTTTTTGATAAATCGGTTAACTTTTTTGCATTTTCCGAGTATATATTATGTTATACCAAAGAGGAGTATAATCCACAAAAGAAATACAAAAGACAAAGTGGTGGATATACTACAAACTCCTACATACCCCCAAGAATACGGTTTCCTTCGGGAAGCCGTATTCTATTTATTTGTTTCCCGCTTCAAAAATCCGACTGAATGGAAATCGAAAATCCGACTGAATAGAATTGACAAATCCGACTGAATGAAAAGTGAAAATCTGACTGAATAGAATTGACAAATCCGACTGAATGGGATATAATATCAGTATCGAGGCGAGAGGTGTCAATATGAGCGATATTGCAAGTAAGTCGGAATATAAGAAAAGAGTTATCGACAAAACCGTAGTAAGATATTTAAATACGTTCGGCGCGGTTTGCGTAGAGGGACCGAAGTGGTGCGGAAAAACCTGGACGTCTTCATATCATGCGCAAAGCGAGCTTTTGATCGGAGACCCGACAAACAATTTTCAGAACAGGCAGCTCGCGGAAATTTCTCCGTCGGCGGTGTTGGAGGGAGAAACTCCGAGACTTTTGGACGAATGGCAGGAAGTTCCGTCGTTGTGGGACGCGGTTCGTCACAGTGTGGACAGACGGGCAAAAAAAGGTCAATTTATTTTGACGGGTTCTTCTACGCCCAAAAGGAAGGGAATACTGCACAGCGGAGTGGGGCGGATAGGGCGGCTCCGTATGCGCACGATGTCGCTTTATGAATCGGGCGATTCAAGCGGACAGGTCTCGCTTGAGGATATTTGCAACGGCGTCTATACTTCGACTCTTACGGGCGAGGTCAATTTAAAAACTCTTGCGGGGTACATCGTTCGCGGCGGTTGGCCCGGCAATCTCGACGTACCTATAAAGAATGCTTCTCTCATGCCGAATTCGTATATAAACGCGATCCTCGACAACGATGTTCAGCGCATAGACAATATAAAGTATGATACGCATAAAATGCAACTGCTGTTGCGCTCGCTTGCGAGAAACGAGAGCGCGACGGTCACGAATAAAAAATTGCTCGCCGACATAAAGGAATTCGACAACGAGGAAATAGACGGAAACACTATTGCGTCATATCTCGATGTGTTTAACCGATTGTTTCTTACGGATAATCAGTTGCCTTTTTCAACGAATATCCGTTCTTCGGTGCGAGTAAAACAGGCGGAGAAGCGGCATTTTTGCGATCCCGCACTTGCCTGCGCTCTTTTGAAAGCAACGCCGGAAAGGCTGATCGGCGATTTGCATACCTTCGGTTTTTTGTTCGAGGCTTTGTGCGAGCGGGATCTGAAAATCTATGCGGAATCTTTCGGCGCAAACCTCTATCATTATCAGGATTATAAGAACCGAGAAATCGACGCTGTTATAGAACTGTCCGACGGCAAGTGGTGTGCGTTCGAAATCAAACTCGGAGCTAATCAAGTCGACAAAGCGGCTGCCGATTTGATTGCCATTCGCGACGAAATACTCGCAGGCGGAGGAAATGCTCCGTCTGTCTTGTGTGTGGTTTGCGGAATAGCAAACGCCGCATATCTTCGTCCCGACGGCGTCTATGTCGTGCCAATAACCGCCTTGAAAAATTGATTCGCCATTGAAAATCCGACTGAATGGAAAAAGACTGAAAAAGATACATCGAAAATGAAGTAAATAACATATAAGATAACATACAAGTTATTTGACTTTGGTTTCGTAATTGAAATATCCGACTGAATTAAAACACCGTTTGAGTGCAAACGGTGTTTTAATCTATGTCCAATCGGGATTTTCGAATAATAGGGTCGTCGAAGAATTGCGCTGCAGTCATTTCGAGACCGCGAATAATAGGCGCAACGGTGTTCTTTTCGAGCCTATATTTGCGACATATTATTTTCTCTCAGAACATTGCTTATTTGTATAGCTACAGCCGTACTTAGTTTCATATGTTTTCCGTTACATTGACCTCATAAGATTGATTATTGATTTCTTTTGTTCTGCGGACAAAGTACTCCATAAGCGCATAACCTCTTTTTGTTCTTCGGAAAGAGTGGTAAGTTCGTCGTCGTTCAAAAGAAATTCTATGACCGAGATTTCAAACGCCGAGCAAACCGCATCCAATAACGATAAGCTTGGCGATGATTGTCTGTCTCGCCAATTATAAATCGTAGTAGGGGCTACGCCTGCATTTTTTGCGAGCTCGTAAATAGTCCAACCCTTTTTCTTGCGCAAAGCGTCAACTTTATCGTATATTTCTTTACCGTCCAACAAGTTTAACATAAATATTACCCTACAAATATATTATACTATACCTGAAGGGCAAAAATATTCCCCTTAATCTCTATAACTATTACTCAATTGATTGATATTTATTGTATTATGGATTATAATAAAGAGAATATCGAGCAAAGGGGTAAATAAAATGAAAACAGCATTTATAGGTCATCGTCAAGTGCTTGCAAAAAATATAGATTATAGATTGACAGAAGCGATTAAGTATATGATAAATAAGGGATGTAGGAAATTTACCATGGGAACACATGGTGAGTTTGACCGTTTTGCTTTGGATACCTGTATAAAATTGCGCAAAATTTATAATGATTTGGATATAGAGGTTGCTATCTCAAGTTTAAGCGACATAAAAAAAGTAGGTACATTTAGCTCTTCTGCTGAAGTTAAAACTGTAATGTATGAAACTGAGAGCATCCATTATAAGCGGCGAATTACCGAATGTAATAGAAAAATGATCGGCACGTGCGATACTCTTATATGTTATGTCGATACATTGGTATATAAAAGTGGAGCAAAAGAGGCTCTGCGATATGCGCAAAAGTGCGGGCTTGAAATCATAAATCTTTATTATGAATAAAAAATACGGCTTCGATGGGAAGCCGTATTGCTTTGTGTCGGGAAAGGGGGAGATATTTACTGTATGCCCTGTGCAAGCATGGCGTTTGCGACTTTCGTGAAGCCTGCGATGTTGGCGCCGTACACGAGGTTATCCTTGTGTCCGTACTCTTCCGCCGCAGCCGCTGCCTGACGGTAGATGTTTACCATTATGCCGTGGAGCTTTGCGTCGACTTCCTCGAACGTCCAGCTGAGGCGCTGAGAATTTTGGCTCATTTCAAGCGCGGATGTGGCTACGCCGCCCGCATTTGCCGCCTTGCCCGGTGCAAACAGTACGCCGCTCTTTATGAGGTACTCGGTCGCTTCGGGAGTCGTGGGCATATTGGCGCCTTCTGCCACCGCTTTGACCTTGTTCTTAACAAGGGCTTTTGCGTCGTCTATATCGAGCTCGTTCTGCGTAGCGCAGGGGAGAGCCACGTCGCATTTTACCTGCCATACATGACCGCTTGTCGAGTATTCGGACTTCGGGCGGAAAGCCTTGTATTCGGAAAGCCTGCCGCGCTTTACTTCCTTTATTTCCTTTACGGCTTCGAGGTCTATTCCGTCGGGATCGTATATCCAGCCCGTAGAGTCGGACATCGTGACGGGTTTCGCGCCGAGCGCGTATGCCTTCTCGACGGCATAGATAGCTACGTTGCCCGCGCCCGATACGGCTACGGTCTTGCCCTTGAGGCTCGAGCCGTGGGCTTTAAGCATTTCTTCGGTGAGGTAGACAAGTCCGTATCCCGTCGCTTCGGTGCGTGCAAGCGAGCCGCCGTAGGAAAGTCCCTTGCCCGTAAGCACGCCTTCGTAAAGACCGGTGATCTTCTTATAGGTGCCGTACATGAAGCCGATTTCGCGCGCGCCCGTTCCGATGTCGCCTGCGGGAACGTCGACGTCCGCGCCGATATATTTATAGAGCTCGGTCATGAACGAGCGGCAGAATTCGAACACCTCGCGGTCGGATTTGCCTTTCGGATCGAAGTCAGAACCGCCCTTGCCGCCGCCTATGGGGAGACCCGTGAGACTGTTTTTGAATATCTGCTCGAATCCGAGGAACTTTATTATTCCGAGATTTACCGACGGGTGAAGGCGCAAACCGCCCTTATACGGTCCGATCGCATTATTGAACTGCACGCGGAAACCGCGGTTTACGTGAGGCACGCCCTTGTCGTCTATCCAGGGCACACGGAACATGATCTGCCTGTCGGGTTCGGTAAGGCGTTCGAGCAGAGCGTTCTTTCTGTACTCGGGGTGCTTTTCCACAACGGGCTCGAGCGCTTCGAGCACCTCTTTCGCCGCTTGGTGAAACTCTGTTTCGCCGGGATTTTTGCTCACTACGTGCGCAAGCACTTCGCTGACATAGGACATGGTGTATATCTCCTTAAAAATGAAATCTTTTTGAACCGTCTTAAGCGTGGCTTATACTTACGCCGCCGAAAGACATCTTATATACAGTATATGATATCTTTTTTTGCCCGTCAACGATATGAAAGCGCTTTTGGCGGATTTAATCTATAATAATTACTTATAAGGGGTATAATCGATCCGTGATTTTTCTTTCTTTTCGAAGAAAATCGTTATCGAATAAAAAAAGCGAGCCCTGAGACTCGCTTAAAAAGATCGCTTTTGTCTATTTCCGTTTTATCGCGTCGCGCAGATCTTCGTCGGGGAAGGGCACGGCGTATGCGACGCGCTTGTCGAACAGGCGGCTTGCGGTGCGCTCGCCGTAACGCGAAGCTAAATCGTTCGGCGTAAGGTTTGTCGTGACAAGCGTGTGCTTGCCGCTTATCATGCGCTCGTTAAGTACGAGATACAGATATTCGAGAGTGATGTTCTTGAGTATGCTTTCCGTGCCGAGGTCGTCAATAACGAGCAGATCGCAGTCGAGCACGGGGGAGAGATAGCTCTCCTTGCTGTCGTCGAAAGTCGTGTGATAGGCGCGCATATTTTCCACAAAGCCGAATGCCGTCATGATTGCGGCGGTATAGCCCTTTTGCATGACTTCACCCGCGACCGCCGTCGCCGCAAACGTCTTGCCGCTTCCCGCGTGTCCCGTAAAGATCAGATTTTTCACTCCGACTTCGGGAAAACCCGCGACGTACTTTTCGAGCTTACTCTTTATGTTCTCCGTTCTCGGGCGTGATTTGAGACTGTAGACGCTCGGATCCATATCGGAGAAATATCGGGGAGAGAGCGCGAATTTTCCCTTTGCCGAGCCTTGCTCGCTTTCCAAGGACTTTTTTATGACGCAGCGGCAAAGCTTTCCGCCGACATAGCCCGTGTCATTGCACGCCTTGCATGAGGGCGGAGGGTCGAGAGAAATCGGGGAAAGCCCGTGCGCCTTCAGGATCTCTTTCCGTTCGGCAAGCAGTTTTTTCGTATCGACTTTTTCGCCGCGAAGCTCTTTCAGTCCCGCGAGGCGAAGGGCGCGTTCGTTTTCGTAAAACCGTGCGTCGGTGTCGATAAGCTTTTGTTTCAAAGCTTCGGCGGCGTCCGCTTCGCGCCTACGGTTTGCCGTTATTTTCTTTATTGCCGCAGTGTAGTCCATGTGGCTGCTCCTTAAAGTTTGTCGTCGTTAAGCTCTTCGAACATTGCGTTGAGCTCGTCTGCCGAATATGTCTTTGCGGGCGCGGCTTTGGGCGCGGGCTTGAAGCTCTCGGCTTCCGTTGCCGTCTTTATGCCGCCGTCGAACCAATCGGCAAGCAACTTATTGATATACAGGACGGGGCGTTCCTTGCCGACAGCCGAGCTTGCCGCCTTTTCTATGAGTTCGTCGCTCATGCTCCAGACGCGCTTCCATTTTTCGAAAAGAGCTCGTTCGCCCGCATCGAGCGAGCAGGCAATCCCCGCGCTTTGCAACAGTTCCGCCACCTTTTTGCCGCAGGCGACGTATTCGTCTATGTCGCTTGCCGAAATGAGCCCCTTGCGGTGAAAACTTGCGACTGTGCCGTTCATGCCCTCGAGAGTGCGCGTGTTAGCGCTTAAACAGTACGAAGCGATAGTAAGCAGAGTTTCATCCGTAAAGCCGAGCGATTGCCACTTTGAAAGATAGGTTTCGACAAGGGTGTCGAGACTGCCGTAGCTGAGTCCGAGATTGCGCACGATTCCGCCCATGGTGTCGTATTGCTGTTTGCGGTGCGCCTCGTATTCGTCTATAGCTTCGCTTCCCATAAGGCGGAGTTCGTGATATTTCGTAAGCAGAGAATCGAGCCGCTCCATGCCGCCGCGCTTGACAGCCGCCGCAACGTGCATCACCGTAGGGGAGTCGAACCCGTACGAGCGTACCCATTTCGTATAGAGCCTGCTGTCCTCGGGCTCGTACCGGCGCTTTAATTTCAAAGCCTTCAAAACCGCGGTAACTTCGTTATAGAGGAAGTCGTATTCGTTTATCTTTTCCGATACGGCGGCATAGGTGGTGCAGCCCTCGTCCGCAAGGTTGCGCGCCACTTTGAGTATGTATGCCGAGTGTATTTTTTCGCCCTTTATGCGCTTGCAATAGCCTATTATGATAAGCATGGCTTCGACTTCCATGTGAAGCGTATCCATGCAGTAGTAGTATTCGTTATATTCGGCAGGCAAGAAGCTTCGTTCGGGAAACATTGCGTGGAGCTGATCGTTGAAGCCCCTGAACTTTTCTTTAGAGTATTTGCGTATCTGTTTTGCCGCGGGTATTACGGGCAGATACTCGACATATACGTTTTCGGCGCGGTGAACGCACACAAGCCCGTTTTCCTCCCAATAAGAAAAAGCCTCGAGCACGCTCTCCTCGTCCGTACCGCAAGCGGCGGCAAGACGGGCAATATCCGTCGCACCGCTTAAGCCCTGCGCCGCGGCAAGTCCGCAGATATAGACCTTTACGTGATTTTCCGGAGCGTAAGGCAAGTAGTCGGTTATGAAAGCGGCGTCGAGAATGAGCTTTCCCTCTGCCGCGTTTTCCCTGGACAGGCGTGTAAACATTTGATTTTATCCTCAAAGTATTGTATACTTAAATAAAGTATAACATAAACGCGACTCGCTTTGCAAGTCTATCGGCGGGGAAAGCGCGTTTATTTTTTACGGAGAGTTCATGAAAATACTGCATACTTCCGATTGGCATTTGGGCAAGCGTCTGCCGCCGTTCTCGCGCGAGGATGAACAGCGCGAGATCCTGCAAGAGATCGTCGAGCTCGCGCGAAGCGAAAAGATCGACGTGACGATTGTTGCCGGCGACGTTTTCGACGTGTCCGTTCCGCCGGCAAGCGCCGAAGAGCTTTTCTATTCCGCCGCGTGCGAATTGTCCCGCACCTGTCTTACCGTGGCAATCGCAGGCAATCACGACGACGGCGATCGTCTCAAGGCGCCCGATCTGCTCGCAAAGGTAAGCGGCATAATCCTTGCGGGCGGCTTCGACTGCTCGTCGCTGTCCTGCTCGCCTTTTTCGGGCGGAGAGGTCGAGGGACGAACGGGCGGCATAGTCTACCGCAAGAACGGCGAGAGGCTCAATCTTCTGCTCTGTCCGTACCTGACCGAGTCGAGAAAGGGAGACCCCGCCGCGCCGGACTTTGCGGAGTACGTCCGAGGGGTGCTCAAAGAGCGCGCCGACGACGTGTTTTCGGCGGACGGCTGCAATATGACCGTCGCACATCTTTTCATGCTCGGCTCGAATTCCATAGGCGAGGAGCGAGAGCTCGGTTCGGCAAAGCTGTTGCCGCTGTCCGTGCTTCCCGAGTGCGACTACGTGGCTCTCGGGCACGTTCATAAGCCGATGAAACTTAAGGAAAACGTCCGCTATTGCGGTTCGATTCTCGGCTACAGTTTCGACGCGGCGGATATACAAAGGCGGGTAATAATTTACGACACCGTCACAAAGGAAATAAAGGAAGTGCCTCTTAAGAGCGGCAGAAAGCTCGTTACGGCGCGCGTGAGCTCTTTCGACGAGGCGCTGGAAGCTCTTAAAGGCGCGGGCGACAACTTCGTGAAGATCGTCTACGACAGTCCCGCGCCGCTCACGGCGAGCAAGACGTCGGAGCTCGAGCGGACGGGAAAGCTCGCCCTTCTCGAGATAGTGCCGCAGGGAGCTAAGCGCGAGACGAAAAGACGCGCCCACCGCTCGGCTCGGGAGCTGTTCACGGAATTTTACGGGACGCGTTTCGGAGGCGAGAAGCCGAGCGAAAGCCTTGTGTGCGAATTT
Source organism: uncultured Christensenellaceae bacterium (assembly GCA_910587445.1). GTDB lineage: Bacteria > Bacillota > Clostridia > Christensenellales > Pumilibacteraceae > MGBC157735. The sequence goes on from CAJULE010000025.1 coordinate 10,655, forward strand.
CTCGAGCTCGTCGGGGAGGAAAACGTATGAAGCCTTTGAAGCTTACGCTCTGCGGCATAAAGAGCTTTACGGAGATGCAGTCCGTCGATTTTACGGCGCTCGGCAAGAGCAATATTTTCGTCGTCTGCGGCGTTACGGGGGCGGGAAAATCCACGATACTCGATTCGATAATCCTTGCGCTGTACGGAAATAAGAGCGACCGCGGAAGTCTTAAAATCGAGGACTTTATAAATCTCAGATCCGACCGCGCGAGCGTGTCGCTCGATTTCGAAACCGAGCGTGCGGGCAAAACCGAACGGTATTGCGTTTCGCGTACGTTCTTTCGCAATCGCGCTTCCAAAGCCTCGCTTGTCGAACTTTCGTCGGGGACTGTGATATGCGATGGAAGCGACAAGGTGAACGCCGAAATAGTCGAAATGATAGGACTTTCGGCGGACAACTTTACGAAAGTCATAGTGCTCGAACAGGGCAAATACGGCGAGTTTTTAAAGGCGACCAAGACTAAGCGCACGGAGCTTGTCGGCAGTCTTTTCAAGCTTGAAAAATACCGCGAACTTTACAATAAAGCCAATACGAAAAAGAAAACCGTTCAGGCGGAAATAGACGCGCTCGACGAGTATTTGGGCTCGGTCAAAGAGGTGACGGCGACGGCTATAGAGGAAAAGCAAAAGCAGGTAAGAGCGGCGAAAAAGCGCGAAAAGGAGCTCGTAAAAGAAAACGACGAGCTTTCGAAAAAGCGCGGCAGGCTCGACCGCGAAGAGCAAGCCTACCGCCACTATTCGGACGCGTTGAAGGCTTTGGAAAAGGCCGAAAAAGAATATGCCGACGCTTCCGAGGCGCTTGCAAAGTTCGAGGCGGGCATAAAGGACGGCAAGGACGACGGAGAAAAACTCGCCTTACTCGCCGAAAAAGTTACGCTTGCGAAAGAGAAAAAAGCCGAGCTTTCGCGCCTCGAAGAAGTCGTAAAAAAGAGGGACGAAGCTAAGCGGAGACTTGATGAACTGCGTACGAAGTACAGGGAAACGGACAATAAATATAAGGAGACGGAACAAGCAGAAAGCAAGGCGGCCGACTTAATAAAGCAATACGATAAGGATATGGAAAAGCTTTGCGCCGAGCTCGCAGAGTTCGGAATAGAACTCGAAGCGGGCGCAAGCGAAGCAAGGGTTCAAACGGCGACGGGAGAGTACAAACTCGCTCATTCGGCTTCCGCGCTCGCCGCCTCGCTCAAAGTCGGAGACCTCTGTCCCGTATGCGGCTCGACCGTAAAAGGAGAGTGCTCGCATATAACGGACGGAGAGTTCGAACAAGCATTGAAGTTGCTTTCCACAGCCGCAAAAAAAGTCGAGCAGCGCGAAAAAAGCAGAGAGGAGTTACGCGGCTGTAAGGCTGTTATCGACAAGCTCGGCGCGGAGCTCGAGGGGATAAGGAAAGAGGGAGAAGCTCGGGCGGCGGAATACGACAGTCTGAAAAAACAGACCGACGCCGCAATAGGAGATAAGCATTACGGGCTCGCCGTAAAGGAGGCGGAAAGCGAGCATTCGAGGCTCGAGGGCGAACACGCCGCCCTTAAAAAGGAGATAGAGGAGAGGGAGAGCGTTCGGCTTAATCTAACCGCCGAAAAGACGCGTGCGGAAGGGACGCTCGCCGTTTGCCGCGAAAACGAAAAGAAATATAAGTGCGCAAAACCCGACGAAGCGGAAATAGCCGCCGTCGTAAAAGCTCTTTCGGATAACGAAAGCGGTCGCATGGAGTGCGTTTCCAAAATCGGAACGCTCGCCGCGGAAATCGAGCGGTGGGAAAAAGAGCTCGCCGTAAAGCGGGAAAAGGAAACGAGGAGACGCAAACTTTCCGCGCGCGCAGACGAGCTGTCCACGCTCGCAAAGATGTTTAAGGGCGACGCTTTTTTGGAATTCGTCTCGCAAGAGCACATCGAGGACTTTGCATTAGACGCGTCCGAGACGCTGTCGAAGATGTCGGGCGGATATTACACAATGGGTTACGACGCAGATAAAGCGGAGTTCTTCGTCCGAGATTTTCGCGCGGGGAATATGCAGAGAAGCGTACTTACCCTTTCGGGCGGCGAGACCTTCCTTGCCTCCCTTTCGCTTGCGATCGCAGTTTCGAAATCGATTGCCGAAAAGAATACGTCGGGTTTAAAGTTCGACTTTCTCTTTCTCGACGAAGGCTTCGGCACTCTTCACGAGGACGCGATCGGCGTGGTCGAACGCGCGCTCCGTATGCTGTCGAGGGAAACGCTCGTCGGAATAGTCACGCACCGCAGCGAGCTTTCGGAGCTCATTCCCGATAAGCTCATAGTCGAGTGTGCGAGCGAGAGCAGCGGCTCGCGCATAAAAACAGTATCTTGAATTTGTTTGCCAAAATGTTTGCGTTATCGGCAAAGTAGTGATATAATCTATTATGTCGTTTTATACGGTGTACTGCGGCAGTGATTGTACGCGGATAGGAGGTGCTCTCGAAAATGAAAGCAATAGTGACCGTTCTCGGCTCGGATAAGGTCGGGATAATAGCCGCCGTCACGGGCGAACTCGCCCGACTCGGCGTGAATATCGAGGACATCTCGCAAACGCTGATGCAGGAGCATTTCGTCATGATAATGATGACCGATATTTCCGCAAGTTCTTTCGGAATAAAGGAGATCGGCGAAAAGCTCAAAGCCGTCGGCGAAAAAATCGGCGTTGACGTGAGAGTGCAACACGAGGATATTTTTAATTCCATGCACAAAATTTGAGAGCTTAAATATTAAATTATTTTGCGACGGCTTAGATGCGAGCGAGACGGACGGCAGGCGACGAGCCGAGCGGGTTGCCGTACTTGGCGTACTGCGCCCGATCGGCGAGAGCACGCATTTCGTATTCGCGAAGGATATAAGCCGTAGCAAGCAAAGAGGCTTGTAAATGATTAACCGCAATGAGATAATCGAAACCATACAAATGATAGACGCGCAGAATCTCGACGTGAGAACCATCACAATGGCTCTCTCGCTTTTTGATTGTATCGACGCCGACAAAAAGAAGTGTGCGGATAAGGTATACGAAAAAATAGTGAGAAGGGCGGGAAAGCTCGTCGAAACGGGCGAGGAGATCGCCGCCGAGTACGGAGTCCCCATCGTCAACAAGCGCGTGTCCGTCACGCCTATAAGCCTCATCGGCGCGTCCGGCGGCGGATATATCGAGCTCGCCAAAGCCCTCGACAGGGCGGCAAAGACGACGGGCATAGATTTTATCGGCGGTTATTCGGCGCTTGTGCAAAAGGACACCGCGCCGTACGAACAGAATTTTCTCGAAACTATAGACGAGGCGATCGCGATCACGGAAAAGGTTTGCTGTTCCGTAAACGTCGCTTCGACCAAAAGCGGAATGAATCTCGACGCGATAGACGTCATGGGCAGAAAGCTCAAAGAGCTTGCCGTAAAGACCGACAGCTTCGGTTGCGGCAAAGTGGTGGTCTTTGCGAACGCCGTCGAGGATAACCCGTTTATGGCGGGCGCGTTCAACGGTTGCGGAGAGGGCGACGCCGTCATAAACGTAGGCGTCTCCGGACCCGGCGTCGTCAAGTGCGCGCTCGAAAAAGTGAAGGGCGCGGACATAGCTACGGTTGCCGAAACCGTCAAAAAGACGGCGTTCAAGATCACGCGCGTGGGGCAGCTCGTGGCAAGAGAGGCGGCGAGCCGTTTGGGCGCTCGCTTCGGCATAGTCGATCTGTCGCTTGCCCCGACCCCTAAGATAGGAGACAGCGTCGCGCACATTCTCGAAGAAATGGGGCTCGAAAGCGTGGGCGCGGCGGGAACGACCGCGTGCCTTGCCATACTCAACGACGCGGTCAAGAAGGGCGGAGTTATGGCGTCCAACAGCGTCGGTGGACTTTCTGGTGCGTTTATACCCGTTTCCGAGGACATCGGAATGATAAACGCCGTAAAGCGAGGCGCGCTTCCCATAGAAAAGCTCGAGGCAATGACGGCGGTGTGCTCGGTGGGGCTCGACATGATAGCCGTGCCCGGTTCGACGCCTGCGGAAGTGCTGTCGGCAATTATTGCGGACGAATGCGCGATAGGCGTAATAAACAACAAGACGACCGCCGTACGCATAATCCCCGCCATAGGCAAAGAGGTGGGAGACACGATAGACTTCGGCGGACTGCTCGGCTCCGCTCCCGTCATGAGCGTCAGTCGCTTTTCGCCGAAAGCATTTATATCGCGAGGCGGGCACGTGCCTGCGCCCATTCACAGTAATAGGAATTAAATGTATAAATAAATGTTCGAAAGCACAGTCACACGATGAAGGTGCTTTCGCTAAGAAGAAAAAAATAATAAGGAGACATAAAAACAATGAAGAGAAGTGAAGTTAAACTTCGGGACAAATGGGCGCTCGAGGACATATACGCGAGCGACGAGAAGTGGGAAGAGGACTTCGCGATCGCATCAAAGACCGCGGGCGACGCGGCAGTCTTTCGCGGAAAGCTCGGAGAGAAGAAAGAGCTTCTCGCTTGCTTTAAAAAGATAGACGAACTCAGCGAGCGCATAGAGCGCCTCTACGGCTATGCTCATATGAGAAAGGACGAGGACGTGTCGAACACGAAGTACATGGGCATGAGCGACAGAGCCATGTCCCTTTATATCGCTCTTTCCTCGTCGGTGGCGTTCCTCGAGCCCGAGCTCACCGCTCTCGACGAAAAGGCGCTTAAGGCATACATCGCCGACAAGGATTTCGCGCCCTGGTCTTACAATTTAAAAGAAATTTTGCGCGTAAAGGCGCATATCCTTTCCGAGGAGGGAGAAAAGCTTCTGTCGCTTGCTTCCGAGAGCCTCGGATATTTCCAGAACACCTTTTCGATGATAGACAACGTCGATTTGCCCCTTCCCATGGTCAAGGACGACAGCGGAAAGGACATAAAGCTCACGCACGGCTCGTACTCCTTCCTTCTTTCGAGCAAAAACAGAGAGGTCAGAAAGGGCGCGTTCATGGGTATGTACGGCGCGGTAAAGAGCCTCATAAACACGATCGCTTCCAACTACACGGGCAACGTCAAAAAGGACAATTTCTTTGCGCGCGCGAGGGGCTTTAAGTCGCCGCTCGAACAGGCGCTTTACGGCGGGGACATTCCGTCCGAAGTCTACGACAATCTCATAGAGTACGTCGGAAAGAATCTTTCGGTCGTGCACGACTACGTGCGCTATAGAAAAGAACAGCTCGGCGGAGAGCTCAATATGTATGATATGTATGTTTCGCTTGTCGACGACGCCGACCTTTCGCTCGATTTCGAAGAGGCGTTCGAGCTTGTCAAGAAGGGGCTTAAGCCGCTCGGAGAGGACTACGCCGAGCTTTTGGAGCGTGCCCGCAGCGAGCGCTGGATGGACGTGTACGAAACCGAGAACAAGCGCAGCGGCGCCTATCAGTCGGGCTGCTACGGCGTGCACCCGTTCGTGCTTTTAAACTACTCGCGCACGACGCACGACGTGTTCACCATTGCGCACGAGCTCGGTCACGCAATGCACACAAACTACTCCAACAGCGCGCTTCCGTACAGCCAGGCGGGCTATGCGATATTCGTGGCGGAAGTCGCTTCGACCGTAAACGAAGTTCTTCTTTTGAAGCATTTGCTTGCGACGACTACGGACAAAAAGATGAAAAAGTTCCTGCTTTCGTACTATCTCGATATGTTCCGCACGACGCTGTTCCGCCAGACCATGTTTGCCGAGTTCGAGAAGAACGCCCACGACATGGATCTCAAGGGAGAGCCGCTTACGCCCGAATCGCTGTCGGATATGTACTACGAGCTCAACAAGAAGTATTACGGAGACGGCGTAAATCACAACGACGAAATACGTTACGAATGGGCGAGAATACCGCATTTCTATACGGCGTTCTATGTCTACAAGTACGCGACGGGCATCACGAGCGCCGTCAATATCGCGAACGGCATTTTGAAAAATCCGAAGAACGTCGAAAGCTATAAGAAGTTCCTTTCGGCGGGCGGCACCGATTCGCCGTACGAGATCCTCAAGATCGCGGGCGTCGACCTCAAGACCCCGACCCCGTATGAAAGCGCAATGAAGGAATTTAAGGCAACTCTTGCGGAGCTCAAAAAGCTCGGCTGAATTTTCCGACAGGGAAGGTAAGAAAAGTGAAAAGAACGGCTAAACTGACGGCACTCATAATCTCGCTTGCTCTCTTTGCCGCCACTCTCGTAGGGTGCGGCGCAAGCGTAGATTACGTATACTACACAGACGACGCGAACTATATTTACGACGTTCGCGTGAACATTCCGACCGAGCTCGAGAGAAAAATCGACGCAAGCGGAAAGCCCGATTCGGAAGGATATAAGTGGACGCTTTACGAGTGGCTTTATATATATGCGGATCTGTTCGGTTACGAGCTTGCTCCCATGAAGAGCGCCGAGCGCGGAATGAAGGTCTACAGATTCCTACGCACCGTACCCATAGAGGACGACGAGGACGATGACGACGAGGACAGCGACACCGTCGTCGATGTGAAAAACCTGTTTTATACCTACAGAGTCACCGTCACTATGCCCAATCCCTTCAACGGTATGCGGGCAGACTACGACGAGGCAACGTCCTCGGATACGTCGCTTATGAGCGTCATTAAGTACGGATTCGACATCCTGCCTGCGCTTACCGACGCTTTCCCCGCGTTGAGGACCGAGGATTTCGGCGAGTTCGGACTGAATTTTTATATGCCCGCGATACAGGGCGGAGCAAGCTCGGGCGAGACCGTGGAAGTCGACATAAGCGAAACGGGCAACGGAGACGAGGAATATCTGTTCTATAAGTTCGACCGACTCTTCGACGAGGCGGAAACCACTATTTCCTACAGCTATTCCCGTCCGAATTCTCTCGGCTGGTACGTGACCATAATCGTCATAGGCGTGGCGATAGTCGCGATCATTCTTCTTGTCACGCGCAAGAAAAAGACGGCAAAGCCCGAAGCGGCGGACATATTCCCGTACGATCCCGGAAAAGACGAGAGCGCGGGCGGCGGGCTTCCCACGGGCTATAACGGCGGCGGCGACGATATTTTCAAGTATTGACGCGCGGTTTTTTACACGAATACATTTTTAAGGACAATATATATAAATGGCAAACGCACAGATAAGAAACGTAGCAATAATAGCGCACGTCGACCACGGAAAGACCACCCTTGTCGATCAGATGCTCAGGCAGGGCGGAGCTTTCCGCTCCAATCAAGTGGTGGCCGAAAGAGTCATGGACTCGAACGCGCTCGAGCGCGAAAGGGGCATAACCATACTTGCGAAGAACACTTCCGTCAAGTACGGCAACTATAAGATCAACGTCGTAGACACCCCGGGTCACGCGGACTTCGGCGGCGAGGTCGAGCGCATACTCAAAATGGTCAACGGCGTGGTTCTTCTCGTCGACGCATACGAGGGCACGATGCCGCAGACGCGCTTCGTCCTTTCCAAAGCGCTCGATCTCGGGCTTAAGGTCATAATCGTGGTAAACAAGATAGACCGCCCCGACGCACGAGTGAAAGAGGTCGTCGACGAGGTGCTCGAGCTTCTCATGGAGCTCAATGCCACAGACGAACAGCTCGACAGTCCCATAGTCTATTGCAGCGGCAGAAACGGCACGGCGACTTACGACGCGGAGGGGCAGGGCGAAGATCTCATTCCCCTTTTCGAGACGATAGTCCGCCACATCTCCCCGCCGCCGCAGGACGAAGAAAAGCCCGTGCAGCTTCTTATTTCCGCGCTCGATTACTCGGAGTATGTCGGAACGATAGGCGTCGGCAGGATAGAGCGCGGCGTCCTAAAGCAGAATATGCAGATAGCGCTTTGCAACTATCACAGCCCCGAAAAGGTCACGCGAGCAAAAGTTACGAACATCTACACGTTCGAAGGTTTGAGCCGCGTTGCGTGCGATACGGCGGGCGCGGGCGACATCGTATGCGTGTCCGGCGTCGAGGGCGTTACGATAGGCGATACGCTTTGCGACGTTACGGCGATAGAGCCCATTGAATTCCCCAAGATTTCCGAGCCGTCTGTGGAAATGACGTTTTCGGTAAACGACAGCCCGTTTGCGGGCAAGGAAGGCAAGTTCGTAACGAGCCGTCACCTGCGCGCAAGGCTCTTTAAGGAGACTGTCAAAGACGTGTCTCTCAAAGTTTCGGACGGGGATACGGCGGAATCCTTCGTCGTATGCGGCAGAGGCGAAATGCACCTTTCCATACTCATAGAGAATATGCGGCGCGAGGGCTATGAATTTCAGGTATCTATGCCGAAAGTCCTCTATAAGGAAGAGAACGGCGTGCGCCTCGAGCCGATAGACAAGCTCCTCGTGGACGTGCCCGAGGAATGTGTCGGAACGGTCATGGAAAAAATGGGCGTCAGAAAGGGCGAGCTCGTTTCGATGAATCCCGTCGGCGGCAGAATGAAAATGGAGTTTTCCGTTCCCTCGCGCGGACTGTTCGGATATAAATCCGAATTTTTGACCGACACGAAGGGCGAGGGCGTGCTCACGTCGGCGTTCGACAAATACGACGTCTATCGCGGAGAGATAGAACGCCGTCCGTTCGGCTCGCTCATAGCGCACGAGACGGGCGACACGATAACTTACGGACTGTTCAACGCTCAGGAACGCGGCAATCTCTTTCTCGGTGCGGGCGTGCCCGTTTATGCCGGCATGGTGGTCGGCGAGAACCCCAAGGGCGACGACATCGTCGTGAACGTCTGCAAGAGAAAGAACCTTACGAATACGCGCGCTTCGGGCTCGGACGACGCATTGCGGCTTGTGCCGTTTAAGGTCATGAGCCTCGAGCAGTGCCTCGAATTCATAGCCGACGACGAGCTTTTGGAGGTGACTCCGAAGTCGCTCAGAATGAGAAAGAAGATACTCAATGCCGAGCTTCGCGCAAAGGCGGCGGCTCGCGCCAAGAGAGCGGAGTAAACACAATGCCGAAAAAGACGGAAGAGATCAACAGAAATCACCCCAACTTGAAGACGCGTCAAATGCCGCAGCACCTTGCTGCGGAAAAGGCGGTTTTAAGCTGTATAATCGTCGACGACAAGGCGGCTTCGGAGATATTCGCCCTGCTCGAGCCCGACGACTTTTTCTCGCGCACTCATGCCGTCATATACGAGGCAATGCGCACTATAGCTTTTAAAAATACCCCCGTAGATCTTGTGACAATAGTCCAGCAGCTCGAGGAAATGGGCGAGCTCGGCGACATCGGCGGAGTGGGGTATCTTACGGAAATAGCGGGAGAAATGCCGTCGGCGGCAAATTTCAAGTACTATGTCGGCATAGTTAAAAAGAACGCAAAGCTCAGAAAGATAATCGGAATAGGCAATAAGATGATAGACCTTGCCTATACGGGCGACCCCGACGACACCGTTTTGAATACTGCCGAAAAGGAGATATTCGAGCTTTCCGGCGAGGGCGACAGCGGAGAGGTCAAGGACATTCGCACGGCTACCAACAACGTGCTCGACAGGCTCGAAAAGCTCGCCGCCGACCCCAAAGCCATGCGCGGCATACCTACGGGCTTTGCCGGGCTCAACAGAAGGCTCAACGGACTTCAGCGGAGCGATTTGATTCTCATAGCCGCACGTCCCGGTCAGGGCAAGACGAGCATAGGTATGAATATTGTTCAGCAGGTTGCGTTGAACCGCGAAAGGCGGACGGAGACGGGAGCGGTAAAGCCGTATGTCTGCGCCGTTTTCTCGCTCGAAATGCCTGCGGAACAGCTCGTAAAGCGTATGCTTTGCTCGATCGGCAAAGTGGACATGACGCACGTAAACGCAGGTACGCTCGACGCAGGCGAGTGGAAACGCCTCGCGGAAGCCAAAGCAAAGCTCGACAAATCGAAGATATTCATATTCGACTCGGCGCAGACGACCCCCATGGAACTGCTGTCGCGCTGTCGAAGGCTCAAGCGCGAGCACGGACTCGATCTCGTCATGGTGGACTATGTACAGCTAATGACGACGGGCAAGCGCGTCGAAAGCCGCCAGCTCGAGATAAGCGAAATCACGCGTACCATGAAGATAGCGGCGCGCGAGCTTGACGTGCCCATTCTTCTACTGAGCCAAATGTCGCGTGACATAGAAAAGCGCACGAGCCGTCGCCCGCAGATGTCCGACCTTCGCGAGTCGGGCGCAATAGAGCAGGACGCGGATATAATCATGTTTATTTACCGCGAACACGACATGACCGATACGAGCGTCGAACCCGACAAGCGCGATAAGGTGGAACTCATAATCGCAAAGCACAGAAACGGCGAGCCGGGCTCGGTGGATATGCGCTGGGTGGGCAAATACATCAGCTTCGTCGACATCGACAATTCGGCTGCGACCGCGCAAATGCAGGCGCCGCCCACCGAAAACACGGGTATGTTCGACGGTGCGGACGAAGCGGATATGCGCGAAACGTCGGCTGCCGAGATCCTCGAAAAGGGCGGGGACGGCGACGACGACGGCGGTCTCGGATATTGACGCACGGCGTTTGACGCCGAACGGAAAACATTATGATCGATTTAGACCTTTACAGAGTATTTTATACAGTCGCAAAGTGCGGAAGCCTCAGCAGAGCCGCAGAGGAGCTGTACGTATCGCAGCCCGCCGTTTCACAGTCGATCAAGCAGCTCGAGCGACTTCTCGATACGCCGCTTTTCAATCGTCTGCATCACGGCATGGAACTTTCGGCGCAGGGCGGCAAAATTATTTTCGACGACGTGGAGCACGCGGTGAAACTGCTCGACGAAGTGGAAGAAAAGCTGTCTGCGCTTAAGCAGAACGCTACGGGCACTCTGCGCGTAGGCGCGTCCGAAACCATTTTTCAGTATGTGCTTTCCGAGAAAATAGTCGAGTATAACAGGCTCTTTCCTCATGTGAAAATAGAGCTCATATCCGACGTGTCGCCGAAGATCATCGCTCTTATGAAAAGCGACGCGTGCGACATAGGCTTTTTGAATCTGCCTATTTCCGCGGACGAAGGCATAGAGATAATGCGCTCCGTCCGACTTCTGAACGATATATTTATTGCCGGTAAAAGGTTTGAATTTCTCCGCGGAGAACAGCTTTCCGTAAAGGAACTTACGAAATATCCGCTGCTTTTGATGGAGGAAAAGACGGTATCGCGCGAAGCAGTCGACCACTTCGGCATAAGCCACGGCGTGTATTTCAAACCCGCAGTGGAAGTCAACAGCTGGGGTTTTATGAAACGGCTTGTCGCGGACGGTATGGGAATAGGGTGTATCCCCAAGGAGTACGCTCTGAATAGGCTTGCGGACGGATCGCTCTTCGAGGTGAATGTAAGCCCCTCGCTTCCGTCGCGCTCGGTGGGCATGGCTCTGCCGAAGAACGTCAATATGACGTTTGCCCTGCAATCCTTTATAAATCTTTTCGACGAAAACGACTGAAGCTTTCTGCGTTTATATGAAAATATCCGTCTTTGCGGGCGGATATTTTTTTCTTGATATTCTGTTTTGATTTGTCCGAACTTTTAAAGTATCGCGAACAGTATGCAAGCGCCGTAAATGAGAAGCGCCCAATAAGGCAACACCGTGAGAGCGGCGGCGATCGACACTTTGAAGTTCACGAGGAACTGAGCCGTCGTAACGCCTATCATGGCTATCATCCACACGAATGCGAAAACCGTCCAACCGAGCACGAAAAGCACGGGAATGAGTGCGAGACTCATTACGAACGTGATCGTCCACATCGTAAGCGACGCCTGACGCGCGGGACTATGGTCTGCACGCATTGTAAGATACAGGCTCAAGCCGTAAAGCGCACGAGTCGACGCGTCGAGGACGAAAAGTCCGACGAGCGGCATCATGAATGCGGGGCGGCCGGGCACGGACGCCATATATCCGCCGCATATCCACATCACGAGAAGTGCGAGGGCGGTCGTTGCAAATACCGTCCAAAGAAAGCTTAAAAAGCCGTATCTGTCCGATTCGCGGTAAGTAGTTTCCATATTTTTAACCTCCGATTTGTTTTTCTTTAGTATAACCGCCCGTATGCGTTTTATGCGCGCTTTTGGGGCGGCAGGCAGTGTTTAACAGGCATAATTTACGCTTTTTTACGGTATATTTATCAAACTTTCGAACGCCCGAACGCTTTTTGACATACAAAGTATTATGATAATCAAGGATTACGACCGCATACGAGCGGTAGAATATGCTAAGAAGTGGGCGCTGGGGCGAAATCCGAGGTATTTCGATTTCAATGATCTCGGCGGAGATTGTACGAACTATGCGTCGCAATGTCTGTATGCGGGAAGCGGAGTCATGAATTTCACGCCGGTTTTCGGCTGGTTCTACATAAACGCAAGCGAGCGTACCGCGTCTTGGACGGGCGTCGAATACTTCTACAATTTTATAATCGGCAATAAGGACGGGAACGGTCCGTTCGGGGAAGAGGTCGATCTCGACGACGTAAAACTCGGAGACTTCATTCAGCTCGGAAGGGCGACGGGGGATTTTTACCACACCCCTATAGTGACGGGGTTTCGCGGCAACAATACGCTTGTAAGCGCGCACACTTACGACGCGCTCGACCGCCCGCTCGCTACATATTCTTACGAAAAAATTCGCTGCATACATATCCAAGGCGTCAGGTACACGGAAAAGTAAAGCGCTTCTGTAGAGACTAAAACAACTCATAAGTAAAAAGTATAAAAAAAAATATCTCTTTATCCGAAGAGATATTTTGTATTGGGTCGATTTACTTTAAGATTTCGAGATAGGCGGCTATCTCTCGTTTCGCGCCCTCGAGATCGTGCTCGAGATAGTTTCCGCATTCCTTTTTTGTTGCGCCGTACACCTTGTCTGCTTTAAGGCATTCCTTAAGGCAGTCTTTTACTATGCTCCGAGCCTTATCTTCCTCTATTCCGAACAGAAGGAGATAGCAGCCCGTGCGACAGCCCATAGGACCGAAATAGACCACCTTGTCTTTTATCGCACTGTTTCTTATGACGACGGCAAAAAGATGTTCTATGGAGTGCAGGGCGGCGTAGGATATGTAGTCTCCGCCGTTCGGCTTTTTAAAGCGCATATCGTATGTAAGTACGCCGTTTGCCTCGCCGAGGCAGTAGAACCCCGGTTTCAGTGCGTCATGGTCGAGCTCGAATGACTTTATGTTGTCCATTACTTCTTTGCCGCCGATCTGCTTGCGCTCGGCTTTTTTGCCGTTGTCGCTTTGGGCGCAGACGTAGCTGCGACTTCCGACTTCACGTCGGCTTTTTTTGCTGCGGGCTTTGCGCTTGCCGTCTTTTTCGCTGCGGGCTTTGCCGCGGGCTTGTTTGCCGCTTCTGCTTTTTCGCTTGCTACGGCGCAAGGGTATTCGATCGTTTTGTCGCAGTGCTTGCAGTAGTCGAAATCACCGCACGCGTCCGAGCCGTTCTTCTCCGATACGAGCCACTTCTTTACGTCAAGCTCTTCTTGCTTTGCTTGATATTTCATAGTTGTTGTTACCTCCGAAAAAAATGTATACAAGGGGCATTATACACTTATGCGAATAAAATGTCAAATATTTTACGCATAAATTTCGATTCGGCGCATCTTTCACGTCAGAATGTTCATTTTTGCGCGATTTCGCATGATACGGCTTATACAGAAGCGGAATTATGAAAGTTTTTCAACAAATTGAGCAAGCATTGAAAGACGCGCAATGATATGATATAATCAAATGGGAGTATTATTGTACTTGATAAAAAAGGAGAGAGAATCATGAGAGCAGTTAAAAAAGTTATAGTATTGCTGTCGGCGGTCGTTTTGGGCTGTGCCTGTCTTTTTACCGTGGGTTGCGCAAATGAAGAATTGTTGCAAAAAATCGATTCGCTTGCCGAAAAGGTGGAAACGCTCGAGGGAGAGAATATATCGCTTACGGAAAAGCTCGGAGAACTGCAGACGGAAAACGAAGAGCTTGCGGAAAAGCTTGCCAAAGCAGAAGAGGAACAACGCGAGCACATTTTGGAAACGTCATATCAAAATATGTTTGTTTTCGATATTTGGAGACCTACGTCCGGAATAAGAAACAATCGCATAACATTCAATTATCCGGATTCCGAAATTTCATTTGAATGCACCGTGGAATCGGGGCTTTTATGTGGCTACAGAGAATCGGCGAATATTGAAACGCTTGTTAAAACTAAAACTTGCAAGTCCGGAGACCAGATAAGTTGGCACACGACAAACAACGGATGGTTAGCTCATGATTTTATAGATGTGCTTATCAAGAAAGGGAATACGACGCTCGGTTATGCGGTCATATATATTACGAGGCTTAAAGACGAGTATCATAGGTTTATGTTCAATGCCGAAGTTTTGACGGCATATTGTCCGTATAAGAACGGATATATAGGTGATTTATCTTCGGACGAACTTGTGCGGTTGAGAATAGCGGAAGCAAAAGAGACCGTCGCCGAAAGAAACAAAGATCTGGATGCATTCATGGAAGAATGGCAAAGTAAGAATTAAAAGGAGAATTGAACAATGAAAGTAACAATGAAAAAGATAAAGATTGCGAGTTGGACAGTTCTTGCTTTGCTGAGCTGTGGAATTTTTGTGACATCATTGGCGAAAATATCACAGATATTCTATGTTAATGCGGCAGGCGCCGACGAACTAAAGGACAGTACTCTTGTCGGACCTGATTATGATGTTGATAATTGGAATTGTTATGCTTTCGCCATAGGATATGAACATACCGAAAATAAATCGGGTATAGCGCATGGGGGTTCGATACAAACACTTTTGCCGTAAGGCAAGTTTACTTTCTAAATGAACAAAAAAAAATTGCGGCGCAGCGTACGTCGCAATTTTCGAGTATTTTCGAAATTCGAAAACTATCTTTTTATGAGCTTGTCAAACGAGCCGATCAGGGCTTTTATCGAGGCTTTCATTATGTCGGTATCTATGCCGCAGGCAAAGTGCGTCTTTCCTGCCAAGCCGTCGCTTATGCCGACGTACGCCGCGGCGCGGGAGTGAGAGCCCGCCTCGAGCGCGTGTTCGGTGTACAGGACGGTCGAAAAAGTCGCTTTGAAGTGAGTTTTGAGCGCATTCGCCGTAGCGTCGAGCTGTCCGTTGCCGCTTCCCTTCAAAAGAAGAGGAGCTCCGTTTTCCAAAAGCTCGAGCGTCACAAACGTCTTGTCGTCCTTTCTTTCGAGTGAGTAAGCCGAAAGCTCGAGAGGACAGCAGATATTGACATAGCTGTTTACGAACACGTCGCGAACCTCGTCGGGGGAGAGCTCGCGCTTCAATTTATCCGAAGCGTGTTTTACGGTATAGCCGCAATCCTCGCGCATTTTCGGCGGAAGATCGAAGCCGTACCGCTTTTCGAGCAGATATCCTATGCCGCCTTTTCCCGATTGCGAGTTTATGCGAATGACGTCGCCCTCGTAGTCTCTGCCGAGGTCCTTCGGATCTATGGGAAGATACGGCACGTCCCAGTGCGCAGGCTTTTTGGTTTCGCGCCACTTGAAGCCCTTTGCGATTGCGTCTTGGTGCGAGCCCGAAAACGCCGTAAACACGAGCTTTCCCGCATACGGCTGGCGGGGCGGGACAGTCATCGCCGTCAGCTTTTCATAGACGGCTACGGCTTCGTTTATGTCGGAAAAGTCGAGCATGGGGTCGACTCCCTGGCAATACATATTCAGCGCGAGCGTAACGATGTCGACATTGCCCGTGCGTTCGCCGTTGCCGAAAAGAGTGCCCTCTATGCGGTCGGCTCCGGCGAGCAGAGCCATTTCCGCGTCTGCCACGCCGCTGCCTCTGTCGTTGTGCGGGTGAGAGGACAGCACGACGGCGTCGCGGTATTTCAGATTTTTGTTTATGTATTCCACCTGGCAGGCGTAGACGTGCGGCATACTGCACGAGACCGTAACGGGCAGATTGATAATCGCCTTTTTGTCCGCCGTCGGTTTCCACACGTCGAGTACGGCGTTGCATACCTTAAGCGCGTATTCGGGCTCGGTGCCCGTAAAGCTTTCGGGAGAGTATTCGAAGCTATAATCTCCGCCGTCTCGCGCGGCGAGTTCCTTCAAGAGCTTGGCTCCGTCGGTCGCTATTTTAAGGATCTCGGCTTTGTCTTTGCCGAAAACCTGTTCGCGCTGGGCGACGGAAGTCGAATTATACAGGTGAACGATTACGTTTTTTGCGCCGCGTATCGCCTCGAACGTGCGCTTTATGATGTGTTCGCGGCTCTGCGTCAGCACCTGAAGCGTTACGTCGTCGGGAATAAGGTCGTCCTCGATGAGCCTTCGCGTGAACTCGTATTCGGTTTCGGATGCGGCGGGAAAGCCTATCTCTATTTCCTTAAATCCGACTTTGACGAGATAGGCGAAAAACTCGAGCTTTTCCTCGAGCGTCATGGGATTTATGAGCGCCTGATTTCCGTCGCGCAGATCCACCGAGCACCATACGGGCGGACGTTCTATTTTGGTTTTCTTCGTCCATTCGAAGCAATCCGCAGGCGGCATATGAAAGAGAGTCGTATATTTTTCCGTATTTTTCACGTTGAGAGCACCGCTCCTTATAGATTTAACGATTTATACAAATAAAGTGTTATGTACGACATTATAACACTTACAAGGCGGCTGTGTCAAACGATTTTCCCGCACGGCTTTTTCGTCTTGCTTTTTTCTCGAAAAAAGTAAGGGGTTTTGTTTGCAAACTTTTTTGCTTTGTGCTATAATAGGTGCATAAATTTTCGCGCAAGACAAGGAGAAAAAAGCAATGGACAATCAGACCGTAGTCGTACTCGATTTCGGCGGACAGTACAACCAGCTTATAGCGCGCAGGGTGCGCGAATGCGGCGTGTATTGCGAGCTTTTGCCGTACAATACGAAAATCGAAAAGCTCAAGAAGCTCGATCCCATAGGTATAATTTTGACGGGCGGACCCAATTCCGTGACCGAAAAGGGCGCACCCGTTCTTTCCGAGGACGTTTTAAAGCTCGGCGTGCCCATTCTCGGAATTTGCTACGGCTGTCAGCTTTTGTCGTTTATGCACGGCGGCACGGTCGCGGGCGGCGCACGCGAGTACGGCAAGCGCACGCTTAAGGTGAGCGGCGGCGCGCTCTTTAAAGACGTGCCCGAAGAGTCGGTTTGCTGGATGAGCCACAGCTACTATGTCGGCAAAGCTCCGAAGGGCTGTATCGTTACGGCAAGCACGGACACTTGCCCCACGGCGGCATACGAGAACGCGAAAGAAAAATATTACGGCGTTCAGTTCCACCCCGAGGTCATGCATACACGGTACGGCATGAAGGTGCTCGAAAATTTCCTTTTCGGAGTGTGCGGCGCGAAAGGCGATTGGACTATGAAGAACTTTGCCGAAAGGACGATTGCCGCATTGAAGGAAAAGATAGGCGATAAAAAAGTGCTTTGCGCGCTCTCGGGCGGAGTGGACAGCGCGGTTGCGGCTACGCTCGTACATAAGGCGTGCAAAAATCTCGTCTGCGTGTTCGTCGATCACGGTCTGCTTCGTAAGGGCGAGGCGGAAGAGGTCGAGCGCGTGTTCCGTGACGAGCAGGGCATGAACCTCATAACCGTCGACGCGTCCGAAAGATTTTTGAAAAAACTTGCGGGCGTCACCGAACCCGAAGCAAAGCGCAAGATCATAGGCGAAGAATTCATAAGGGTTTTCGAAGAGGAAGCGAAAAAGATAGGTCATGTGGACTATCTCGTTCAGGGTACTATCTATCCCGACGTAATAGAGAGCGGTCTCGGCGAGTCCGCTAAGATAAAGAGCCACCACAATGTCGGCGCGCTTCCCGACGTAATCGATTTCGAAGAGATAGTCGAGCCGCTTCGCGATCTGTTCAAAGACGAAGTGAGAAAGTGCGGCTTCGAAATAGGCTTGCCGCGTCCGATAGTAATGCGTCAGCCCTTCCCTGGACCCGGACTTGCCATAAGAATAATAGGCGACATAACGCGTGACAAGCTTTCTATACTGCGCGACGCGGACTATATTTTCCGCGAAGAAATAGCGCGTGCCGGTCTCGACGAGGAGATTTGGCAGTATTTTGCCGTACTTACGGGCGCGCGCAGCGTTGGCGTAATGGGCGACGAGCGTACATACGATTATACTCTCGCGCTTCGCGGCGTAACGAGCGTCGACGGCATGACCGCCGATTGGGCGCGTATTCCGTATGACGTACTCGAAACGGTGAGCAACCGTATTGTCAACGAAGTCGGGCACATCAATCGCATTGTTTATGATATAACTTCGAAGCCGCCGGCGACTATCGAATGGGAATAATGCTTGAGCTGATATAAGCGTCGCATTTCATTGTCAGACTTGCGTTTTCGCTTGGTCATGTACGCAGTAGTACATTCCCTGCGCAAAATCCGCGTCTTTCTCGAACTGCTCGCTTCTTTCCGCTCAAGGGCGTAGTTTTCTCCGTGCGAGGGTGTCGGAAACGGTTTCCGTTTTGTGATTATCTAAGTCGTTTGTGTTTGTACTTAATCCTAAGGGATTGCTTTCGTAGACGGAAGAATAGTGGAAGTGCCGAAAACGATAATGTAAACAAGGAATCTCAATACCATGACAAAACCTTTCGGGTGGGCGTTCGTCGGAGCGGGCGGGATAGCGCGTTCCGTCGCAAAGAGAATATTTCCAAGCGGCAGGCACAAGCTTGTTTCCGTGTACAATCGCACGCTTTCGCGCGCCGTCGAGCTTGCCGAAAAGTACGGAGCGACCGCATACGAGAGCCTCGAGGAAGCCGTGACGGCGGACGGTGTGGACGGCGTGTATGTAAACGTCACGAACAACGTGCATTTCGAATATGCAGTGAAAGCTTTGGAGTGCGGCAAGCCCGTACTTCTCGAAAAGCCCATGGTGACTCGTGCCGAACAGCTCGAAAGGCTTATGGAAGTCGCGAAGGAAAGGGACGTGTACCTTGCGGAAGCGATGTGGACGTGGTACTCCGATCAGGCAATCGGCGTAAGGGAACTCGTGTCGGGCGGCGAGCTCGGAAAAGTCCGTCATGCGGAAATTTCTCTGTGCCTTCCCATAGCGTTTTCGAAGAAAAACCGTCTTTTGCGCCCCGAGCTTGCGGGCGGTGCGCTTCTCGACCTCGGGATATATCCCGTCACATACGCATACCGACTTTTCGGATACCCGAAAGCCGTACGGAGCGCGGCGAAGTTTAAATACTGCGTCGATACGAGCGACGACATTAAATTCGTTTACGAAGATTTCGAAGTCGACATAAAGACGAGTATTCGCTCGCTTCGCGGCAAGGGCGAAAGCATGAAGATAGTTTGCGAGAGGGGAACGGTCAGATCGGGGTATTATCACAGCGGCGCGAGCTTTAATGTGCGCGGCGAAAAAAATATGCGCTTTCCCGCGGACAAAAACGCCATGCTCACTCAGTTCGACCGCGTTGCGGCGGAGATAGGCGAAGGACTTAAGGAGAGCCGGTACGTGCCGCTTGCTTGCTCGCTCGATACCGCGCGGATCCTCGACGCAATCAGGCGCGATATAGGGCTGGAATTTCCCTTTGAAAAACGATAAAAGCGGTCGTTTCGAACGGATAAAGAAAATCACGTCGACGGGAAAACCCGACTCGGCGTTTTTTTGTTCGGGCAGTATGCCGAGAGTAAAAAAATTACTTGACTTTGACAGTGTAAAATGGTATAGTAATATGTGATAATCGGTGTATTTTTTTCCGCACTGTTTTATGCGGAAACTCGCTTTGAAGGAGCTTACTATGAGAGATATGCGAAGGAAGAGGAACATGACGTCCGCGAGACTTGCAGCTGTTGTTTGCTGGGCGCTCGCATTTGCGCTTTTTATGTCTCTGACGTTGGGATTCGCAGGCTATGCCGTTGTGCGGGCGGAAGGAGACAGAACGCTTCTTGCGCTTACGGCGGACTCGTTTGCTCCCGTGCCCGAGGGCTCCGCAAGGCTGTGGCGTCTTAAGATAGAAGAGGATAACTCGAGTGAAAATTATGCCACTCTGCTCGATAAGACGATATATCACGACACGAACGCGGAGGGCGAGATCGTTATGGGAACTCTCGACGACGCGTACGCTCGGTTCAGAGATAAGACGCTTGATCTCGAGTTTGCTCCCGAATACAAGGTCGTCGGCGACATCGACATCGCAACGCTTGAAAAGAGCGGCGTAAAGTTCTCCTACGCGCACCACGACGCGGATACATCCGCAGTGCTTACGAGTCTCAGGGGTTCGAGGCAGAGCGTAATACATATAAGGACGACGATGACGGCGGATTTTTCGAAATCGAGCTATCGGCTCGGCAACGTGAGTTCCTCTAATTTCGGGATTAGCGACGAGGATACGCTTATTGTCGTAAAGGAATGGTACATAGTGAACGTCGCCAATCTTTTGCGCGACGAACACGGGGAATATGCAGTATTTTCGGACCGTGAGTACGGCGACGATTACGCGCTCGTTTCGCCTCGTCCCGGACACGGCGACACGGTGGTGTGGACGCTTTCCCGCGGAAGAACGAGAGTTTCCCGTTTTGCGGTCGTGTTCGGCGAGGACGGAAAGGAAAAGCTTTACGACACGACTACGCCCGACGGCATAGTGCCGGATATGAACGAGCCGCTCGAAGGTACTTTCAAAGACAGGCTGAACGGTCTTGATGTCGGCGAATATACGCTTACGGGCGAGCTTGCCGAATACGTTTCGGGAGACAGCCACACGCATTGGTGGGAAGCGAACGGCGCCGTGCTTGACGATTACGGAACGTACTATCATGCAATAACTCATACGTTTACTTTTAAAATCACGCCTTACGACGTGTCCGAACCGAATGCCGAAGAGGGCGGCGGCAAGAAGATAAGCGTCGATAGGTACGTCGCCGAATATACGGGCAGCCCCGTAGAGCCGTGGGATATGGTTGTGCGCTTTAACGGCGCCAAGCTGACTCTCGGAGTCGACTACGATCTCGAATTTTACGACAACGTGAATTCGGGCAGAATGGGCGTAAGGATAATCGGCAAAAACAACTTTAAGGGCGTGACGACGACAAACAACGTCATTATCGGCAACGTCGAAAACGGTTGGTTGGAAACGCCGCACATAAATCGCTGGATATACGGCACTTACGACAAAAAGGTCAACATCTTGACCGCCGTTCCGAAGTACTTGTACGACGACGAAAAGGTTCTGTTTTCGGTCTATATGACGGACGGCGAAAATATGACGCCGATAGAGAGCCTTCGGGACTTTTATCTCGTCAAATCGGAATACGACGACGAGCTTTTGGTGCCCGACGACATAGCCGCGCTCTTTGCCGAGCTCGACGCGGGCGATTACGTTCTGCGTGCAAGGCTCGAAGATACGACGAGCTACGGTGCGCTCGATTCGTACACCGACTTCAGAATTTTGCAGGCGGAAAACCGTTGGGCGAGCGCGCCTACCGTCATACAGTGGGCAAGCGACGATTACGACGACAATATCAAACACATAGTTGCCGTGCCTCTGTACGGCTCGGAAAGCGACGTTAAGATGATCGTCAGGAACTCCGCCGGCACTGTGGTCTACGACAGTACACGTGACGGAGAAAGCGTGCTTAAAGCGCTCAAGAAAGGTACGTATACATTGACGGTATCCGTAAGCGAGACGGTAAATTATACAGGTCTTACGACCGACGTCGAGTTCGAGGTGCTGCGCGGAAGTACGGAGATCATAATTGCGATTGCGATCATAAGCGCATTCGACGTCTTGCTCATAGCGGCGCTCGTCGTGCTGTTCGTCCTTGCGAGAAGGAGGAAGAGCTGATGTATGCAAGCGTGCTAATGGCGGTAACGGACAAATTCGTCGTTGCGCTTGTTCTGTCCATAGTTACGACGCTTTTATTGATCGCGCTTGTCGTGTTTGCCTTCCTTGCGGCAAAGTCCGCCATGAAGCAGAATAAGGCGGATAAGCTTGCGGAAGGAGAAAAAGCGGAAAAGGCTCGCGAAGACTTCGAAAGGCAGAGACAAGCGGAAAAAGCCGCCGACGAAAAAGCAAGCGCGGAACAGCTTGCGGCTCTCGAAAAAGCGCGCGAGATTTCGCGTAAGATCGACGAGGCAAAAGAAAATCTTTCACACGGCATAATCGAGGAGAGCGAGAGCGCGCCCGAGACGGCTCGAGACGAGCTGCTCGACGAAACGGTCGACGAGCCCGATGCGCCCGCAGAGGAGGAGCTTTCGTCCGCAGAAGAGACGTCTGCGGAGGAGCTTGACGAGGCGGAAGAGGGGCAAGATGAGGAAGCTGCGGACGAGAGCGGTTCGCTCGAGACGGCGGCAACCGTCGCCGCACAGGCTACCGAAACAAACGAAGAGACGGAGCTCGTCGGGAGGGAGGAAAAGCAAGCCATAGCCGCAGTAAGCTCTCCTTTCGGCGTAAGACCTGAAAGAAAGGTAAGTCCTTACAGTCTGAGCTTTAAGGCAAAGCTCATTCAGGGCGGCGAAGAGACGCAGACTTTCTTCGGCGAAATCGAGGACGTATTTGCGTCGTTCGTCGACGTTCGCAAGACGGAGACTTGGTCGAAGGTGCGGTTCAAGATAAAGAGAGATACGCTTGCCGTCATGTCGTACCGCGGAAGCACGCTGTGCATTGCGCTTGCGATCGATCCTTCGGGCAGAAATCTTCGCGGCAAGTGTGCAAAGAATATGACGGGCAGACGCGGTTTCGCGGCTACGCCGCTGCTTATAAAGCTCAAGAGCGAGCGTGCGCTTATCGCCGCCAGGGATTTTATATACGAGCTTATGGCGTCGTACGACAGCGAACGCGTTTATATCGATGTGCGGGATTACCGCTTGCCGTATGAGGATTCGGAAAGTCTCGTCGGTCGCGGACTTGCGAGATCGAAGCCGTCGGCGGAAGAGCGGGCATGAGCGAGCCCATTAAAGAAACAGCAATAAACCTATAAAGAGAAAAGCCTCGGCATAACGGTGTATTCATAGGGTCAAAGCAAGGACTATAAAATAGTCCTTGCTTTTTTAATACGGCCATGCTATAATGATTGTATGATAAACAATAATTTACAAGTGAGGCGAGAAATTATGAACACCGAAATTCGGGTTGCTATTGAT
>CAJULE010000026.1 GCA_910587445.1 uncultured Christensenellaceae bacterium
TTCGGAATTCCGCTCTTTCCGAAAATACCAATATATCGTTCATTTTTCTCTCCGCCAAATTACTGTTTATCGCTCTATTATTATACAACAACAAAATCAAAAGGTAAAGTAAAAACGCACTCACCTTTCTTGCAAGGTATAGTGCGCTATACTTACATTCTGTTCCTGTGGTAAAATTCCTTATGGGAACTACGGTAAAGCGCGGGCTTGTTTTTTTCATTTGATTTATGTCCCTTTTTTTTTAAAACGGTATTGCTTTTTTTTCCGAAACGATGTTATACTTAAAAAAAACGCAAGAAAAGGAGGTAGGAAAATAATGAGCGAAAAGAAGTATCTTATGGCAGTCGTAGAGGACGATGACGCCGACGCGGAATTTCTGATGAAATATCTCGAAAGATATGCGGCGGAAAGCGGTCGGACGTTCGAAATCAAAAGATTCGGCAATGCGCTTGACTTTATCGGCGACTATCGCCCCGTATACGACGTTGTCTTTTTCGATATAGTCATGCCGCACATGACGGGCATGGAGGCGGCAAAACGTATAAGAGCGATCGACGACGGCGTAGCCATTATCTTCGTCACGAATATGGAACAATACGCCGTGCAGGGGTATGACGTCAGCGCCATGTATTTTATTTTAAAGCCCGTAGAGTACGCCGATTTCAAAGATAAGATAGCTCGCGCAACTTCTTACATACGCGACAGAGGGGACAAAGTTCCGCTTATGGTGAACGACGACTACGGCACTACGGTGCGCATATTCGCTTCCAACGTCTATTACGTCCTGAAGTACAAAAATCACGTCTATTTTCACGGTTCGGAGGGTGTGTACAAGAAGCGGGAACTCATAAGAGACACGATGAAAAAATTGCGTGATTTGCCGTTTTTTATGATAAACTCCGGCTGCGGCATAAACCTCGACTATCTCGACGAAATATCGCAAAAGACCGTCAAGGTGAAGGGCGAACTTTTTACGGTGGCGCGTAACAGAAAGAAAGAGTTTACGGACGCCTATATGAGATACCTCGGCGGAGAACGGAGAATTTCGGATGTTTGAAAGGATTTTTTCTCTCTACCGAATGATCGGACTATTGTTTACGCTGGAAATGATAGTCAGCGGCGTAGCGTTTTGCATAAAGCTTCCGCGGCGTGGCAAGTTCGCCTTAAGACTTTCGGTAGGATTGGCGTCGTATGTCCTTATGTCTGTATTGCTTGTCTCGGTCTTTCTGTTCGGGTGGGAGACCGATTGGGTTTTTACCGTCGAGAAAATTATTTATTTCGTCCTGCTGCTGGGGATAGGGACAGCCGTCGTATACGCGTGTTTTAAAATAGACTATCGGGAAGCTTTCATAACGGGTATGGGCATTTATGCGACCCAGCATTTGGCGTATTGTATCTTTTCGATAGCATATTTTCTGATCTTCAAAGGCAGACCGCAGAGCTTTGCATACATATTTTTCGAGCTTGCTTTCACCGCCGCCGTTGCGGCGGGCGTTTGGTTTTTACTGCTCCGAAAGTTCGAACGAATAACCGCCCAAAAGCGCGACTTCCGCTTCGTGCTCCTGTCGCTTTTTACTTTTGCGTCGTGCATAGTTCTGAGCGCCTTTGTCGAGCGTCTGTCTTCTGCGGAATATGCCGCCGTTATCTACGGAATATGCCGTCCTTACGCTATATTGTGTTGCATACTTCTGCTTGCCGTCGTTTTCGGGCTCTCGTGCGAAAATACGCTCAGACGCGACAGCGAAATGGTGGAAACCCTTTTGCATATAGAGAAAGAGCATCATAAGATAAGAAGCGAGAGCAAAGACATAATAGATATGAAATGCCACGACTTGAAGCATTGGCTGGCGCTTATGAAAACCGCGGACGACAAAAAGGCGTACGACGAACTGATCGCCGAGGTCAGCGAAGCCATAGACGACTTCGGCGGCACGAGCGTAAAAACGGGCAACGACGCTTTGGACATAATCATAGGCGAACAGCTCATGCGATGTAAAAAGTTCGGCATTAAGTTCGATTGCATGGCGGACGGGAAAGAACTGTCGTTTATGAAAACTTCCGATGTGCTCGCTCTTTTCGGAAACGCTATCGACAATGCCGTGGAGGCGGTCAAAGCTCTTCCCGAAGAGAGAAGATTCATATTTTCGCTTCCTTCGGCAAAGTGATAGTACTGCTCAACACGAGCAACATCATGCACTGCGGCTTTCTCGAAGCGGAAGGCGTGGACGCGGCGATGTACGTCGGACTTACGGGTCAGTCGGGAGCCATTGCCATAGGCGAAATACTTAAGGGCAAAAAGCTCGACGGCACGACGTTCAGCCCCTCGGGAAAAGCGTCGGATACCTGGATCTACACGAGGGAATTCGACCCCGGCTTTGCCAACACGGAGATGAGCGAAACGGACGAAGCGGGCATAAACATTCAGTACATGGAGAATATCTACATAGGCTACCGCTGGTACGAGACGGCTGCCGCGGAAGGATATTTCGACAGCGTAAACAACGCCTACGGCAAGGGCTATGACGGCGTAGTTCAGTTTCCTTTCGGATACGGACTCTCTTACACCGAATTCGAATGGGACGTAATGGAAGTATCGCTCGAGAACGGTTCGGACATAACGGACGCGAACAAAAGCGCCGAAATAACCGTCAAAGTGCTCGTCACGAATACGGGCAGCGTTGCCGGTAAAGACGTAGTACAGCTTTACTACACGCCCGAGTATATAAAAGGCGAAATAGAAAAATCGGAAGTGAATCTTCTCGATTTCGCAAAAACCGTTCTTTTGGCGCCCGGTCAGTCTCAGGAAGTTACGCTTTCGTTCACGCCGTACGACATGGCTTCGTTCGACGCGCACGATGCGAACAAAAACGGGGAAAGCGTTTACGAGCTCGACGCAGGGACGTACACCGTGTCTTTGCGTACCGATTCGCATCGCGTGGCTCCTTGCGCGGGCGCGACGATAAGCTATAACATTCCCGAGGACGTCCTTTATAAGACCGACCCCGTGACGGGTAAGCAGATTGCCGTAAGATTTACGGGAGAAAACCCTTACGGCGGCGTGGATATAGAGGGCGGCAACGTCGGACTTTCCACGAATTATCTTTCGCGCGCAGACATAGCAGGCACGTTCCCCAAGACCAAGTCTCCCGTTCCGACGAACGGAGCGCTTGTGAAATCCACTTCGGGTTATACCTACGACGGCTACGATACGAACACTTCGCCCACGCAGGGAGTAAGCGGCAATCTGAGTCTTACGGCGGAGGACGGCAGGGAATACAACTACGATTTGATTAAGACGCTTGCGGAAAATTACGACGCGCCCGAGTGGACGGCTCTTTTGAATCAGATGACGGCCGACGAAATCGTCAATCTCGTACACCGCGGCGGATTCAAAACTCAGGCGGTTGCTTCGATAGGAAAGCCGCTCATGTGGGACTTCGACGGACCTGCCGGCTTCAACACGAATTCGCGGTCCGGTTCGTGGGGCGGCGCGAGCGCCGCAGCCGATACCTGGACGGCGTATCCGTGCGAATGTTTGCTCGGCTGTTCGTGGAATAAGGAGCTCTTGCTCCAAATGGGACTTTCCATGGGCGTAGAAGCCGCCGCCACGCAAGTAAACGGCTGGTACGCTCCCGGCATCAATCTTCACAGAACCAACTATACGTCGCGCAATTACGAGTACTACAGCGAAGATCCCGTGCTTTCGGGCTATCTTGCGGCGAACGTAATTCTCGGCGCGAAGTACAACGGGCTTTACGCTTACATGAAGCATTTCGTAGTCAGCGAATCGGGTCCCAACGGGCGTAATTGGAGCACGTGGCTTACCGAACAATCGCTTCGCGAGCTCTATCTCAAGCCGTTTGAAATAGCGGTCAAGAAGGGCGGAGCAAATGCCGTTATGTCCTCGTTCAACAGTCTCGGTTCTATTTGGACGGGAGGCAACAAGGCTCTTCTTACCGACGTACTCCGCAACGAATGGGGATTTAAAGGCTCGGTAATAACCGACTGGTCCATGGGCGGCGGAACGGGACTCAACAATCTCGCTTACGGTTCCAACATGAGTCCGAAGCAGGGCGTTCGCGCGGGTAACGACTTATGGCTTGCGGGCATGGATTTCGTCGTCGGCGATACGCTCAGTGCAAGCAATGCGACCGACCTAACTTGCGCGCGCACGGCTGCGCACAACATAATCTATACCCTCGTCGATACGATAAACTTCAACCATACGGCGGACAGATCGGAGCTCGACGCGGCGTTTACCGTAAACGTAGGCATTGCGCAAAGGACGACGCCTTTCGCTTGGTGGCTGTTGCTTCTGATAATCGTCGAAGTTCTCGCAATCGGCGGCTGCGGCGTTTGGGTATTCTTCACCGTGAAACCGAGCAAGAATAAGTAAAACGAAAAGAAAAACGGAATTACTCTCTTTTATATCCTTAAACAAAAACGTATCGCTTGCGGTTGGCCGTGATACGTTTTTTATTCGTGGCGAAATAATGTTTAAAATCGTCGGGGGGCAAAAGATTTTTTAACTTGAAACCGTTGTTTTGCCGTACGGTTCAAAACTTAAAGCCCGTCTGTCTCAGCGCTTCGTACAGGACGATCGCCGCGCTGTTCGAAAGATTAAGGCATCTCACGCCGTCTCGCATGGGTATGCGAAGGGATTTTTCGGCGTACTTTTCGAGAAGGACGTCGGGCAGCCCCTTCGTCTCTTTGCCGAACACGAGAAAGTCTCCGTCCTTAAACTCTATGTCGGTGTACGGAGTTTTGACCTTTTTCGATAGGAAATAGCAGTTTGCACCCTTGTTCTTTTCGAGAAAGTCGTCGAAGTTTTTATATCTTACGACCGTCACTTTGTCCCAATAGTCGAGTCCCGCTCGCTTTATCGAACTTTCGGACAGGTCGAAGCCGAGCGGCTCTATGAGGTGGAGCGCCGTGCCCGTGCAGGCGCAGGTTCGGGCGATGTTGCCCGTGTTTTGAGGTATTTCGGGTTCGTAAAGCACAATGTTGAACATACCTACAGTATACGTCCGCGGAGGCAAGAAGTCAACTTTTTTGCCGCCGTTTGGCTTTTACGGCTTCGGATATTTTTTTCGTCGCAAAATAGGCGGCGGTAAACCCGATCGCCTGTCCGACGACGGTGAAGAGCTTTATCGAGCCGTCGCGGAAAAAGAATCCTATGAAAAAGAGAGGCGCGAAAAACAAGACGGCAAAGACCGCGTCGGCAATAACCGTGCCCAAAATACCGCCGCTCTTTCGCAGCGGCGACAGTAGGAGGTAGAGCCCGAATTCGGCGAGCCCTGCGGCCATAGAGACCGCAAACAGCGCAAGGTCGCTCACTTGAAAATGCGCTTTAAAAGCGGCTTCTTTCCGCCCTCGTACTTGAGCGAATTTATTTCGCCTTCGAGCGAGAGCTTGCCCGTGTCTGCGTCGAACTTGAGTATGCGAAGCTCCTTGCCGCTTATGGAAAGCGCGCCGCGGCTCGTTATGAGATTCACGGTCTCGGGATTGGCGCTGACTACTTTGCTTACGCCTTCCACGAGTCCGCTTTTCCTGTCGGCTACCGACAGCGAGTGAAAAAGTCCGCTTGTTTTTGTCTGTTCCGATTGCCTGTTGTCCATGATATGTACCTCTCTTTAATGTTTATGCGGCGTACCCGCATTTTACCACTTCGAAAATATTGCAAGGCAAACGAGTCTCAATCGGTTGCTTTTTGTCGCATATTATAGTACAATGATATGAGATGAGTTTGAAAGTGCATTCATCACGTGATACGGGCTACGCGCTCCTCGCCGCATACTCGCTATGCTCCGCGGCGTTCGCGTCGCCTGTTGCACGTCTGACGCGCGACTGCGCTTTCAAAAGTAACATAACAGGAGGTCGTGAAACACGACATGGACATCAACAAGGCGCTTTCCGAAGAATTCGAGATCAAGCCCGAACACGCAAACAACATAGTCAAGCTCATAGACGAAGGGAACACCATTCCTTTCATCGCCCGCTACCGTAAGGAAATGCACGGCGCGACGGGCGATCAGGTGCTCAGGGAATTCGCGGACAGACTTACCTATCTTCGCAATCTCGAAAAACGCAAAAGCGAAGTGCGCTCGTCCATAGAGGGACAGGGAAAGTGGACGGGCGACATTGGCGACGCTTTGGATAAAGCGGCTACGCTTACCGAGGTCGAGGACATATACCGCCCCTATAAGCAGAAGAAAAAGACGCGTGCGGCGGTTGCCGTCGAAAAGGGACTCGAGCCGCTCGCCGACGTCATATGGGCACAGGAACTTTCCGCGGGCAACGTCGCGGAAATAGCTTCCGCATACGTCGACGAGGAGAAGGGCGTAAAGAGCGCAAAGGAAGCGCTTGCCGGCGCTCTCGACATAATCGCCGAACGCATATCCGACAACGCCGAGCTCAGAAAGAGCCTGCGCGCCTATCTTGCCGAGAACGGCGAGATCGTCGCAAGTCCCGCTAAGGGCGCTCCCGAGGAAAAAGCCAAGATCTACGAGACATACAAGGACTATTGCGAGAAGGTGGGGAGCATACCTCCGCACCGTATACTTGCGCTCAACCGCGGCGAGGCGGACGACTGTCTTAAAGTCGGCATACGCGTGGATGCGGAACACGCCTACGAAATAATAAGGTCGGCTGTAAAAAAGACGTCGATTTTCGACAATATCATGGAGAGCGCGATCGTCGATTCGTACGAGCGCCTCATCTATCCTTCCGTGGAGCGCGAGGTTCGCGGAGAGCTCACGGAAAAAGCAGACGAGCAGGCTATAAAGATGTTCGAAGTCAATCTTCGTCCCCTTCTCATGCAGCCGCCGCTTAAGGGCAAAGTCATCATGGGGCTCGACCCCGCATACAGAACGGGCTGTAAGATCGCCGTCATAGACACCGAGGGCAACGTGCTTGCGTACACCGTCGTATTCCCGACGCCGCCCAAGCCGCGCACTGAAGAGGCGAAAGCGCGTCTTAAGGAACTTATAGAAAAACACGCCGTCGACGTCATAGCCATAGGCAACGGCACGGCGAGCAAGGAATCGGAGATTTTCGTCGCCGAGCTCATAAAGGAAATAGAGCGTCCCGTTTCTTACGCCATAGTAAACGAGGCGGGCGCGTCGGTCTACAGTGCGAGCAAGCTCGGCGCGGAGGAATTCCCGACGCTCGACGTTTCGACAAGGAGCGCGGTGTCGATCGCAAGACGTCTTTTGGATCCGCTTGCCGAGCTCATAAAGATAGACGTAAAGTCGATAGGCGTGGGACAGTATCAGCACGATATGCCGCAAAAGCGCCTTTCCGAGGTGCTGGACGGCGTAGTCGAGGATTGCGTCAACAGCGTGGGCGTAGACCTCAACACGGCTTCGCACAGCCTGCTCGCACGCGTGGCGGGTCTCAACGCCGGCGTTGCCAAGAACATAGTCGACTATCGCAAGACTCAGCCGTTTTCCACCCGCGCGCAGCTTCTCAAGGTTCCCAAGCTCGGACCGAAGGCATACGAGCAGTGCGCGGGCTTTTTGCGCATAGCGGGCGGCGAGAACGTGCTCGACTGCACGGGCGTTCATCCCGAAAGTTACGATGCGGCGGCAAAGCTGTTAGATAGATACGGCTTTACGGACGAGGACGTAAAGAGCGGTAAGATAGGCGACTTGCCCGAAAAGGTCAAGGGCGACGGAACGGCCGTCGTGGCGGAAGAAATAGGCGTGGGCGTGCCTACGCTCGAAGATATGATCGCCGAGCTCACCCGCCCGGGACGCGATATTCGCGACAGCCTGCCGCCCGCGGTTCTTCGTGCCGACCTCATCGGTATAGAGGATCTCAAGGAGGGAATGGAGCTCGACGGCGTAGTGCGCAACGTCATAGACTTCGGCGCGTTTGTGGATATAGGCGTTCATCACGACGGACTCGTGCACATTTCCGAGATTTCCGACGGATATATCCGTCACCCGTCAGAAGTCCTTAAAGTCGGCGACAGAGTGAAGGTGAAAGTCGTCGGCGTGGACGTCGATAAGCACAGAATAAATCTTTCGATAAAGCAGGCGAGCGGCGCGCGTATCGTGCCGAAGTCCCGTCCCGTACAGGAAAAGAAGGATAGGGGCGGAAATTTCGAGCGCAGGGAAAAGCCCCGCTTCGACAATCGCCGCGACAACGCAAAGAACGGCGGAGAACGTATCAAAGACCGCCGCGATAACCGTGACCGCAACGGCGGCAAAGACGGCAGAGAACGCCGCCGTGAAAACCGCTCGCTTGAGGATATGCTTGCGGCGCTGAAAGATAAGTATTCCAAACACTAAAAAACTTTCCGACGGCTTATCTGCGTCGTAATACGAGCTACGTGTTCCTCGACGCACGGGCGCAGTACGAATATGTACAGCAACCCGTGCGTCTCGTCACCTGTTGCCCGCCTTACTTGCATCTAACCCGTCGTATGTAACTAATAGTATGTCATTTCGAGCGGAGCGAAGCGAAGTCGAGAAATCAAAAGACCTTTCGACTGCGCTCAAGGTGACAGCGGAGCGCGACCGCCACGAAGCTAAGCATAATTTCCATTATGTCATTTCGAGCAAGCGCTCGTTGCATTGTCATTTCGAGCGGAGCGAAGCGAAGTCGAGAAATCTATTCCTCTAAAAAGCCTTCCCTTGACAGGGAAGGTGGCACCGTGCAGATGCGTAACCGAACACGACGACGGATGAGTAGACAATTAAATGAAAGGTTATACTTTGTAATGCGGGCTACGAGTTACGCGCCCCGCATTTTATTTTACTTTTCCGAAAAAGCAGTAATAATGTTTCGGTTGCCTTTTTAAAAGGCATATATTACAAAAATGTAACCTGATTTTTCCCGCTTTTTTCGTGTATTTTCGCGGAGATCGTTTTTTCGCCTTGACATTATCGTTTATTTGAGATATACTAATACGGTGAAGAGGTGTAGTGGGTTTTCATTTGCCTCTTTCGGAAAAGACTGCTTTAAGATACGGTAAGGAAGCAAATAATGAGCGATAAAAAGAAGCCTAAGGCAGAGAAAAAAAATCCGCTTAAAAACGGAGCGAGAGTCCGCAGCATACTTCTGTTGCTTGCGGGCGATTTGGCGTTTGCGATATTTTCGTATTGGCTTGCGCGCACCATAATGTTTTTCCGTTTGGATAAGCCGCTCGGGTATTCGGAATACGAGCTTTTGGTGGCGACCGTTTCGGTGGTCGTCGTAATAGCCATGCTGCTGTTTTTCGATTCGTACAATACGGTTTGGAAGTATGCGGGCAGAGTGGAGTTTTTCAAATTCCTGATGGCATACATTGCGTCGTTTTTGACCCTTCTGATAATCAAATTCGTAATAGACGCGGCTTTCGACATTCAGGTATGGGTGCCGATAAACCTGATGTTCGTATTGTTCAGCGCGATTTTTTCGGGCTCGATACGCTTTTTCTACGGCATATCGCACTATGTGCGGCATATGCGCAACCGCTTAAGCGAGAGAAACCACGATCACCTCAAACGTGCGATAGTTATCGGAGCGGGGTATACGGGCTCGCTTGTCATAAACCGCTTTATCAACAACACCGACGAGGGGTATCTGCCCGTAGCCGTACTCGACGACGACGCGGAAAAGCAGGATATGAAGGTGTACGGCATCAAGGTCGAGGGCGGCATAGACGATCTCGAAACGGTAATCGCCAAGACTTCTGCGGAAGTCATAGTCATTGCGATAAGCAAGATTTCCAAAACCCAGCTTAAAAACATTTACGCGCGTTGCAAGACGACCAATTTGCCGATAAAGGTCATGCCTCCCATGACGGACGCGAACGCCGGCAGTATGCAGATCTCGACGCTTTCGCTTCGCGACATAAAGATAGAGGAGCTTCTCGGGCGCGACGAGTTCAAGGTGAATAAGGAGCTTATCGACGTTGCGGTCAAGGACAAGGTAGTGTGCGTGACGGGCGGCGCGGGTTCCATAGGTTCGGAGCTTTGCCGCCAGGCGCTTTCGTTCGGCTGTAAACATCTCGTTATTTTCGATATGCACGAAAACGGTATGTTTGCGATAAATCAGGAGTTTTCCCGCGTCTACGATACGTCGCGCTATACGCTCGTAATAGGCACGGTGCGCGAAAAGAAGAAGCTCGCCGAGGTTTTCGAAAAGTACAAGCCCGACGTCGTTTTCCATGCTGCGGCGTACAAGCACGTCCCGATGATGGAGATAAGCGCGACGGAAGCCGTAAAGAACAACGTGTTCGGCACGCGCAACGTCATAGAACAGTCTCTTGCTTCGGGCGTAGAGAAGTTCGTGCTCATTTCGACGGACAAGGCGGTCAATCCCGCCAACATAATGGGAGCGAGCAAAAGGCTTGCCGAGATGCTCGTGCAGACCTATGGCAGGGCTCAAAACAAAATGAAGATGGCGGCTGTTCGTTTCGGCAACGTGCTCGGCTCGAACGGTTCAGTCATTCCCATATTTCTCAAGCAGATCAAAGAGGGCGGACCCATAACTCTTACCGACCGCTATATAAAGCGCTATTTCATGACCATACCCGAGGCAGTTCGCCTTGTGCTTCAGACGGGAGCCTTTGCCGACAGCGGCGAGATTTTCGTACTCGACATGGGCGAGCCCGTCTATATTTACGATCTTGCGTGCGACCTCATTCGCATAAACGGTCTTGTGCCCGAGCAGGACATAAAGATAAAGGTTACGGGATTAAGACCGGGCGAAAAGCTGTTCGAGGAGCTGCGCTACGACAAGGAGATGGTCGATTCGACGGTGCACGAGGGCATATTCGTGACGCGTATGGAGGACGTCAAGCTCGACTCGTTCAATGCAAAGCTCGAAACCTTGCGCAAGATTTCCGAGTCGGAGGACGCGGAAGAGACCGAAAACATTATATTCGAAATAGTTCCGTCCGCTTCGCGCGAGACGGCGAAAGCCGAAAGAAAGAAACAGCTCGAGGAGCTTAAGGCGGCGGAGGAGACGGAAAGAGCGGAGAAAGACACCGCCGAGACTCCTCTTTCGGAGAGCACGTCCGAGCAGGCTGCCGAAGGAGCAAACGCATGAGTTGGTGGCAGGCACTTATATTGGGACTTGTGCAGGGACTCGGAGAGTTTCTGCCCATTTCGAGCAGCGGACATCTCGTCCTTACGCGTGAGATCCTCGGCATTTCGGGCGATTATATGCTGTTCGATATACTGTTGCACGTCGGCACGGTTTGCGCCATATTCTTCGTTTTTTTCAAGGATCTCATTGCGCTGTTCAAGCCGCCGTTCAAAACCATCGGATACATATTGCTTGCTTCCGTGCCTGCGGTTGTCGTGGGACTTTTGTTCAATTCTCAGCTCGAAGCAATGTTTTCGGGAGCGAAATACCTGTGTTTCTTCTTTCTGTTTACGGCTCTGCTCATGCTTGCCACCGAAATACTCGGCAAAAGGCTGTATAAGGAGCCGAAGCCGTTTACCTGGATAACTGCGGTTTCCATGGGTCTCATGCAGGGCATAGCCGTGTTCCCCGGTATCTCCCGAAGCGGTTCGACGCTGTTCGGCGGTACTGTCGCCGGAGGCAAGCGCGAAGAGATCGCAAAGTTCTCGTTTTTCATGAGTATTCCCGTAATTCTCGGCGGAGCTATTCTCGAACTGTTTGGTTTGGAAGGCGGGCTTAGCGTCGATTGGTGGTGCATACTGATAGGCATGGTTGCGTCTTTTGCGAGCGGCTTGCTTGCGGTCAAGCTCATGCTCAGGCTCATAGCGAAAGCCGATTACAAGTGGTTTTCGCTGTATCTGTTTGTCATAAGCGTGCTTACGTTTGTGTTCTGTTTTATCGGAGTATGATTTTCCGAATATGTTGGAGAAAGCGCGTCAAAACAAAATAATAAAGGGCGTCTGCGATTTCGGACGCACGCCGTGGTATATAGCGATAATTGCCGCGGTCGTTTTCCTTTCCCACGTTTTCGGGCTTGAGTATCTCGCGTTTTGGACCGTAGGCGTCGCGGCTGCGTTCATGCTCGTAATGAGCGACGACGCTACGCCCATAGTGCCGTGCGTCATGCTCGCGATGTTCTGTATATCCAAGCAGAACGGCGCGAAAAACGATTACTCGTCGGGAATGCTCACGAGCGTGCCCTTTTTCGTAAACGCGGGAATCATAGTCGCACTTTTTTTGGGTGCGCTCGTCTTTCACATAGTTTACTACAAAAAATATGCCGCTTTCAGAAAAAAGACAATGCTCACCTGGGGCTTCGTCGCGCTTGCGCTCGGCTTTTTCACAAACGGTTTTTTCTATAAAGACTATAACTTTCTGAATCTTCCTTACGGTCTTTCGTTTGCCTTGCTGTATTACGGAGTATATATCGTGTTCTTCCATCTAATAAAGTGGAAGAAGGGCTTTTCCATGCGCTATCTTGCCTTTACGCTTTTTGCGATGGGGCTGGTCATTGCCGCGGAGATAGGCGTGCTGTGGATTCAAAGCGAGGAGCTTCGGCAGACGAGTGACAAAAATCTCGTTTGGCTCGGGTGGGGACTTAGCAATTCGATCGCCTACGTATTCATGCTTACCATGCCGTTTGCATTCTATCTCGCGCACACGGAAAAGTTTTCTCTGCCGTACTTTCTCGGAGCGAGCGCTATGCTCGTCGCCGTTGTATTCACGTTCTCGCGCGGATCGCTTATAGTCGCCGTTCCGATGTTTGTCGCCGGCACGATATTTTCCTGTCTGTTTGCGAAAAACAAATTGCCGCTGTGGATATCCGCGGGCGTGATTTTAGCGCTGTTTGTCGTTGTCATCGTGTGCTATCGCGAACAGCTTTACGATACTCTCAATTTCTATATCGAACAGGGCTTCAACGACCGCGGACGGTTCTCGCTGTGGAAAGAGGGATGGGAGGCGTTTTTATCCGCGCCGGTATTCGGCGTCGGAATGTTCTACCGCTTCGGCGAGCTGCTCAATTCGTTCACTTGGTTTCACAATACGCTCATTCACTTTCTTGCGACGGGCGGCATTGTGGGGCTCGGTACCTATCTTTTCCACCGCGTA
This sequence comes from uncultured Christensenellaceae bacterium, assembly GCA_910587445.1. Taxonomy (GTDB): domain Bacteria; phylum Bacillota; class Clostridia; order Christensenellales; family Pumilibacteraceae; genus MGBC157735. The sequence continues at coordinate 13,009 of CAJULE010000026.1, forward strand.
CAGACGGTAATAATGTATTGCAAAAAGCCGTCGGTCGACAGGCTCTTTGCCGGCGTTGCGATACTGTGCCTTCTCGCGAACAGTATGCTGGACGTCGCGATGAGCGCGCAAAATATGATAATGTTTTACGGGATAATTCTCGCCTTTTCGGAGAAGGACCTGTTGTATCACTCGGGCAAGATAGACGCTGCGGGAGAGGAGATAACCGATCCGCAAATGCAGCTCGAAGCGGCTGCCGCTGCGAGAAACGGACTCATTTTCGGCGACGGAAAAAAGGTCAAAAATGCGGCGGCTACGGTTGCCGCGGCTGCTGTTTCGGACATCGTTTCCGCGCCGAACGAGGAGTGTGCGGCGGCGGTCGTCTCCGACAGCGAGCTCTCTGCCTCGATAATTTCTCGACCCGATAAGGCGCGGCAGACGCCTTTAAACGGGACAAGTCCCGAAAAGAGCTCGAAAAAAAGCTCTGACGACGTCAAAAAAGCACGCGTTCTTTTTCCTGCGGTAGAGGCGGGCATGGGACACATCGTGCCCATGGAAAGCGTGCGTAAAGTGTTCGAAGAAAAGTACGGCGACAGGGTCGAGGTCGTTGGCACGTCGTTTTACAAAGACGCGAAAAGCGAAGCCATGCACAAGCTCGAAAGGCTGTTCGTCAGCACGGTAAACACGCAGAACAGAGTGCGCGGCTACGGCAAGCTGTCCTGTCTCGTCATGAGTATTTTCGGTCACATTTCGCTCAAAGCCATAATGGAATCGTTCGTTCGGGAATCTTATCCCGACGGACTGAAGCGCATGACCGAGCTCGACGCCGACCTCGTGTTTTCCACGCATTGGGCGACGGCTTACTATGCGGCGAGAATAGACAAAAAGCCGATAAGCGTACAGTACTGTCCCGATACGCGCATAGACGTACTGTGGGACACGGGCGCGGATCTTACGTTCTGTCCGTCGAAAGCCGCGATAGAACGGGCGAGAAGCAAAACGGCGTTCGAGGGCGTGAATTTCGAATATTCTCCGTTCGTCATTCGCTCGAGCGCATTCGACGTCGTGCGCGACAAAGAGACGCTTCGCGCCGAACTCGGACTGTGGCCGGATTGCCCGACGATAACGCTCGCCGACGGCGGTTACGGGGCGGGCAGACTCGGAAAGACGGCGCTCGAGCTTTTGAAGTCCGAAAGACGGCTCAACATCGTCGCAATATGCGGTAAAAACGTAAAGCTTCACGCAAAGCTCGCAAAGGCGGAAGTGCCCGAAAACATAAATTTCAGAAACCTTTCGTTTACAAACGACATGATAAAATATATCGCCGCGTCCGATCTGTTCATGGGCAAGAGCGGCGCGAGCAGTATGGCGGAGCCGAGGTTTTTCGGCGTTCCGATGATAGTCACAATGTTCGCCACTCCCATAGAGAGAGACAACGCGCGCTTTTACATCGAAGAAGTCGGTTGCGCGGAAAAACATTTCAACGTAAAAAAGGCGGTCGCGCGCGCCTTCGAACTGCTCGACAATCCCGACGAGTACGATCGTCTCAGAAGCAACGCATTGAAGGAAAGCGAATCGAACGGCGCGGAATACGTTGCGGATATGCTGTTCGAAATACTTACAAAGAATTTCGAAACGGACGAAAACGGGAACGTCATAAGGCGAAGGATAGGCTGAATGGCGAAGCGAACCTTTCGCGGTATTCTCTAATATAATAGAGAAGAACGAAAAAGGGAGGTTCGGTATGATTGCCGTGATTTTCGGAGGACGTTCGTGCGAGCACGACGTCAGTATAGTGACGGGGCTTATGACGCTTCACAGTCTCAAAAAAGCGGTGCCCGTGTACATAGACAGAGAGGGAAAGTTTTGGTGCGGAAAAGGGCTCGAGGACATAGAGTTCTATAAGAAATTTTCGCCGCGTTCATTAAGACGCGTGCATTTTATGCCGTCGGACAACGGGCTGTATACGGATAAGGGAAAGAAGCTTCATACGCTCGAGGCGGCGGTCGTGTGCTGTCACGGAGCTTACGGCGAAGACGGGTGTCTGCAGGGACTTTTGGAAATAAGCGGCGTGCCCTACACCTGCGGCGGCGTGCTTGCCGGCGCGGCAGGCATGGATAAGATAGCGATGAAACAGCTGTTTTCGGCGGCAAACCTTCCGTGCGTGAACTATATCGGAGTAAAACGCTCGGATTTCGAAAACGAAAAATACGATTTCGTCGCCGAGCTCAAGTCGGATTTTTCTTTGCCGCTCATAGTAAAGCCCGCCAATCTCGGCAGCAGTATCGGCATAGGTCTGGCTCACGACTACGAGGAGCTGTTCGACAGAATGCGAGTGGCGTTCGAGTTCGACAACACCGTAATAATAGAGCAGGCTCTCGAGGACTTCGTCGAAATAAACTGCGCGGCGCTCGGAGACAGGGACGGGGTGGAAGTCTCGCTCACCGAACAGCCTACGGGGTGGAAGGAATTTCTCTCGTATGAGGATAAATATCTCTCCAAGGGAAAGGAGGGCGCGCGCAGAAAGATGCCCGCGCCGATAGACGAGGTCAGCCTTAGGCGCATAGAGGAGCTCACTGTCAAGGCGTTCGACGCGGTGAATGCCACGGGTGTGGCGCGTGTGGATTTTCTCATGCACGACGGACAGATCTACGTAAACGAAATAAACACAGTGCCCGGCTCGCTTGCATACTATCTTTTCGAGGGCAAATATACGCTGGAAACGCTTACCGAAAGGCTTATAGAACTCGCGAAAAAGCGCCGTGCCGAAAAGGACGCGCTTGTCTATACCTACGGCGGCGGAAAGCCGAGACACATGAAAAAGTAGTTTTTTTGCTTAAAAAAAGCAGACCGCTTACGTTTGACTATATTCGTCTTTTGTGGTACAATACGAAAGTATAAAATCTTACGGAGACGGAACTGTATGGCAAAGATAAGTTGGAAGACGCCCATAGTCGAAATGCAGGGCGACGAAATGACCCGCATACTTTGGGATAAAATAAAGGAAATACTTTTGGAGCCGCACCTAAAGCTCAATACCGAGTTCTACGACCTCGGTCTTAACGAGCGCGAGAGGACGAAGGACGCAGTGACGGTAAAGGCGGCGGAGGCGATAAAGAAACATCGCGTCGGTGTAAAGTGCGCTACGATAACGCCTAACGTCCAGCGCGTAGAGGAATACAATCTTTCGGAGATGTGGCGCTCGCCCAACGGCACAATACGCGCCATGCTCGACGGCACGGTTTTTCGCGCCCCCATACTCGTAAAGGGCATAACGCCTTACGTCCCCGGGTGGACGAAGCCGATTACGGTCGCGCGTCACGCCTACGGCGACGTGTATAAGAACCGCGAGCTTGTCGTAGACGGCAAAGCAAAAGCCGAACTTAAGCTCACTTATGCGGACGGAAGGACGGAAGAACAGCCGATTTTCGATTTCGACGAGGGCGGCGGCGTAGTGCAGGGTATGTACAATACGAACCGTTCCATAGAGGCGTTTGCGCGTTCGTGTTTCAACTATGCTATCGATACAAAGCAGGACGTTTGGTTTGCCACGAAGGACACTATCTCCAAGCTCTACGACGGCGCGTTTAAGGCGATATTCGCGCGCGTATTCGAGGAGTATTCGGAGCGCTTCGAAAAGCTCGGAATAAAGTACGAATATTCTCTTATAGACGATTCCGTAGCCCGCGTAATGCGCAGCAGCGGCGGCTTTATCTGGGCGCTCAAGAACTACGACGGCGACGTCATGAGCGATATGGTGGCGACGGCTTACGGCTCGCTTGCGATGATGACGTCGGTGCTCGTTTCTCCCGACGGCTGTTACGAATACGAAGCGGCTCACGGAACGGTCACGCGGCATTACTATAAGTATCTGAAGGGCGAGACCACTTCTACGAACAGCGTCGCTACGATTTTTGCCTGGAGCGGAGCTCTCAAAAAGCGCGCTCAAATCGAGGGCAACAAGCCGCTCGAGGCTTTTGCGGAAAGACTCGAAAAGGCGACGACGGACTGCATAGAGAGCGGATATATGACGGGCGATCTTGTGGGCATATATAAGGGCGAGGCTTCTCCCGTGAAGCTCGATTCGTTCGCTTTCCTCGAAAAGATAGCCGAGCGTCTTTAAGAAACGCAACTCGTTTTTGTAATAAATATCGACTGATGCCGCATGGGCGCTTGCCCGTGCGGTTTTTTGTCGCAAAAATAGTTCGCAGGTTTTGCAATCGGAGTGACACAACAAAAAGTGGGTGACAGGCATTGTCACTTTGGCTGTGCTACTATATGCGTGCAAGATGAGTTATGGGAGCTCGCGTCTTGCAGCCCTTCGAAAGATAAAAACAGACAAAAGATCAGGAGGATTCTATGGAATTTTGGGTACTTACGATACTCGCGCTCGAAAATAAGCTCGAAGCGGCGGCGGAAAGCTGTACGAGACAGGCGGAAGAGGCTTCGCTTGCGCTCGGCGGCGACACCTTTTCGGCATTCGAAAAGGTCATCGAGATAAACGATAAAAAGCGTCGTATCGTCAACATGAAGGTGCTGTGCGATACGATAGCGAGCTCGCTCGAATCTTGCGAAACAGAGCTTTTAAAGGACTATGTAAGGCGTTCGGCTGGAGAGATCGCCGCAGATACGGGCGCGAGCCGATCTAAGGTCTACCGCGATATAAGGCGCGCGTGCGGCAAGGCGGCTAAGGCGATTGCCCGCCTCGGCTTTAAGGAAGAGGAAATGGCGCGCGATTACGGCGAAATCGCACTTTGCGCCCGAACCTACGGGCGGATCAAAAGACTTAAAAGCAGGGAAAAGGCGTGCGTAAAGCCTGCGGAAAAATGCGGCGACATTACCTCTTTTCCCGAGCAAACGGAAAGCATGGCGGCGTTCGCTTAAGCGCTTTCGCTCTTTTTCTTTTTGGGACGCAGCATAAACAGTGCGGCAAGAACGGGCAGACACAGTGCGGATATGAGGATTATCCTAAGAGGAAGGGACATCTCGAAAGCGGGCTGTCCCTCTTGTTTGTCCTTGCCGTCGCCCGCAGATGCGGGCTCTCTTTCTCCGCTGTTGGTCCCGAAGCTTTCGGCGGACACGTGCGCGGAGTACACGTATCCGAATACCGTGTTGTCGCCGTTTTCGAACCGAACGTAGTACCACCTTTTCCCCGCGCCCGATATGAGCTCGCTACCCTCGCACGTGCCCACGAGCGTGCCGCTTCCTCTGTTCGGCATTACCGCGAGCACTTCGGCGTCTTTGTCCGGACGTGCGCGAAGGTTTGCGGGCTGTGAGTCGTTCGAAACCGTAAAGCGGGCGGAGGCGTACTTCTCTTTGGGAACATAGTCGACCTTGGATAGCTCGCTCTCCTTTATATATCCCGTGATGTCGAGATAACTTACGAGCAAATAGCCGTCGTCGCTTTCTTTGAGCACGGCGACATAGTACGAGCTCGGCAAGCGAGCAAGCTCGGTATACTCCGAGCCGTCGTAAGAGTAAAGAGTGGCGCCTTTTTCCATACAGGCGTACTTTACGTCGAGCGGCAGAATCATCACCAGAGAAAATATAAGGGAAAGTATCTTGCACATATAAAGAATTATATCCCTGCCGCACGAGAAAAAGACCGTAAGTTTTTGTCGATAGGCGGCAAAATGTCAAAGAAGGGGAAAAGGAATCGCGAAAAGAATTACGGCAATAGCTATGCCTTTTGCTTTATAAATAAAAAGCATTACGATTACTTTAAATACGCAGGACGCCGAAGGAGGGAGAGAAGTGGACGAAATCGACAGAAGCAAAGCCGTCGATTTTTTAAAGATAGGCGGCGAGCTCGAGAAGCGTAGAAGAGAGGACAGGCTCGCTCGGTACAACACGGGCAAGCTCGTGCACGAAAAACAGCTCGCGTTTCATAAGTGTACGCGGCGCAACCGCTGGGTGTTCGGCGGCAATCGCAGCGGAAAGACGGAATGCGGCGCGGTCGAGGTCGTGTGGATGCTCAGAGGCAATCACCCTCATAGGCAGAACCGCCGCGACGTGAAGGGGTGGGCAGTGTCGCTCACGCAAAAGGTTCAGCGCGAGGTCTCGCAGGCAAAGATCCTCGACTATCTTCGTCCCGATTGGATAGAGAGCGTCGTCATGGACAGCGGCAGGGCGAGCTCGCCCAAAACGGGAATCATCGACACTATCGCAGTGAAAAACGTGTTCGGAGGGATCTCGACGCTGTGCTTCAAAAGCTGCGAGATGGGCAGGGAAAAGTTTCAGGGCGCGTCGCTCGATTTCGTTTGGTTTGACGAGGAGCCGCCCGAGGACATTTACGACGAGTGCTGTATGCGCGTCATAGACAGAAAAGGCGACGTGTTCGGCACTATGACTCCGCTTAAAGGCATGACTTACGTCTACGACAGGATCTATATGAATTCGGCGCGTGATCCCGAGATATGGCACGAGACGATGGAGTGGGCGGACAACCCATATCTTGACGAAGGCGAGATAGCCCGCGCGAGCTCATGTCTCGACGAAGCTTCGCTCGAGTCCCGCCGCTACGGTAAATTCGCGGCAAGAAGCGGACTCGTCTATCCCGAGTTCGACGAGAGCGTCCACGTCATAGAGCCGGTCGTACGAGCCATAAAAGTCTAACCCTAAATACGGCTAAAATAGGGCAAAAATGCCCTAAAAATGGGGCATATATGGGGGTTTAGACTTTTCATAGGAACAAGGGTAAACACTCACTGCCACAAAGGATAGAACCCTAAATGGGGGTTAGAGTTGAAAGTGTATTCTATGAAAGGTCTGAATTGTTGCTTTTTACGACCTATGAAAAGTCTGAATATAATTGCAGAAATGCGCTAAAATTTTATGCGCAAATAGCTTTTGAATAATACCGCTATGGTGATGGGTTTGAGCGGACGGACAGTCCGTGCGGGGCAAATTTTAGAACCTTAATCATAGCGGTTTTATTATGCTATTAAAAGTCATACTTTTGCGACAGTAAGGGTAGACAAAGAGGACGGGATGTGATATACTTTTAAAGTCCATAATGGGAGGTTGTCTATGAAGACAGAGAGCGTTTCAAAAATTAAGTACTTAAAGATATGGGATATTCTTCGCCAAGAAACGGACGAGCAACATCCTATGAGTACGCCTGACCTTATTGCTAGACTTGAAGCGTGTGGCATAGGTTGTGACCGCAGAACGCTCTATCGTAACATCGAAGAGTTGAACGAAAACGGCTACGAGATTTTTGTAAAAAAGGGGAAGCCAAACGGCTATTATGTAGAAGACCGTAGCTTCGATATTCCCGAAATTCAAATCCTAATGGATGCGGTTCAGGCTGCGAGTTTCATTACCGATAAGAAAACCCCTGTTCTCATAGACAAGATTGCACAACTTGCAGGCAGCCAAAGAGCAGAGGTATTGAAGAGCAACATCGTACAGTTCGGAACGGTAAAAGGAAGCAATGAAAGCATCTACTATTCCGTTAATGAAATCTCGCAAGCCATTATCGAAAAACGGAAGATTGGCTTCTATTACTTTGACTTTGACATTCATCACAAACGCAAATATCGTATGCGCACATCAAAGCCAGACGAACAGCGGTGGTATGTAGTAAATCCCGTTGCAACCGTCTTCCATGATGACAAATACTATCTCTTTTGTTATAACGATTACCACGGCAATATTGTGCAGTACCGTGTTGATAGGATGGAGCAAGTGAAGATGCTTGATGACGAAATAACACCAAGCAAAGAAGCATCGGATTTTGACTTTTCCAAGCACCAAAGAAGCCTTGTGGGTATGTACCGAGGGCAGACCGAGCGAGTGCATTTTATTGGCGATAAGGGTATTGTGGATGCGGTGTTTGACAAGTTTGGTGAAAGTATAAAAATCTATGAACACGATGCGAATACGATTTCGTTTGCCGTAGATGTACAAGTGAGCAGTCCGTTCTTGGCTTGGGTTATCGGTTTCGGTGAGAGCCTTAAAGTAACTTCACCGCAGTCGGTAATTGAAAAAATCAAAGAACGCATAAAAGCATCAATGAAAATTTACGAAGAGTAGGAGGGAGATGGTAATATGATTTCAAGAATGACACTCTACATTTGTAAGGCTATCTGTTGGAACTGTAAAAATGGATTTAAGGCAGCCTATGAAAAATGGGAAAGGGGTGGTAAACAGTGCATATGTTCGCCTGAAAACTTTTCGGAAAAAGATAAATAGTTTGCTGCCGAGAACGGCGTTATCATAAAAGCGAAAGGGTATCCTAATGGTGAATTTTATACCGTCAACATCTGTCCTCATTGCGGTAAGCCATTCGGCAATGAATATATTAAGGAATTAGTCGGTCATGAAGAAAAAAGGGATAATAATGCTCAATCAAATTACAAAAAGAACGTTTTTGAATAATGAATTTGAGTATGCCGGAACGATAGGAAGGTTGGAGCGTGACAGAGGCAACTTCAAGGGCATTTACATTATTGTGCGTCCAGAAAAAATGCAAGACATTCTTCTTGAGCAAACCAGTAATGCAGGGAAGTTCAAGGGCAAAGACCCGACTGTAAAGGTTGAGAAACTAAAACGGAAATTGCTCGATGGAGCAGAAATATTATATCTTGGCAAAAGCGAAGACAGCGTTGAAAAGCGTATGCAACAACATATCGACTTTTGGAACGGAAAGTCTGTCGCTGCCTGGGGTGGACGAAGCATTGCGCAAATCCATCATTTTGAAGATTTGGAAGTGTGGTATTTGCCATGCGACAACCCCAAGGAAATGGAGAGCGCCCTATTAAAAGAATTTGAGACAAAGTACAACCAACTGCCGTTTGCTAATTGGCGGCACTGATACTCGAAAAAAACCGAATACGGAGGAATCATAAAATGAAAAAAATATTCTACAACCCCATTGAACACCCAGTTGCTATAAAGCTCGAATCGAAAGTTCTAGGAGTAAACAAGCAATATGAACCCTACACGGGCGAAGGCTCCATTGTAATGGAGGAGCTTTTCAAACTTGCTGCCACGGACAGCTTTGATATTGTCGAAGTAAAACTTACGCCACACAACCAGGCTTATTATCGTGATAGTAAGAACCCGCTTGAGCAAGTCCCGGTTGAGGGATGGATATCGCTTAAGGACTACAAGAACGGTGGTGACTACCTTAAGGACAAGACTGGTTTGAATAGACTGTGATTTTGGAGGTTTAAATAGGGTCGATGAACGAAGAATTGATTACTAAACTCAACGAGTCAATCGAGGGGTTGGAAGCAGCGAAAAGACTTATAATTAGGGAATTTGCCTTAATCGCTGCAGCGGATGAATCCGCTGTTTATATGCGTACATTTCCAATCATAATGATTTTTAATAGGGCAATGAATATAGTGGATGCAATCGAAGATGCAGCGATAAAAAGAAATATACTGGTTCAAACTGCTTTGATGAGGTTGCTAGCGGATTTACCGATGGCAGCGTATAGAGTCAAGGTTTTAGGAGCAGAGGCGTTCATCAAACGTGTAGTCAGTGGAGAACAGCTGAACTTTGGAAAAGCTCCCAATGGTGAATCTTTAATGGATGCAAAAGTTAAGAAGCAAGTTGCTAAAGATTTTGAAGGATTTGAAGATTACTATGATTGGGCGTGTAAGGGTGTACATTTCTCTAAGTTCGACCAATTGGCAACATTAAGTGCTGGCGGCGAAATGCAAATTAATGCCCGTATAGAAGTTGGGCGAAATGATGATGAAGCTATTTCGGCAATGATTGTAAATAACAATACAACAAAGAGAATGGTGGGCAAAACGCTGTCAGCCGTAAAAAAATATATTTTATCACAAGACCCCGGAGTATTTATGTAATAACTCTATTTTTGATTGCTTTTTTATAGCGTTTTTGCTATAATGTTTGCAATAGATAGTTTGGAGGTTATCAATCAATGACATTCCCTGAAAAAGTCATAACAGCTCGTTATCAATTAGGATTAAGCCAAGAAAAACTTGCTGCCAAACTTGGAGTATCATTTTCAACTGTAAATCGTTGGGAAAAAGGTCATGCGATGCCTAGTTATTTAGCATTAGATAGATTTAACGCACTGTGTAAGGAAAACAATATCGTCTTCAAGGATAATGAGTCATGAATAGAAAAATAAAAATAGCTACAGTATTTAGTGGAATAGGGGCTGCCGAACAAGCCTTAAAGCAAATCGGAATTGAACACGAGATTGTATTTGCTTGCGATAATGGAGAAAGATACTTTGATTATACTGTAGAGCAGATAGAAGAAAAAATAAAAAGTGAACCCACTAAAACCACTGAAGACGTCATTAGAGAATTGTACGATGCGACAGGTAAACCTAATAACGTAAAAAAGTCCTATTTTGCGAATTATGATATCAGTGAAGACAGATGGTTTGAAGATGTGCGTTTTGTTGATGGCAAGCCATATTTCAATCAAGTAGATTTGTTTGTTGGTGGGAGTCCATGTCAAAGTTTTTCTACCTATGGTCGGAGAAAAGGTCTTGAAGATACACGCGGTACACTTTTTTATGATTATGCTCGTCTAGTAATGGAAATACAGCCGAAAGCATTCATTTTTGAAAATGTAACTGGTTTGTTAAACCATGATAGTGGGAAGACCTGGGCAGTGATCAGGGAAACCTTTGAATCACTGAACTACAATATCAAAATGAAAATTTTAGATGCGAAGGACTATGACTTACCTCAATTACGCAAACGAGTATTTGTAGTAGGAATAAGGAAAAATTTGAACTGTGGAGAATATGAGTTTCCGCCCGCTGTTCCGTTGACGCATAATAGCACAGAGTATCTGGATGAGTTTGTACCGAATAAATATTATTTAGGCGAAAAGGGGTTCAACTTTGTTACTAAGGTTGAACGGAGCGAAAGGAGAGCCAGGGTTAACCAAGATATTATTGGATGCCAAACGGCGAATCAGCAGTTTAACTGGGTGGGAGATTTCCGTGTTGAAAAACCCGAACAGCGTCATCTTGACGATGATAGAATATTTAAGGGTATCTACAATGGCGAATTATCAGTAGCAAGGAAAATGACACCCCATGAGTTACTTCGTCTAATGGGGTTTGAAGATTTTAACGTGGTTGTAGATGACAATGTCATTTGGAGACAGACTGGGAACTCGATAGCTGTTCCCGTTATAAAAGCAGTAATTCAAAACATCATTAGAACTCTTGGTTTATAGAGGTGACAAATGAACGATTGGTATATCGATAGGTCAAAAAATTTTATAAATGAGAATCTTGATGAGGCACTTCGTTATTTCGCAAGCGCACCTACAGGTGGTGGTTCTAGCGAAGTAATAAGAAGCATGAGCGCAAGGGGATTATTGGGTAGAGCGGGCGGTAATCCCAATGCTGCATTGACACGGTTCCGTGATCACGGTTTATTATCTTTGGATAATAAAATAGGTGAGTCAGCCGTAGATTATGTACAAGGAAGGCTAGGTAAAGCTGAATTGGTTATTGACCTTTTCATCAAACGTCCTTGCAAGAAGCAAGATGCACCGAACGTTAAGCCTTTTGTGGTTCTTTGCAAATTGTTTGATAATATGATGGAAATGTCGATTGACCCAGATGATATTTTTATCACTTATCACGAGTGCTACGAGTATTTGTACCCTTGCAATAGCTATGAAGATGTGTCATTAGAATTTGTTGAAAAAATCTTAGCGGAAAGGCAATATGAACTGGGAGTAAGATATCCAAGACCGCGTGTTAAATTGCCGGATAATGAAGATACGAATTTAAGCATATGGTTTAATGCATTAAAAGAAACCCCAGTGTTTATGCCGCAAAACGATGATAGACCCATACTTCGTCCGAACCTCAAGCAAAAGGAATTTTTTAGATTTATCACTGTGAATGCAGACGAGTTTGCTGCCACGCCTACAAAGAAAAATGGCGAATTATATTCGTATTACTGTAACAGGGAAACGGGTATAAACGAGATACTTCCTAATGTGGTAAAAGCCAACGCTACGGCAAATGAAGAAGAAGTAAAGGTTTTATTTGAGTACCTTTTTGGTTACAAGAAGGTGGCAGACTTTAATTACTCAAAGTTCATCCGTTATGAGTGTTTTGGCTTATTTTTTCCGTTTATCACTTTACCAAAGTTGGTAATTAGACTCATCTATTTGAATAACCGCAAATTAGGCGAAGCATTTTACACGTTTATAGCAAGAAACAATGGGTATATTTTAGATTTTGAGCAAGGTAAATTTGAGTATAAGGGAGCATTTGCTATGGAAAGCAACGAACAATATCTTGATATTTTAGACAGAAATGTTCTTGGCATGCACATTACAAATAAAAATGATGCGTTAAGTCTTACAAACCCTCATGTCTGCATAGGATGGAGCATTCTTGGGGATTTGAGTAATGTCAAATCCAAAGAGGAAGTGGCTGCAATTTATGATGAAAAATATCCCGATAAAACTAGGCATAGTCGCGGACAAGATTTAGGGCAGATTTGGAGTTTTTTGGATAAGCTCAAAGTTGGAGACTATGTTGTCTACGGCGATGGTAAGACCGCGCACATAGGTCAAATTACTTCGGATTACTATTTCGACCAAGAGAATCCCAATCAAGACCCCGATTATGCTAATAACAAGAGTGTGAAATGGCTCAAGTCTATCGCATATCAAGATCTCCCGCACGGTTTGCATATGGCTTTCTATGCAACTCGTTCTGTTTTTTCGTTGAACGAGTATAAAGCAGTCATTCTTGATTTGTTGAATGGTAGGGCAGTAGAAACAGAGGAACAGATTGACGCCGGTTTCGATGAGGAATACAAACCCGAGCAGTATACCAAGGCAAATTTTCTCGCTGATGTTTTTATGACCGAAGTGCAATATGAACAGTTGAAACGGCTTTTATTCTATAAGAAAAACATTATACTTCAAGGCGCGCCGGGTGTTGGTAAAACTTATCTAGCAAAGAAACTTGCTTATTCTATTTTAGGCGAGAAAAATGACAATTACATAGAGATGGTTCAGTTCCATCAAAACTACAGCTACGAAGATTTTATAATGGGTTATAAACCGAACGACGATGGTTTCGAATTAAAAAATGGCAAATTTTACAACTTCTGTAAAATTGCCGAAAGTGAACCTGGTAAGAAGTTCTTCTTTATAATTGATGAAATCAATCGTGGAAACCTTTCTAAAATCTTCGGTGAACTTATGATGCTTATTGAAGGCGATAAGAGGGGGGATGCAATTAAACTTGCATACAAAAACGAGTTATTTAGTGTTCCGGCAAACCTTTACATCATTGGAATGATGAATACGGCTGATAGAAGTCTTGCAATGATGGATTACGCATTGAGGAGACGGTTTTCGTTCTTTGATGTGGAACCCGCCTTTGATAAACCTGCGTTTAAGACTCATATGATGAAATATGTAGGCGCAGCGATTGCAGACAAGGTTGTGACTCGTTTCTTGGAGTTAAACAAGAACATATCGGATGAAAACAGCTCTGGACTTGGTAAAGGATACTGCATTGGACATAGTTATTTCTGTGTTCCTCCCGTGCAAGGACAAACTGATGAGGAATGGTATAACTCTATTATCGAATACGAAATCACGCCGCTTCTTTTGGAATACTGGTGGGATGATAAGGATAAGGCAGAGGACTGCATAAAAGAATTAACGAAATAGGAATTTAGATAATGAGCGTGAAAAAGAACCCAATACCTATAAAAAATCTATTCTATATGCTCTGTTATGCGTGGAATGTTTTATCTATCAAGGACGAGATATTAGTTGGTACTGATGATTACGATGATGCGTATAATATCCTGGGGCGTGTTTTCTCTTTTGGTATAGGTAAACTTATAAGGTCGGGTTTCCATCGCTCGTATATTCAGCGTGAAGAGGAACTTTCAACTTTGAGAGGAAAGATTAATGTGCAGGAGAGCATAAATAGGCTTTCAGCTCAAAGGAAAATGTTGGTATGCAACTATGACGAATACTCAACCGATTATATCTTTAATCAGATTTTAAATTATACGATTGCAGCATTATTGCGTAATCCCAATGTTGATTCTTCTATCAAGAGAGACCTCAAAAGGCAGAAAATGTTTTTCGTGGGAATAGAGGAAACCGCGCCAACAAAAACAAATCGTAAAAAGCTGTATTATAATAGAAACAATATCACGTATAAACTTTTGATTTGCATAGCAATTATGCTATACGATAATACAACTATAAACGAAGAAGACGGCAAGGAGACTTTTAAAGACTTCTTTCGAGAAGAGCAGATGCAAAAAGTTTATGAAATGTTTTTACTGAACTTTTATGCCATGCACTTGGATAGGTCGAAATATAGAGTATATGCACCAAAATTTACATGGTTAAAGTCATCTGAGCAAGACCTCTGGGGAGATGTTGAAGAGGCTGATGCACTAATGCCTGAATTAAGAACGGACATCGTTATTGAAAATAAAGAAAAAGGGATTCAATTGATAATTGATGCAAAGTATTATCAAAGTGCTTTGGTAAAATCGCATCATAGCGATGCAAAAAAGTTTAGGCGTGATCATATCTCACAAGTATTCACATATATGGTGAATAGTCCGTTTGAAGGAACAAAAAGAGGTGCGTTGTTATATCCTACCGTAGTTGATATTTTGGATGGGAAGCAGAACATTTTATCTGGTTGGGTATTCTTTAAGAGCATAAATCTTGATCGGGATTGGCAAGACATTTCTAATGAATTATTAGTATTTGCTGAAAAAGCAAACTAACAGTAGGGGTGCAAAAGATGAAAAGACCAAAGATAAAAATCTCTGCTTTTAATAACAAGCTATGGGGTAATTTCCTGAAGTGGGCTTCGGGAGTATCGGTTGTTGTAACAACAGTATTAGCGTTCCTTGATTTATGTTCCCAAATAAAGCTGATTATTTTTTTCGGTTTTTTAGGAACGTTGGTAGTGATATTTGTCATATTACTAATTGTGGCAAATGTTATGACAAAATTAACCTTAAAAATTAATAATTCAACTGTTAATATTTTATTTGATGATATTTTCCAACAACCCGAATCGGATTTGAAGGTGATAGCATTTAATGAATACTTTGATACTCAAGTAGATGATGTTCTCATATCTAAGAGTTCTTTAAATGGACAATACTTGTTGCAACTTAAGCAACCGATTGAAGAATTAGATGAATTAATCGCAAACAGCTCACGTATGAAAGAGCGTATTGCAGGTAGAAATGCAAGAAGGAAAGAAGGGAAGACTGTTAAGTATAAATTGGGGTCTATTTATAGGCATAATGATTATTTACTGGTGGCTTTGACTCATTTTGATGATGGCAATTGCGCTCGACTCACCGTACAAGAATATTCAGATTGCTTAATAAATATGTGGAATGAAATTGATTCCCTTTATAACGGCAAAACTGTTACATTGCCATTATTGGGTAGTGGAATAACAAGATTTAAAGACTGCGTAGATATTTCGGATCAAGAATTGTTGGAAATAATACTCTGGACTTATCGCATTAGTCGTGTAAAGTTTGTCTATCCGTCTTGCCTGAATATAATAATCAGCAAAGAAAAGAAGGATAAAATCAATTTATATAAATTGAAAGGAGAATAACAAATGGTGTATCGTACAAAAACTTACATAGCCGGTGATTGGACGGGCGATAAAGATGCTATTGATACGTTGTACAAATGGAAGAATAGTGGGTATTTAAATTTTGATTTTGTTGATGCTCATTCATTAACGCAAGCAAGAGATACGAGTTTAAACTGCAGTATCAAAAGGTCATTAAAAGAGCGTCTTGATGCATCCAAAACTTTTGTGCTTGTTGTTGGGGCAAATACTAAAGATTTGAGAGCGGGGGGTTGTCAATATTGCAACTACTATCGCAGTTATTCTTATACATCACGTTGCCTCCATAACTATAGTGTTGATGTTCGTAGCTATATAGATTATGAGTGTGAAAAAGCGAAAGAAGCGGGAATAAGAATAGTTGTTTTATATAATTATTCAAACATTTATCGTGATAAATGCCCTGAATCGCTTCGTTGGACAGGCACTCATGTGGCTATGATTAGCGATGGAAGATGGGATTATACTTCAATTAAAAAGGCGATTGAAGGATAATGGGAGAACAGCTATGAAACACAGATGTTATATTTCGTATAAATTTGAAGATAAAAAATATAGGAATCAAATAGTAAACAAATGGGGCGATACGGATTTTATTGATTGTTCACAGCAAGAAAGAATTGAATCGGATGACCCAGAATACATAATGCAACAAATAAGAGAGCGTTATTTGAAGGACTCCACAGTTACCATCTTTTTAATAGGTACAAGAAGTGGCGAAAATTATAGAGACCCACAAGATGTTTGGAGGGGATACGATAGTCAGATAATTATTCGGAGAGAAATCACATCTTCGTTATATAATGGCAACGGGAATAGTAGGAGTGGTTTGCTCGGTGTGGTTTTGCCAGAAATGGAATCGAGGATTTATGGTGGAAAAACTACTTGCTCTTGCTGTGGGGAAACCGTAAATTTAGTTTATATAAATAACGATACGGTCATTAAAGAGTTTGGTCAAAATTACTATCTAATAAAGCGTGGTTCACCTAATTGTTCTCATTATAGCGAGGAGGATAGGTATGCAGTTCTAGTTCGTTATAGTGAGTTTATGGCAGACCCCGAAAAGTATATCGATATGGCTTTTGGAAAAAGAAGTATGCCCATTGCGCAGAACGTGAGAGTTCGACATTTTGAATAATTTTTATCATAAAAAATAGTAGAGCTGTTAGAGGAAATATTAACAGAAAAAGTAGTAGCGAAGATATGGGGTGACTTTCAACTATGAATATAACTGAAAAAGAATATCAAAAGATGCACTTAAAAGTACTGACGGATGATACTCGTTGGGATTTGATGACCGCAAAAGAACTGGAAAAACGTATCGCAAAGTATAAAGCGGATGGAAATAGCCATGACAAAATGCTATCGATGATGAGCTGTTTGCGGTTGGCAGAAATTTTGTATCTTTACCAAAAAGATGGTGAAAACACAACGATGCCAACATTACCTTTGCCTGAGGGACAAGTGATGCTTATTTTTACGAGCGAAGGTAAAATACTAAGTGAAAAAATAAAACATTTTGACGTAGGGTTCAGTCATTTGCCTGAATTGCTAGAGTGTTTCGATGATAGTGGGATAGCGTTTATATGTATTAACCCTGAAACGGACGATATCACGCTTCCTTTAAATCAGACTAAAGAAATTATAGAGGCTTTTGATAAAATCCAATTCCATGTGGACGAACAGATGGGAGAAGGAATCAAAGCCGAGGAACTTGAATCTATAGTATTTGAGCGTTTTCTAGGACGGAAGATTGATTGCGAAACCACCGATGGAAATCATATCGTTGGTGATGCGTATTCTTCGAGAAAAGACAAAGAAAAAGGTCTAGTGCTTATAGTTGATTTGGGTGATGAAAGCGAGGTTGAATTATATCAAGGTCAAGTAAAAGTTATACGAGATATAACTGATTATGGTGAGGAGTAAGATTAAGGTGGATAATATGGTATTTTATAATTACGAAGGAAAGCCTATTGCATATTGCGAGGACAAAGAAAAGATTTACTTGTTTTCGGGAGAACCAGTGGCTTATTTCTATAACGAGTTAGTTTATGGTTATAATGGCATTCAATTCGGTTGGTATGAAAATGGGTGGATTAGAGATTTACACGGAAAATGCGTCTTTTATACCAAGGATGCAATCGGTGGAATGGTAAAGCCCGTTTGTAGAGTTGCTCCCGTTAGGGGGGTAAAAAGAGTTACTCCTGTTAAGGCAGTGAGAAGAGTTGCAAGAGTAAAGGCTGTATCACAAATTGCTTGGTCGAGCTTGTCAAATGAGCGGTTTTTCGCACAATAAAAGGTAAGCATAATGGCAATAAAAGAGCAAATATATGAGTGTGAAAATTGTCCTTATTGTCAGCGAACATCAGACTTTTATACTTGTTGGTGTGCTTGGTGGGGTAAGGTAGTATATTTAACGGACGAATGCGCTAGATAGAAGTAATTTTAAAGGTAGGAAATGATAGGTCTCTACATAGGATTAGGAATAGGAGCAGTAGCACTAGTTGTTATTGCGGTGTTGATTTGGAGAGCCGTGAAAGCCAAGAAGCTAAAGGCTCTCCAAATTGCTATCGCTACAGAAAACTTGGAAAGAATTCAAGGTATCTGCAGTGCGTTTTCTGTTGCCATAAAAAAACTAAAAGACCAGGGGTTTGTTTGCGGTTCGCAAATAAAGGCAATTCAAGAAGAATGGAAACCGACCTACCAAGAGTTCAAACAACTGCATTTTTACGGGGGAACGGAAACCAATCGGCTCGTTAATAGTTTCAAGCAAACATACGTAAACCTTAACAATATTTTTTCAAAATGGAACGCAGAGTTCGTAACTGCGGAGAAAAAAAGACAGAGTGTTCTTCTTGCGAATATCGATGGTAAAAGCCTAGATGCGCAACAGCAAGATGTGGTGGTTTCCGCAGAGGACAATACACTCGTTCTGGCGGGCGCAGGAAGCGGTAAAACGCTCACGATTGCAGGAAAGGTCAAATACCTTTGCGAAGTTAAAAAGGTCGCTCCTGGCGAAATCCTGCTGATTGCGTTTACAAGGAAATCCGCCGATGAAATGACCGAGCGTATTTCTAACAGACTCGGCATTCCTATCACAGCTACGACTTTCCATAAGCTCGGCTTGGACACGCTAAAAAAGGCTAGGAACGAAAGCCTGGATGTGTTGGAAGATACTTCAAAGTTTGTGAACCAGTATTTTGAAAAGGAACTGTTGAAGCAGCCTGAAACGGTCAAACTGCTTCTTGAGTATTTTGCGTACTATCTTCATATTCCTGCGAATATGGACAACTTCGATTCCCTGGGTGAAGCCTACGCTTACGAAAAGGGGATGGACTTTGAAACCATCAAGTCCAAGTACGATAGAACGCAGCTTGTCGATTCTTCGGTGGCGGAGAGCCGTGAGTCGAAGCATACGCTCCGCGGTGAGAAAGTAAAGAGTCTTGAGGAAGTGAGCATCGCAAACTTTCTATTCCTTAACGGAGTGCGGTACGAGTATGAGTCGAAATATCCCTACCAAACCGATGATGCGCATTTCAAGGTGTACAGACCAGACTTTTATTTGCCGGACTACGATATTTACATTGAGCATTTCGGCGTAAATAAAAACGGCAAGCTCCCGTGGCTTTCCGATATAGAGGAGAAGAAGTATCTCGAAGGTATGGCTTGGAAACAGCAACAACACCGCACCAACGGCACAAAACTTTTAGAGACCTATTCGTACTATTCAAGCCAGGGTGTGCTGTTGGAGAAGTTGGAAGCGTTGCTGCGACAAAACGGAGTCAAGCTGAAAGAGGTGGACTATCGTGAGGTTTTCGACTCAATCTATAAAACACAATCGGATGCTTATTTTTCAGAGTTTAAGAAGCTCTGCGGCACGTTTTTGGCTTTATTCAAATCCAACG
>CAJULE010000027.1 GCA_910587445.1 uncultured Christensenellaceae bacterium
CTTTTTGGACGCGCCTTTTCGGAAAAAGGCGCAAGCACCGTGCGAAATGCTCCATTCGCGAAAAAAACTTTTTGGACGCGCCTTTTCCAAAAAAGGCGCAAACATCATGCGTAATGCTACATTCGCAAAAACCTCTTTTTCAATCACCTTTTCGAAAAAAGGCGCAACAAGTTGCGAATTGTTTCGTTCGTATAAAAAACAAACTCTTGCCGCACGGCAAAAAACTTTCCCCTTTGACTTTTTAAAAAGTCGAAAAACGATTATCGAACAAATCCTAACATAAGGAGAAAAATTTATGGCAATCGATTACAAACAGGCAGGCGTAGACGTCACGCGCGGATATAAGGCGGTCGAGCTCATGAAAAAGCACACGAAGTCCACTTACGACAAAAACGTACTGTGCGACCTCGGCTCGTTCGGTGGAATGTATTCGCTCGAAAATTCGGGCATAAAAAATCCCGTTCTTGTCTCGGGTACGGACGGCGTGGGCACAAAGCTCAAGTACGCTTTTCTCAAAAACCGCCACGACACGATAGGTATCGACTGCGTCGCCATGTGTGCGAACGACGTCGTGTGCCACGGCGCAAAGCCGCTGTTTTTCCTCGACTATCTCGCTACGGGCAAGCTCGTTCCCGAGGTTGCGGCGGACATCGTTGCGGGCGTGAGCGAAGGCTGCAGGCAGGCAGGCTGTGCGCTCATAGGCGGCGAGACTGCGGAAATGCCGGGCTTCTATCCCGATGGCGAATACGACCTTGCCGGCTTCTGCGTCGGTATAGTCGATAAGGATAAAGTGATAAACGGCAAAAATATCGTACCCGGCGACACGCTCATAGGTCTTGCTTCAAGCGGTATTCACTCAAACGGCTACAGCCTCGTGAGAAAGCTTTTCGGCGAAAACCGCGACAAGCTCGAAACCGTCGAGCCCCGTCTCGGCTCGAGCGTCATAGACGCTCTTTTGAAGCCTACGAAGATCTATGTGGGCACGATACTCAAGCTCATCGAACAGTTCGAGATAAAGGGCATAGCTCACATCACGGGCGGCGGCTTTATCGAGAATATACCCCGTATGTTCCCCGACGGAATAAACTGCGACATAGACGTTAAGTCGTTCCCCGAGCCGCCCATCTATGCGATGATACGCGAGCGGAGCGGACTCGACAACTCGCAGCTTTTCAACACCTTCAATATGGGTATCGGTATGGTCATTTGCGTCAGCACCGCCGACAGGGACAAAGTGCTTGCCCGCCTATCGGAGCTCGGCGAAAAGGCTTACGTGATAGGAACTACCGTCAAAGGCGAAAAGGCTTAATAAAGCCCGAAGGCGTATTCATCGCGTCATGGAACTTTCTACGCCCGCGGCGTTCGCGCTGCTCGCTCGGATAGTGTATGCGCTTGCCGTCTCGCCTCGGTTACGTACAAAAAAGTGCGCTCCCGAGTGGATCTGCCGACGGTTTCCCGTCTGACGCGCGACTTCGCCTTCGTATGAATTGCAACAGAGCAGGAGGTCAAAACCTTGACAAAGAAAAAGCTCGTATACCTCGTAAGCGGCGGCGGCACCAATATGCAGGCTGTGCTCGACGCGATAGAGCGTAAGGAGATCGACGCCGAAAGCCTCGAGGTCATATCCTCGAACTGCGAGGCGTATGCGCTCGAACGCGCAAAAAAGATGGGTATTCCCGCAAAGGTTTTTGCGCGCGCCGACTTCGGCGGAGACGGAAAAAAACGCGACCGCGCGCTGTGCGACGAGCTCAAGCGTCTTATGCCCGACTACATTTTGTTGGTCGGGTATTTGGGTATTCTGTCCGACGAAATAATAAAGGAGTTCGAATACAAGCTCGTTAATATCCACCCCGCACTGCTTCCGAAGTTCGGGGGCAGCGGCTTTTACGGGCTGAACGTGCATAGAGCCGTGCTCGAAGCGGGCGAGAAGGTCACGGGCGCAACCGTTCACTTTGTGGGCGACGAGATAGACGGCGGACTCATAATACGCCAAAAGAGCACTGCCGTAAGGGAGGGCGACACGCCCGAAAGTCTCCAAAAACGCGTGCTCGACGAGTGCGAACATCCTCTGCTCGTTGGCGTAGTTCGCGACCTTTGCGCGGATAGGATAAAAGTAAAAGACGGAAAACTTATCGAGCTTTAAAGCAGAATACAAAAAAGCCCATGCGGCTTTGTAAGGAGTTTATATGAAAAAGAGAGCACTTATAAGCGTAAGCGACAAGACGGGCGTCGTCGAGTTCGCAAAGAAACTGACCGAGCTCGGCTACGAGATAATCTCGACGGGCGGAACGGCAAAGACGCTTGCCGCCGCCGGCGTAAAGAACATCGGCATTTCCGACATAACCGGCTTTCCCGAATGTCTCGACGGCAGAGTAAAGACTCTTCATCCCGCCGTTCATGCCGGACTTCTCGCACGCAGAGACGATCCCGACCACATGAAGCAGATAGAAAAGCTGGGCATATCTCCCATAGACGTCGTGTGCGTCAATCTCTATCCGTTTAAGGCGACGATCATGAAGGACGGCGTAAGCCTCGAGGACGCCGTCGAAAACATAGACATAGGCGGACCTACGATGATACGTGCGGCGGCAAAAAACTATAAGGACGTAGCCGTCGTCGTCGATCCGCGCGATTACGACGAAGTGATAGAGCGGCTTAAGAATGGGACCATGGACAATACCTACCGCATGACGCTCATGTACAAGGTGTTCCGCCATACCGCCGAGTACGACAGCCTCATATCCGCTCACTTTGCCGAGCGTCTCGGCATAGAGTTCCCCGAGCACGTTACCTTTGCTTACGAAAAGGCGCAGGAGCTTCGCTACGGCGAGAACCCGCACCAAAAGGCGGCGTTCTACCGCGAGCCGCTTCCCGCAGCCGGCACGCTTTCGGAGGCAAAACAGCTTCACGGCAAGGAGCTTTCCTTTAACAACATAAACGACGCGGCAGGCGCGCTCGAGCTTTTAAAGGAGTTCCCCGACCGTCCTTGCGTAGTTGCGTCCAAGCACACGAACCCTTGCGGCGTAGCCGTCGCAAACGACATATATTCTGCGTATATGAAGGCGTACGAGTGCGACCCCGTAAGTATCTTCGGCGGAATAGTCGCTTGCAACAGGGAAGTGGACGAAAAGACCGCCGTGGAAATGAGCAAGATATTCCTCGAGATAGTCATAGCTCCGTCTTTCAGTAAAAAGGCGCTCGAAGTTCTCACGCAGAAGAAGAATATACGCCTTCTCGAACTCGACGTCGCCGCTTGTCCCAAGACCAAGCAGTATGATATGAAAAAGGTTGCCGGCGGACTGCTCGTGCAGGAGCGCGATACGACGCTCTATGACGATAAGGACGTCAAGGTCGTAACGAAGAAAAAGCCTACGAAGGACGAACTCGAGCAGATGAAGTTCGCCTATAAAGTAGTCAAGCACACGAAATCGAACGCTATAGTCGTCGCGCGCGACTTTGCCGCAATCGGCGTGGGACCCGGTCAGACCAATCGCATTTGGGCGGCTTCGCAGGCGATCGAGCGCGCGGGCGACAAGGTAAAAGGCGCGGTGCTCGCTTCCGACGCATTCTTCCCGTTCGGCGATTGCGCCGAGGTTGCGGCAAATGCCGGTATAACCGCGATTATTCAGCCCGGCGGCTCCATTCGCGACGAGGAGAGCATAAAGGTCTGCGACGAGAGGGGGATGTCAATGATATTCGTCGGCTCCCGCCACTTTAAGCACTGACGAGCATTTCTTCCGACGGGACATTCATCACGCCATACGGGCTACGTTCGTCGTTTCGCCTCGGTTACGTACGTTTAAGTACGCGCCCGAGGCGACCCGCCGACAGTTGCCCGTCTGACGCGCGACTGTCCCCTCGCGTGGAAGTGATCAATAAAAAAAGGCGCCCCTTATTAAGGGGAGCTGTCTGCGAAGCAGACTGAGGGGATTGTTTTCATCTCGAAAAAGACTGTTACTTCTTCTATTTACATACCCAACCTTTAAAAAGGGTTTTTAGGACGAAGTCCTAAATCGTTTAAAGGAGAGGGGAAACTCGCCTTGCGGCTCGTGGCGTTCGCTGCGCCATATAATGGCTTGCTCGGCTGAGCAAAGGGGAGAGGAACAGCCGAAAGCCCAAACGGCTTATATACGTCGTAATACGGACTGCGTGCTCCTCGTCGTACGGGAGCAGTACGAAAAAGTACAGCCCCCGCACGACTCGTTGCCAGCTGTCCGTCTTACTTGCATCTAAGCCGCTTGGTGCCCGTGCTTTATCCTCTAAAAAAGGCTCCCTTTAGCAAGGGGAGCTGTCGCCGCAGGCGACTGAGGGGATTGTCTCTTTAAAGGCGAAATGGTAGTCTGCAAATATAAAACTTTCGTTTTTGCTTACTTTTTTCGATAAAAAAGAAGAGGAGAAAACCTATGACCGAAAAGAAAAACGTACTTATAGTCGGCGGCGGCGGAAGAGAACACGCAATCGCTTGGAAACTCAAGCAATCCGATAAGGTCGGCAAGCTCTACGCTTTGCCGGGCAATGCAGGAATTGCGGAGATTGCGGAATGTCACTCCGACATAAAGGCTACCGACATCGACAAGATCGTCGAGTTCGTAGACTCGCATAAGGACATATATATGACGGTTGTCGCTCCCGACGATCCCCTCGCAATGGGGCTTGTCAACCGCCTGAACGCACACGGACACCGCGCGTTCGGTCCCACTGCGGAAGCGGCGGTAATAGAGGCGAGCAAGGCGTTTTCCAAAGACCTCATGAAAAAGTACGGTATCCCCACCGCCGAATACGAGGTGTTCGACAGCGCGGAAAAAGCGCACGAGTATGTCGATAAGTGCAAAGTGCCCGTGGTGCTCAAGGCGGACGGTCTTGCGCTCGGTAAGGGCGTGCTCATATGCGGCACGCGCGAGCAGGCTCACGAAGGCGTAAAGGAGATCATGGAGGACAAAGCCTTCGGAAGCGCGGGCGGTAAAGTGGTTATCGAAAGCTTCCTTGTCGGCGAAGAAGTGTCGGTGCTCGCGTATTGCGACGGTGCGTCGGTCAAGCCCATGCCCGCAAGCCGAGATCACAAGCGCGCGCAGGACGGCGACAGGGGACTCAACACGGGCGGAATGGGCACGTACAGCCCCGTTCCGTTCTATACGAAGAGCCTTGAGGACGAAGCCATGAAAAAGATTTTCGTCCCGACCGTAAACGCAATGGCGAGCGAGGGCAGACCTTTTAAGGGCGTGCTTTATTTCGGTCTCATGCTTTGCGAGGACGGAATAAAGGTGCTCGAATACAACGCGCGTTTCGGGGACCCCGAGGCGCAAGTCGTGCTTCCTCGCCTTAAAACCGACCTTTTCGACGTGTTCGAAGCCGTCATTGACGGCACTCTCGACGCCCTCGACGTCGAGTACTCAAACGACGCGTGCGTGTGCGTAGTCGCGGCAAGCGGCGGCTATCCCGAGCATTACGAAAAGGGCAAGGAAATAACCTTTAAAGACGTCCCGAAGGACATAACCGTGTTCCACGCAGGGACGGCGGTAAAGGACGGCAAGACAGTCACGAGCGGCGGCAGAGTGCTCGGCGTTACGGCACTCGGAAAAGACCTTAAGGCGGCAAAGGCGCGCGCATACGAGGGCATAGCGCACGTAGAGTTTGACGGGATGTTTTACCGCCGCGACATATGCAAGTTGGTGTGAGCGCGGATTCATCGTCACATACGAACTGCGTGTGTCAAGGCAAGCGGGCGCAGTACAAAGAAGTACAGCAACCCGCCCGCCTCGCCACCTGCCGTCCGTCTGTGCCGCGACTGCGCGCTCACACCCGAAACAATATGCAATTGAGCGCGGATTCATCGTCACATACGGACTGCGTGTGTCAAGGCAAGCGGGCGCAGTACGAAAAAGTACAGCAACCCGCCTGCCTCGCCACCTGCCGTCCGTCTGTGCCGCGACTGCGCGCTCACACCCGAAACAGATCTGCCGAAATAAAAATCACAGCGAAAAATATTTTTTCCAAACGGAGAATTTCATGATTAAAAGACTTTATGTGGAGAAGAAGAGCGGTTCCGACATAGCCGCGAAAAAGACCAAAGCCGACATAGAAAACGTGTTGGGGGTAAGTCCCGAAGATGTGCGCATATTCCTGCGCTACGACGTCGACGGACTCGACGAAAAGGAGTACGCGCTCGCCGTCAAGAACGTGCTGAGCGAGCCGCCCGTAGACACCGTATACGAAGAGGTGCTTCCCGAGCTCGGCGGCTACGGACTTATCGGCGTGGAATATCTTCCCGGTCAGTACGACCAGCGCGCGGACAGCGCGGCACAGTGCGTGCAGCTTCTCACCATGGGCGCGCGTCCGAAGGTGCGCACGGCTACGGTCTATGCGATAAAGGGCGTCGACGAAACCGAGCTTGCGCGCATACGCAAGTATCTCGTCAATCCCGTCGAAGCGCGCGCTTGCGGCTTCGATATGCCGACGACTCTCGACGCCGCCGTCGCTCCGCCCGAGCCCGTTCGCCTCGTCGAGGGTTTCAACGAAATGACTAAGGCGCAGATAGAGAGCTACCGCGAAAAAGAGGGCTTTGCGATGACCGTAAACGACCTCTTGTTCGTACAGGCTCACTTTAAAAGCGAGAAGCGTCAGCCTACGCATACCGAGCTCAAAGTAATAGACACGTATTGGTCCGATCATTGCCGTCATACTACGTTTTTGACGACGCTCGAAAACGTCAAAATAAAGTCCGATATACCCGAGATAAAGGACGCTTACGAAAATTATCTCAAGCTCTTCAACCGTCACCACGGCGGGCGCGCGGACAAATATCCCTGCCTTATGGACATAGCGACCATGGGCGCAAGGGAGATAAAGGCGCGCGGCGGTCTCGACAATCTCGACGCTTCCGAGGAGATAAACGCCTGCTCGGTAAAGGTGACGGCGGACGTAAACGGCAAGCCCGAGCCCTATCTTGTCATGTTCAAAAACGAGACGCACAATCATCCGACCGAAATAGAACCGTTCGGCGGAGCGGCGACCTGTCTCGGCGGCGCGATCCGCGATCCGCTTTCCGGCCGTTCGTATGTCTATCAGTCTATGAGAATCACGGGCGCGGCGGACATAAACGCGCCCATAGAAAAGACGCTTAAGGGCAAGCTTCCGCAGAGAGTGATAAGCAAAACCGCGGCGGCGGGCTTTTCCTCGTACGGCAATCAGATAGGTCTCGCTACGGGTCTCGTGCGCGAAATGTACCACCCGGGATACGTCGCAAAACGCCTCGAAACGGGCTTTGTCGTCGCGGCGGCTCCCGAAGCCAACGTAATCCGCAAAGTCCCCGAAGCGGGCGACGTAGTGCTGCTTATAGGCGGTGAGACGGGCAGAGACGGCTGCGGCGGCGCAACGGGCTCGAGCAAGGTCCACACCGTCCATTCCATAGACACCTGCGGAGCGGAGGTGCAGAAGGGCAATCCGCTCACGGAAAGAAAGATCCAGCGTCTCATGCGCGACGGCTCGTTCACGCGGCTCGTCAAGCGCTGTAACGACTTCGGCGCGGGCGGCGTGTCCGTCGCCATCGGAGAGCTTTCTCCGGGGCTCGACATCGACCTCGACGCCGTTCCCAAAAAGTACAGCGGTCTTTCGGCGACCGAGCTTGCGATTTCCGAATCGCAGGAGAGAATGGCTGTCGTCGTCTGCGAAAGCGACGTAAGTGCGGCAATCGAGGCGTGCGCAAAGGAAAACCTTGCGGCGACGGTCGTAGCCAAAGTTACGGATACGAAGCGCATGAGAATGTTCCTCGGCGGCAAAGCGGTCGTCGATCTTCCGAGACGCTTCCTCGATTCCAACGGCGCGCGCCAGACGGCTAACGTCACGATTAAGGAGAGCGCACCCGAGTTTTTCGACACGCTCGGCAAGGAACGTCAGGCATTGTACGCGAAGGGAGATTATGCTGCGCTTCTCAAGAGCATCCTCGCCGACGAAAACGTCTGCTCGCAGAAGGGGCTCGGGGAGATGTTCGACTCGACTATCGGCGCAAGCAGCGTTCTCATGCCGTTCGGCGGAAAAAATCAGCTCACTCCCGCAATCGCCATGGCGGCTAAAGTCCCCGTAAAGAGCGGAGAGACGACGACTACCACGGTCTCCGCTTACGGCTGCAATCCCGCGCTAATGAGCGAAAGTCCGTTCGTCGGGGCGGTCTATTCGGTTGTTTTGTCTGTCATAAAAGCGGTGGCTGCGGGCGCACCGTACGAGAGCGTGCGGCTCACGCTCCAGGAATTTTTCGAGCGTCTCTACGACGAGCCCGAGCGTTGGGGCAAACCGATGTCGGCGTTGCTCGGCGCGCTCGACGCACAGCTCGGTCTCGGACTTGCGGCAATAGGCGGCAAGGACTCTATGAGCGGTACGTTCGAAAAAGTAGACGTGCCTCCTACGCTTATCTCGTTTGCGCTCGGCGTGACGCGTTCCGGCGACGTCATAGACAACGTGCTTAAAAAAGCGGGGCGGAAGGTATACAGATACAGGCTCAAACGCAACGAAAGCGGACTTCCCGACTATGACGATCTCATAAGATTTTTGAAACTTCTGCACGGCGAGACCGTCAGAAAGCGAGTGGATTTCGCGACCGTCGTCGAGGACGGCGGCGTCGTGGGCGAGATAGTAAAGAGCTGTTTCGGCGAAGGTCTCGGCTTTGCGTTTAACGGCGCGCCTAAGGATTATTTCACGCCGAGGCTCGGCGACGTGCTCATTTGCTGCGAGGACGCGGACGATTTCGTCGGCTACGAACTCGACCTTATCGGCATTACGACCAACGAGCCTACGGTGCGCATAGGGTGCGAATTCAAGAGTATGTCTTGCGGTGAGTATATTTACTCGGGAGGTAAGGAATTGCCGCTTAAGGACGCCGTGGCGGCGTTTACGGGCACTTTCGAGGACGTATATCCGACCACCGCACCCGCCGTCGGCGCTGCGACGAACGCCGACTATACGGGCGGAAGCAAGGTGTCCGCACCCAAAAAGAAGACGGCTTCGCCCAGGGTGTTCATTCCCGTTTTCCCCGGCAACAACTGCGAGTACGACACCGCGCGTCGCTTCGCGATGGCAGGCGGCACGCCCGTGGTGTACGTCGTTCGCAACCGCACTCAGGAAGAGATAGAAAACTCCGTAAAGGAAATGGCGAAGCTTATAAAGAACTCGCAGATAATAATGTTCCCGGGCGGCTTCACAGGCGGCGACGAGCCCGACGGAAGCGGCAAGTTTATTGCGACGACGTTCAGAAACGGTCTGCTTGCCGAAGCCGTGAACGACCTTTTGAATAAGCGCGACGGTCTTGCGCTCGGAATCTGCAACGGCTTCCAGGCTCTCGTAAAAATGGGACTTTTGCCGTTCGGCGAGATAGGCGAGCTTGAGGACGACTCGGCTACTCTTACGTTCAACAATATCGGCAGACACGTCTCTACCGTCGTTTCCGTTCGCGTGACGTCCAATCTCAGCCCGTGGCTTGCGGGCACGAAACCGGGCGACGTCTACAATGTCGCAGTCTCGCACGGCGAGGGAAGATTCTGTGTGGGCGACGAAACGGTCAAACGTCTTATCGCAAACGGGCAGATAGCTACGCAGTACTGCGACGAGAGCGGCAATGCCACCATGGTGTCGCCTTTCAATCCCAACGGCTCCGTATGCGCGATCGAAGGCATAACCGGTCTCGACGGCAGAGTCTACGGCAAAATGGGTCACAGCGAACGTATCGGCTCCGACGTCATGAAAAATGTCGGCGGCAGGGAGACGGATATGCGCATCTTCGAAAGCGGCGTAAAATACTTTAAGTAAGGGCTTATATACTTCGCAATACAGACTGCGTGCTCCTTGCGCTCGGTCATGTACGAAAAAGTACACTCCATTCGTGCTCGTCGCCTGCTGTCTGTCTTGCTCGCATCTAAGCCCTTAAAGCCGAGTGATTGTCAAACCCGCTTGCACTTAAGCTTTTACAATCGGCTTTTTCTGCCGTTCCGAGCGTACCCGACTGTTATGCGTAACATACGTTGCCGTCATTCCGAGCGGAGCGACGCGCAGTCGGGGAATCTGTTTCCGTGTGTCGTTTCTTGACGATTGTACAGCGCTTTCGCTTGTCATGCCAAAGCGTATCGAACATCGACCGTTAAAATATTTTTCTCCTTTTAAACGCCTATGATCTTTTCTGTTTCACAAAGCATACTCCCCGTGATTCCGCCGATACTCGTCGGCGCGGTTTCGATCGTCGTTTCGGCTTTTCTCATATTCGCGGCAGTCGGAATAATCAAGCGGCAGGTCAGACTGTACAATTCCATTCGCCTTGTCGAGCTGAAGGGCGGCAAGGTGCGCTACTTTGCGTTCATGCTCCTCATAGGTTTTTTCATCTTCTACATTACGGGTCAGATGATAGATCCCGCCGCGCCCGAGCGCGAGTTTATGGCGCGGCTGTTCGGAATGGAGACGGTGCACTATATGCTCACTCTTTCGTTTTTGCTTCTCGTGCTTGTCGTATCGCTTCTTTTCATGCTCGTGCTTGCGCTTGCGAGGAGCGCAGTCGTCGACAAGGGCGTCTATACCGAGTCGGCTTATTTCGATTGGTATCACATTCACGACTATATAATCGACGAGGACAGGGGAGTAGTCGTGCTTTCGGGAAACAAGGACACATTCAAGACGCTCGACGGCACAACGCCGCCCATGAAAGTCGCGATAAACGATATACCTAAGCTCAAGTTTATCTTGAACAAAAACAAGAACAAATTTTCGGGTACGGACGGCGATTGACGCATAACTTCGGTATCGCTCGGAATAAATAATTATCGTACTACGTTGGCAGCAAAGGAGGGCGTATGGTCAAAAACAAAACGAGAACGCGCGAGCCGCGCAATCGTAACGGCGCGGCGCTCGACGCCGAGACCGAAGCCAAGCGCGCGCGAGTGCGCACGCTTAAAATGAGCGTCGACAAGCCCAAAATAATAGGCGGCGAAGAAGATATAATACCCTTTTCCTGGCGGTTTCCGCTGACTCCTCCCGAGGACGGAAAGATGACGAAGGTCTACCGCGAGGTCATAAGTACGGAGAAGGCTCTTTCGTTTTACGACGGCAAAAAATAAGGCGCGACCCAATGCGAATGTTTTTCGCTCGGGGTCGCTTTTTTTCGCCTTAAATCGATAAATAGTGTTGACAAAATGACCACAAAATGTTAAAATGGAACAAGACGTGTAAAAGGAAACGAGCGTAAATGAGTAATTTGGAGCAGTTGCACTGTAATACCTGCGAAAGCGTACTTAAAAAACTCGAGAGCGGCAGGCTCAAGTGCGTGTATTGCGGCAACGAATATGATTACCCCGAAAAGGATGAGGTGCCCGTCGAGTTCGTCAACCAGCTCAACGAAGCCAACGGCAGACGTATTCACGGTCATTTCGACGAGGCTCTCGAAAGGTATGACGACATAATAGGCAGCTATCCCGACGAGATATTTCCGTATTGGGGGGCTTTTCTTTCCGATTACGGCATAGAATATGTGGAAGAAAACGGCTCGTTTCATCCCATATGCCACCGCGTCAGCAGACAGTCCGCAAAGAACTCGCGATATATAAGCAAGATGTTTGCGCTGTGCTCGCCGTCCGAGCGCGAATCCTATATGCGCAGGGTCGACGAGGTGGAACGCATACGCAGTCAGACCTACGAGATAAGCCGCGGGCAGGAGCCTTACGACGTTTACATATGTGGCGGCGCGTCGGAAAACGAGCGCGAAACGGCGGCAAAATTATTCGAAAAGCTTTCCTCGTGCGGAAACCGCGTGTTTATGGCGGACAGGCTCGAAAAGGGCGCGCACATAAACAGGGAAGCGTATATCTTTCCCGCGATAGAAAGCTCGAGCTATATGTTCGTCATAGCGGACGGTATCGATTCGCTTGCGTCGAGCGAAAACGTCTGGAAGCGCTTTATCGCGCTCGAAGGCAAAAAGTTGCAGGTGCTTCACCGCGGACTCGACGAGGACAATTTCCCCGCACCGCTTCGCCGCAGATTCAGAAGTTACGAGCCCATAGACACGAGCCGAAGCGATTGGCTCGATAGGGCGGCGGCTTTTGCGGCAAGGGAGACTGCGGAAGCGGAAACCGCCGCGGCGTCGTCCGCACCCGCGATAGACAGAGCCGCGATTGCCGATCTCATAAGCAAAATGGCTGTCACGGGGAGCTCGCTTTATGCGGCGAACAACCTTGCTGAGGCGTTTGCAATGGCGCTTTCCTGTATGTCTGCGGGCAATGCCTACGAAGCCGAGCGCGTCGTAAACGAGCAGATAGTTCGCTTCGATCCGGGCGAAATCAAGCCGGTTGCCGATCTCTGTCTCGAGCTCACCAAGCTTCCCAAGGTGACGGTCGGCGAGCGCGCAGGCATACTCGCCAACATAAACAACATAGCGGGCAGAATCCGCAACTACTATCCCGCGATCACGCTTTCCGAGCGTGCGGTTTACGGCGCCGTATCCAACGCAAAGCTCCTTGTCTATCTCGCAAAGTGCTTCGGCGCGATCAAGGACTACCGCCGTCAGTGCTTTGTGTTAGACCTCGTGAATTACGGCGAGCTGTACGACACGCGCGTCATAAACGATCTTGTCGCAATGCTTTTCATAAACGGGAGAAGCGACGACGTGCGCGAACTTTTGCGTTCGGTGCCGCAAATGGACGGCGACTATGTGCTTATGTCCTATCTCAAAAGCTATAAGGACAGTGCGACGAAGCAGTCGGTTCTGCTCGGCATAGGCAACAAGCTCGTCTGTACCGACGAGATAGAAGAAAAGCTCAACGATTGGCTGTCCTCTTGCGAGGATATGGGCATAGCTCTCGCCGTCGTTCCGATAATGACGCGGAATAAGCTCAGACTCGACGTTTCCGGACTTTCGGGCGCGCTCGGGAGAGTGACCGACGTCGCGGGGCTTCGCACCATACTTGCGAACATCGGAAAGCGTCCGCTCGACGGAATAGCTGTCGACAAGCTCATAAGCATGGCGGCAAACGGCGGCGCGGAAGTGGCAAACGAGGTCTTGAGACATCTCAGATACGAGACGGGTCTTGCGGAAATAGGCGCGCACAATATGCGTATGCTTATAAAAAAATGCGATCTCAGCGAGATAAAACTTCGCCTTTTCGATTTCAACGTGGATAAAAAACTCGCGGAACAGCTGTTGTACGACGCGCTCAAGGGCGACGGCGCAGACAGACTTTCGACGGTCGCCATACTTGCCGAGCGAGTGCCCGTCGTGGAAATAACAGCGTACGAGCGGCTTCTTTTGGGCAATAATCCGCTTAAAGAAGAGTTCATGAAAATTCTCGCCCCCAAGACTGCCAAGGTGTCCGCATACAGTCGCACGATAGAAAGCTACCTTTCGGGGCGCGACGACGAACGCTTAAAGCGCGGCATATTCGAAATGTACGAAGATTTTCCCTTTTCGAACAGGGCTTTGGAGCTGTATCTCGGCATTATGCCCGACGTATACGACGAGACGTACATAAAGCACTTAAAGACCTATCTCGGCAACAATCCCTCGAGTGCAAGAGAGCTTTTTGTCAGACATTACGAGGCTCTCATAAGCGGCTACGAGAGCGTGCTGCCGCTCATACTCGATTACGCGCAGTATGTGCCTACGGATATGATAGTCCGTTTCGTGTGCGACTTTAAGGGCGAGCAGGGCATAAAAGACTCGCTGTTTATGAGACTGCTTCCGCAGATAGACAAACCCAAAAACGTCGAAACGGTGACGCGCGGGGCGGAGTGCAATCTCTTGCAGGCATATCTGTTGAACCTTCGTTCTCCGTCGCCTTCGACCGCAGACGTCGTTGCGGCGCTCCGTAAAAAGGGCGTAAAGGCAGAGGATAAGGTGGCGGCGTTTGGAAAGAAAATGAAGTTTAACGACTTCTTGGCAAGCGGCGACGTTCCCGAAGCCGCAAAGAGAGAAGCGGTCAAGTACTTGAAATAAAAAAGAGGAGGTAAGCAATGTCCGATTACGATGCAGAATACGAACGACAGCGGCAGATAGACGAAGAGTACGTAAGGACGCTCAACGAATACAACCGCGCCGTCGATTATCACAATCGTCTCGTCGTGGACGTGGCGCGCGCGCAGGAAGACGTCTTCAGCGGCATAAACGTCGTAAAAAGGCTTCACGACGCAGTTCAGCCCCATCTCGAAAATACGGCGGCGAACACGGACAGGGAGCAGGTCGTCGCGGAAAACGTGTCGAGGACGATAGACGATCTCGTGGACAGCTACAGACTGCTCAAAAACGGCAGTACGGCTTCCAAAAACCTTACGGGCGATTACGATAAATACAACGTCCGTTATGGGCTCTACAACGAGCTTCGCAGGGTCGCGCTCGGCTATGTGGTCGGTCTCGACGCCAACATCTGGAAGAGCGACGAGCCTCGGCAAAAGGTCGAAAAGATGTACCTCGCAAACACCGACTATTGGCTCGCGTATGCGACTATGGCGGTCATGCTTTGGGCAAGCGACGAAAAAGAGGCGTGCGAGCGCGCCGTCTTTAAGAGTATGCAGATAAACGAGCGCAAGTCCGCGCTGTTCTTCTTGCTCGCAAGCCTGCGTTTCAACCGCATAGAAGCGGCGCGCGAGTGGTACGGCGTGTATTTCGATCTCGTAGACAGCGGCGGAGTGGGCGAAGAAATAATCTATATTTTGCAGGTGCTCCTCTGCGGTGCGCTCGGCGCGGACGTGGAGTTCGCCCGCACCGTGCAGGAAAAGATACGTTTCCTTCTCGAGGAGAGCAGCCGCGATTCCGCATCGAAAAAAGCCGTTCGGGAGACGATAGACGGATACTTCGACGCTTACATATCCGTCACGCGTAAGGAATTTATCGCCTTAAAGCATATATGCCCCGAGTACGACGATATGATGAGCCTGCTGTCCGACGCGGAAAAGAACGCAAAACTTCGCGATTACTTCAAGTCCGTCATAAGCGAGGACGCTCCGCTTTCCGACAGACTTGCCGAACGCATAGAGGACGCGCTTTATGCGCTCATCTCCGCAAGTGACGACGCCGAGCAGGAACTTCTCGATAAAATAGCTTACGAAGAAATGGTCGTGAAAGCCAACGGAAGACTCGACGAGGCCCGGGCGTCCTTCGACAACTATATGAAGCAGAAGGCGGAAAACCGCAATCTCGCGCTCATCATGACGAACAACGCTCTCGGAGCCGACTCCAAAGCCGATTCGCGCGTCAAAAAATTCGCGCTGTCTTTCATACGCAAGCCGGCGCTCGAGGGAGCGGAAAAGTACGCGCAGTACCGTAAAAAGGAAAAGCAGGTCTACGGTTACGAGATAGACGGCTGTAAGCTTTCCGGCGACGAAAACAGCTTCGAAACGAACAAGACGGTGCTTAAAAAGCATTACGACGGACTCATAAAGGCGAGAATAAAGGAGGACAAGGACGTTTCCCTTTCGAATAAGCTCGTCGCCGTGTTCGGACTTTTGGCGGCGGTGTTCGTCGTTCTTGCGATCGTAGGCTTCGTCATTCCGTGGAAGACGTCGGCGAGCGTAACGCTTCTGTTGCTTTCGCTCGTACTTATAGGAGTTACGGTTGGGCTTATAATGCTCGGAGTGACGCAGAGGGAAAAGATACGTAAAAGCTTCGACTACCGCATAGAAAACGGAATGAAGATGCTCGAAACGGGACTTAAAGATCTTGCAAGCTGGCGCGCCGCATACAGGGAAGCGGACAGCGTGCACGAGGAACTGATAAAAGTATTGAAGGAGGTAAACGCCAATGAGTAATACGTCGTCGCTCGTAAGCGAACTCAAAAGCACGGCGGACAGGTTCGCCTCGGGCGTGTCTGCCGAGGCGCAGAAGGTAAACGTCGCTCTCGACAAGATAGACAAGACCGTGGCAAACGTAAATCAGAAGATCATCGATTTGCGCGAAATGATAATCGAGGGCGAGGAAAAACAGCTCGCTCACGAAAACGTCCTCAAGATAGAACAGCAGCTCAACGAACAGCTCAAGACCTATCAGGTAGTGCGTCGTTCGGTGCTCGGCGTCATAAAGGACTTCAACATAAATCTTGCCCGCAATTCCACGGTATCCAAGCTGTCGGAAGAGCTTTGGATGTCGAGCTCGCGCTATTGGCTTTCTTACGCATTCATAGCGATAAGCGCCTGGGCGCAGAACGACCGCGAGGTCTGCGGCAACGCCGTTTCCGAGGCGATGAGGAGAGACCCCGTAAAGACGTCGCTGTTCTTCTGTTTGCTGAACCTTCGTTTCGGTCGCCACCGCGAGGCGAGAGAGTGGATGTACGACTATTTCGGATCGGTCGATTCGGCGCACCCGCCGAGAGAGACCGCGCTTCTCTTGCAAGCCTATCTCTACGGCGTATTCGGAAACGATTACCAGCTCGACGAATTCGTGAGAGGCACGGTCGATAAGTGGGTGTCGGAGCTCAGTGCCGACACGGAAATTTCGTCCGACCTCGTCGCGAGCTACAACGGCTATATCGAAAGCCTTCCGACCGAAAAGGTCACGCTTAGGTCCGGCGTGCTCGGAGAATATTGCGAGAACGTCGACGAAATGAACGCGTCTCTTTCAAACGCGGGAAGATACAAGACGGCGCTCAAAAGGGTGGAGGCTCTCGACAACGTCAAGCGCTTCGATTGCTCGAGCGATTTCATTCGCAGTATAGACGCCCTTCTCGACGATCTCGTCACGAATTACGACGAGGAGGAAATACGCCTTCGCAACGAGCAGATGTTCTATAAGCTCGTTATGGAGCACGAGGGCGACGTCGAAGCTGCAAAGAAGCAGTACGCCGCGTATATGGAGACGGTCAAGGACGCGCCGAACATCGGCAAACAGATGTTCAAGTGGGCGGTCTATCCCGAGGGCGAGGACGAAACGGTCCAGAAGTTCGCGATGGAAAAGACCAAGGGCTGGTTCAAGGATGCGATCGAGCAATACGACGGCAATATTAAGAGCTCGGCTCCTGCGGCGTTTAAGCTGAAGATAGACCTTTGGGAGGACACGACCGACGGCAAGGACCGCGAGGCTGTCACGAAAGCGCTCGAAAACAAGTTCCTTGCGGAGCGTTCGCGCCTTGTGGTATTCACGAAATCCAATCTTGTCTTAAGCATAATCGCAATAACCGCTCTGCTCGTCGGTTGCATAATCGGCATGGCGGCGAACATAATCTGGGGCTATATAGCCGGCGCGGGACTCTTCGTCATATTCGTCGCTGTGGTAGTCGTCACGACGGCGCTGAAGATGAAAGCCTTTCCCGCCCGTATCGAGCGCGGCAAGAGTACGCTCATTGCCTGTCTCGACGAGATAGACGCTTTCCGCAAGATATTCGAAGAATCGGCGGCGGTAAAAGACGAAGTGTTGCAAAAACTCGAGTACATCTAAAAGGAGATTGTCATGAACGATCAGGAAAAGAAGGACATGGACGTCGGCGACGATATGCTCGACATTTCGATGTTCATAACCGACGAGGGAGCCAATATGCTGTCCACGGAGCAGCTCAACGAAATAAACAAGCAGCTACCCAAATGGAGCATAGAGCCGCCCTCGAAGTATAAGAAGTAATGCGCCGCAAAAAAAAAGGACCCGTGCGGTATGAGGAGTGGGACGCCGCTCTTTCGCGGCCTCTCGACTACGAAACCGTCGCCTATCTTTCGTGCGGAACTCTCAAGCAGAAGGAGCTGTATGCCGCTCTTTTCAACCGCATTTCCGACTTTGTCACGGGAGACTTCAATAAAAGCCGAGTTTGTCTTGATATGGAGACGGACGTGACCGAAAGCGTATATGCGCTCAGGAAATTCACTTCGCGTATAAGACTTCTCACGTTCTATCGCAAGCTCGATTTTATAAAGGACGCGGATAAAATGGCTCTTACAAGCTCGCTCGAAGCGGCGACGAAAGCCACCGTTGCGGCTCTTAAGGCACGTTACGGCGGTAACGATCCCGACATGGGATACGAGATCTACGCGCTCGAGGGCGCGTTTCGGACGGATACGAAATGAGTAATTACTTAGAGACAACCAAAGAACTGACGGCTTATCTGTCCGCCGTTACTCCTCTTATCGTGGTTCATACGGAGGAACGCGGCAGGGCGCAGGGCGCTCTCACCGAGGCGGCGAGGGAGCTCAATGTCGACATAGACTTTTATACCGAGTGCGATCAGTTCGTCGAGCTTCGCAGGGGCGAACGCTCTCAGGACGTCGGAGGCGAGCCGCTTTCGTTTATCGAAGAGACGCTTAAGAAAAAGACGCACTGCGTGTTTGCGCTCGGAGACGTGAGGTTTCTCGACGCGGACAATTCGTTTTCCCGCCGCACCGCAAACATAGTGCGGCTTGCCGCCGAAAGGAAAAGCACCATAGTCATAGTCACGGCGGATTTCGTATGGCAGCCGCTCGCCAAGCTCGGTATGCACATAACGCTCGAGCTTCCCACACAGAAGGAGCGGGAAAAGACTATAAGGTTTTACATAAACCGCAACAAGATCAAGAACTTCGGCGACGAGCTTATAAGCAAGGCGGCAACCATGCTTTCGGGCTATACGTCGCTGCAATTAAAGACGATACTCAACTATTCGGGCAAACTCGAGGGCGGCTTTTCATACGACAGGCTGTGCGAGATTGCCATGCAGAAGGACAAAATCTTCGGAGCCGTGCCGTCCATTTCCCGTATACGGGTGGGCGACGTGCACGTAGCCGGTCTCGACGGCGTAAAGGAATGGCTTAAGTCAAAGCAAAAGATCTTCTTCGCGCCGAAAGAGGAACTCGACAAAAAGCACATTTCGTCCCCTAAGGGCGTGTTGCTCGCAGGCGTTCCCGGCTGCGGCAAGTCGCTTTCGGCTCGGCTCATAGCCAAGGAGTGGCAGCTTCCGCTGTATCGCTTCGACATAGGTGCGCTTTTCGACAAGTACGTCGGCGAAAGCGAGAGAAATATGCGGCTTGCGCTCGAGTACGTGGACAGCGTAAGTCCGTGCGTACTGTGGATAGACGAGATAGAAAAGGAGCTTTCCTCGGGCGGAGACAACGATACGGCAAAACGTATGCTCGGCGCATTCCTGTATTGGTTGCAGGAGTACAGGGGCAGAGTCTTTCTCATCGCGACGGCAAACGACATCTCGCTCATGCCGCCGGAGCTGTTTCGTAAAGGGCGCTTGAGCGAAATATTCTTCGTCGATCTGCCCGAAGAGAGCGAAAGGCGCAGTGCGATAGAGCTCTATATCGGGCTTTGCCTCGACGGCAAGTTTACGCCGGGCGAAGTAGACGAGCTCGCGCGCATATCGGACGGCTTCTCGTATGCCGACATAGAAGCGGCGATAAAATCGGTTGCGGAAAAAGAATATACGCAGAATGTAAAGGAAGGCTTCGACGCGGTCAAGACGGCGTTCACGTCGGCGGTAAGCATACTGTCCGCACAGTCGGAGAAGATAGCCAAGGCGCGCAAATGGGGCGAAGAAAGCGCCGTTCCCGCGTCGGGCAAAAGGAGGTAATATGGCTACGCAAAGCGACGTAAACGCACTCAAAAGCGATCTTCGGCAGGTGCAGAGCGAAAACCGCGAGATGGAACGCGAGATAAGCGCGCTCGGCAGCTCTCTCGAAAGTGCGCTCGGCACGGTGACGAGCGCAAAAAACGCGGCTATAGGCGCGCTGGAAAGCGGCACGACCACGCTGACGAACGACGATAAAACCCTTAAGGGCGTCGCCCTCGTCGAAGAGGACATTCGCGAGCGCATGATACTCTATAAAAATATAGAGAACGCCTACAAGACCATACGCGGGCTCAAAAACGATCTTGCCGCTCATCAGGGCAACGAAAAGACCGTGCGTAGGATAATTACGGCTATGGTCGAGAACGACGAACATTCGTTCGCTTCGGACGAGACGCTGCGCGAACAGTCCGAAAAGACATATCTTCAGACCCAGCACTATTTCTTGAGCCACGTAATGATGGATCTCGAGCTTCGCAGGGCGGGTGAGAGCGCGGCGGCGGACAGGGCAAGGGCAAAGGCTCTCGAAATGGACGCGAGAAAGAGCGCTTGGGTTTACTTCATGATAGCGCTCAAAAACGGCAAAGCCGAATCGGAGAGCTATTGGCTCACTCGCATAATGGAAAGACCGCTTTCCGGAAACGAGAAGGAGCAGCTTAAGATACTCACGCTTTTATGTCTCAAAGACAAGGGCGAGGATTCGGACCGTATCCGTTCGTACATAGGACTCGACAAGCTCGGCGAGATAGACAGGGACGAAACGGCAAACAGAATAATGGCGTATTACGGTTCGACGGCTCTCGTAAAGCCCCCGGAGTTCCGCAATATAGACAAGTACGTTTCGGAAAATGTCAAACTTTCCGCCGCTCTCAAGGGCGCAATGAACAACGAGGAGATAGGCGCGTACGTATCGAAACTCAGATCGGGCGGCGGCGAAAAAATGCGCCGCGACGTCGTGACGCAGATGTTCGACGCCATTCTCGAAACCTGTCATTCTCCCAAAGCTCAGGAGATTTACGACGAAATCGCTTATCAGGAAAAGATTATCGAAGCGAAAGGTCACATCGAAGAGGCGATGGCAAAGAAGGCGCAGGAGGAAGTGGAGAAGGTTTCCGACATAGACCTCGAGGAATGTCTGTTCTGCTGGCTCAACGATAAGGAGCACTACAGCGGCAAGCGCGAGATAAGCGAGCTTGCATACTCTAAGTATAAACCGAGTTATAAGCGCGCGTATAAAAATTACGTCAAAAACTATCGCTCGAATTACGGCGAAAGCGTCTGCGTCAAGATAGACGAATACAATACAAAGACGTCTTTCGACAACATCGACGAGGAAACGAATAAAATAGGCGAGTTTTGCCGCACCGAGTGCGCAAAGGAAAAAGCCGCCGTAAAGGATACGAAGTTCATTCTCTTTACGATTTTCGGAGCTCTGCTTTTGGTGGGCGGTATAGTCGTGAATTTCGCTCTTTCGCTCGGTACGGCGTCCCATGTGCTTGCGGCTGTAGCAATGCTTGCCGGCGTCGCGTTTCTCATTCTTGCGGCTGTGACGAAGTTCAAAAACTACAAGCGCCGCATAGAGATAGGCAAGAAGTGGGAGAAAAACGCCGTGGACTATGCCGAAAAAATGCAGTACGTCTACAACGATATACAGAGCTATCGCGAGCTCTACCGCGCATACGACGCGACCGTGCTCGACGAAAACTTCTTCTAAACCGATATTCGTCACGAAACACCGCGCCCGCAAGGCGAAAACTTGCTCGGGCGCGTTTTTTTTGCGTCGTATTGTTGCAAAACGGCATTTTGTATGCTATAATACGTACAGGCGAAACATAAATGTTTCGCAAGGACTGGCGTCCTTCCGTGCCTAAGGCACGGCTGTACTCCTTGCATCGTTTCGCAAAAAAGTCCTTTCAAGCAAACTTTTTTGCCTCGCGATATAATACGTCCTTAAAAAAGGCTCCCTTTGAGTAAAGGGGAGCTGTCTGCGAAACAGACTGAGGGGATTGTCGTTAAATTGTAAGGTCGGTATAAATAACGCGACCTAAGTACATACGGTGGTCAAATGAAAAGAGTTTTTCTGAAATTACGGGAATCCTTCATATCGGTCTTGCCTATAACGGTCATAGTACTCATTCTTTCGTTTACGCCTCTTGCTCCGCTCAGCGGCATGGAGAGGGCGGTTTTCGGCATATCCGCCGTATTTCTCATTCTCGGAATAGGGCTCTTCAATCTCGGCGCGGACCTTGCGATGACCCCTATGGGCGAGCACGTCGGCTCGGGTCTTACGAAGTCCAAAAAACTCATAGTGCTGCTTTCGGTATGCTTTGTCATGGGCGTACTGATTACGATAGCCGAGCCCGATCTTTCCGTTCTTGCGGGGCAGGTCGAAGCCGTAATGAACTCTACTCTTCTCATTGCCACGGTGGGCGTGGGAGTGGGGCTGTTTCTTGTCATAGCCATAATAAAGATAATTACGCGTAAAAGTCTTTCGTCCATGCTCATGTTCTTCTACATGGCTCTGTTTGCCGTGTGCGCCGTGCTCATAGAATCGGGTAAGGGATCGTTCTTGTCGCTCTCGTTCGATTCGGGCGGCGTCACGACGGGACCGATAACCGTGCCTTTTATAATGGCTCTCGGCGTGGGTATAGCGACGACTATAGGCGGCAAAGATTCGAATGAAAACAGCTTCGGTCTCATCGCCCTGTGCTCCATAGGTCCCATGCTTGCCGTAATGATACTTTCGCTTACGGCAAACGGCGAGCTTTCGTACAC
Source organism: uncultured Christensenellaceae bacterium (assembly GCA_910587445.1). Taxonomy (GTDB): domain Bacteria; phylum Bacillota; class Clostridia; order Christensenellales; family Pumilibacteraceae; genus MGBC157735. The sequence continues at coordinate 22,257 of CAJULE010000027.1, forward strand.
GCTTCCCGACTATTCGATAGACGCCAATCTCGGCGCGGCGTTCGGCGCCGTACTCGGCGGAACGGTGCTCGAAGTGCTCCTTGCGCTCGGTCTCATAGTCGTGTTCTTCGCCGTGCTTCAGTTCACGGTGTTGAAGCTTCCGAAAGAAAAAATAATCCAGATAGTCATAGGCATAATTTACACGTTCGGCGGACTCGTCATATTCCTGACGGCGGTCAAAGTGGGCTTCATGCCCATAGGCTTTAAGATAGGGCAGGAGCTTGCCTCCTACAGCGAAGCGCTTCTCGTGGTGTTCGGGCTCGTGCTCGGCATGGTGGTTGTGCTCGCCGAGCCCGCCATACACGTTCTCAACAAGCAGGTCGAACAGGTCACGGGCGGCGGCGTGGGCAAAATGGAAATGCTCATTGCGCTTTCGATAGGCGTGGGACTTTCGATAGCGCTTTCCATGATACGCATAATTTTCGGCTTTTCGCTGTTGTACTATCTTATCCCCGGCTATCTCATTTCGCTCGGGCTGTCGTTCTTCGTGCCGAAACTGTATACCGGCATAGCGTTCGACTCGGGCGGCGTCGCAAGCGGACCTCTCACTTCCAGCTTTATTTTGCCCATGGCGATAGGCGCGTGCGCTACGCTTGCGGGTGAGGAGAGCGTATTGTCGCTTGCTTTCGGCGTGGTCTCGCTTGTCGCGATGATACCGCTCATAACCATTCAGGTGCTCGGCTTTAAGGCGATAATGTCGGCAAAGGTAAGAAACCGCATAACAATGAAGCGCATACTTTCCGCGGACGACGAACAGATCATTTACTTTTCTCGGGAGGACGACAATGAAGGATAAGGAACGGCCGCTGATAGACGCGGTGAAGGAAAAAGTCGCCTCGGCTAAGGAAAAGGGAAAGTCCCGCATAGCAAAGGCAAAAGGCGACGTCGCGGCGAGAAAAGCCGCAAATGCGAACACCGTCACGGAAAACCGCCTCGAGCTTATGGTGACCATAGTAAACCGCAGTAAAGCCGAATACTATGCCGACCTAATTCAGTCGTTCGACGTGAATATGCAGGTCATGGCGCTTGCAAGCGGAACGGCGGACGCCAAAATGCTCGCGTACTTCGGTCTCAGCGATTCGGATAAGACGGTTATTTTCAGCGTCATACAGGAAAATAAGATCGCCGACGCGTTTGCCTCGCTCGAGGAAAAATTCGCGACGATAAAAAACGGCAAGGGCATAGCCTATACCATTCCGCTCACAAGCGTGATAGGTACGCTCATTTTCGGTTTTTTGAGCAATAACAGAATGGCTGTCAAACAGTAAGTGCCGAAAGCACGTTTGCCGCCGAAAAGCGCGCTGCCGCGCTTTTCTAAGACGAGGTCGGAGGTTAAGAGAAATGAAACATGAAATGATACTTTGCATAGTGAATACGGGCTTTTCGGACATTGTTATGGACGCGGCGAAGGAAGTCGGAGCGCGCGGCGGAACGGTGCTCCATGCCCGCGGTACGGCAAATAAGGAAGCCGAGGAGTTCTTCCACATAACCATTCAGCCCGATAAGGAAATAGTAATGATACTCGTGCCATCCGACATAAAGGAAGCGGTGCTTCATTCCATATATCAAAAGGCGGGGCTCAAAACGGCGGGTCAGGGCATAGCCTTTTCCATGCCCGTAAGCCACGTGGTCGGTATATCGTCGGAAGCAAAGACTTCCCCCGAGCCTTCCGCCCTTTCCGAAGAACCCGAAACTCCCGACAACGAAGCAAAATAACAGACCTTTAATGTCATTCCGACGGCGGTCCGTTTCGCTCGTTTTTTTCTCCGTCCGGCGTATATGCTTAAAATTATCAAGATGACGCACATGGAACAACAATCCGTTGTGCGTTTTTTTTGTTTGTTATTTTGCCGAATAGGATATTTGCGGTTTGATGTGGCAGGGACAACATTACAACCGCTTGTTTTTTGTCTTTTAATATGCTATAATGATTGTGAGATAAACGGGTGCGACAAAAAGGTGGTATAAGAGGATTTTGAGCGATGTTAATAACTTTTATTGTTACGGTGGCGATATTGGCGGTTTTGTATTTGCTGATTTATATCTGTCATAAAAAAATAGCCAAACCAAACTATGAATTTTCGACCGAGGCGATAAAATCTTTGCGGGTTTTTGTGCATATTTTGTTCGGCATTTCTTTTTCGGTTATTGCCGCGGAAATAATTATATGTTTTTTTTGGGAAAACAGAACGGCGCTTTGGGTCATATTCGGCATATTTTTGTTTTTTGCTATTTTAGAACTTGCAATGCTCTGCGATATATATATTAATTATGAAGCAATCAACGGTGACGAAGTATATATTCATAGGTTTTTCAGAATCAAGAAAATCAAAGTAAACGATATTCGACGTATCGGCAATATCGGTTCGTTGCTTATGGGATTTTACGGTAAATACGATAAATGTCTGTTTCTTGTCGATTTGAATACAAAAGGTGTCAGTGAATTGATTGGGCTTATAAACGAAAGGAAATCCGATAAATCGGATGAATCGCTTGAGAATAAGCATAAATTCACAAATAAAAAGATAAAAGGCGCAAGCGGAGACAAATTTAAAAAAATATTTATAGTTTGTACGTGCTTCATGATTTTGGGAATTGCATTTATGCTTCCGCTTTTGGGGATTTTGGGAGAAGAACAAAATTACGACGAGCTTATTCCCATAACGGGAAAGCTTGAGTACTATCGTGAGACTACCGGCTCCGGCTATATTGCAATAGGATTTTACGATATGCCGACGGAGTACCGTCTTTGTTCAATATACTTAGACGAATTCGACTACTCGTTTTTCGACAAAGTAAAAGCGGGCGATAGCGTTACGATTCTCGTAGATAATTCAAAAGACCGTGAGTTTTCGCTTCGTGACGTCAGTAAAAAGCAGTGGAATGATTTTTACTATTTGGAGGCATACGGCAAGGAATATTTTACCTATGAGGATTATATAAGAGGTCGCGACCGTAATAATAAAGTGGGATTTATATTTGTCGTAGTCGGAACGGCGGCATTTGTTGCGGCGACGGTTACTTTGATAAGCGCTTATTTTGTTTGTAAAAAGCGTAAAAAAGAAGAGGATATAGTAATATAAAGAAGCATATATAAGGGATATATGCTTCTTTCACGTTATGTGGGAATTATGTTTTTACGCGTACCGTTTTCCAAAGGTATTTTTCGCTTTAATTCATGAGCGCGATCCAAATGTCCGTGCCGCCGAAGTTTTGAGTGCAGTCGCTCGTGACCGCGCTCGCCTCGGAAAGGACGGCAAAGCGCCCGCCGATACGAATGGCTTTCACGTTTTCGTGTCCCGTGCCGCCGAAGGTGATGTCGGACGTTATTTTGCCGTCGACGTCGGTCACGAGCTCGATGCCGTTTTTGCTTGCGCCGCACAGCAGCGCGGACGCGCCGTAAACCGTGTGAGAATATACGTCCTTGACGGCGGAGAATGCGCCCATGCTCGTCCTGTTTTGGAAGCCGTCGTCAAAGGCGATCATGCTCGCAAGTTCCTGTCCGCGCTTTAAAAAGCAGTAATATCTTCCCGGCGCATAGAACATTCTCGCGCTTGTGACGGAGGAGGAGCGCAGATATACGCGCGAATGAAGCACGTACGAGGTCGAGACGGTAACAATGTCGCAAATGCCTTTGTCGTCCACGATGAGCGCGGCGTAGCCGTACATATAGGGCATTACGCCGTAGCATTTGTAGCCGCCCGCTTCCCCGAGATCGATATCGAAAAACTGTCCCTGGGCGCTTAAGCCCCAGCTTATAAAGGCAAGGCGGTTTACGGAAGGTGAGACGAGGTTGGCGGCTATGACATACCCGTTTGCCGTTTCGAACATATCTATGTAGTCGAGCCCGCACGCATGAGGGAACAGCCTTTCCGCAACGGGATTGAGGGCGGCGTCGAATACTCTCGCCTTGAGGTTGATTCCGCCGCTTGCCGAGTCCGTGACTTCCATGACGGCGACAATGCTTCCCGTTACGTAATATTTGAGGTCGGCAAACTTTTCTCCGGATACGCCCGACGTATCGACCGAAGCCGTCACTTCGCCGGACATATTTATTTTGAGTATTTTCGAGCCGCCCGCCGCGCAGTCGATCGCAAGCAAAAAGCCGCCTTCGCACAGCGTAGCGCATTTAAGCTCGTCGCCTTTTTCGCCGTATTGCTTAAAACCCTTGGTCGAGCCGTCCGAGCCTATGAGTGCAAGAAAGGCTCCGCCGCTGCCGTCGAAGTCCATATCTACGGACGACGTATATCCGAATATGTAGAGGGTATCGCTGTTTACGAAAACTTCCGTAAGGTGCTCGTCTCCGCTTCCGCCGATGTTTATTTCGCGGTTGAAGTGCGGACTGAGCGAAGCTCGAGCCTCGCGCAGCTTTTTGTGCGGCTCTTCCTTCGGCGGCGTGACGGTAGAAATTATGTCGGGGAAATAGTTGAGAAGCAGCAGTCCGCCGAGCATGAGCATTATGACGCACGCAAGCAGCAGCATGACTTTCAGTTGCGATTTCGTGAATTTGTTTTTGTGTTTCATACCTGTTCTCCTTTAGGGGCGGAGCATTCCGCTATGACAGTCTTTGCGATCTCTCTCGTGCCGTCCACTTTGCCGAGTGATTCCATGCCGCTTTTGAGCGCGTCTTTGCCGCTTACGAGCCTTGCGAGCGATTCCGTCAGCGTATCCGCCGTAAGCTCGTTTTGGGAAAGCACGAGCGCCGCGCCTCGGCTCGAGAAATATTCGGCGTTGTCCACCTGATCGCCTCGCGACGCACCCTTCGGAAGGGGGACTACAAGAGTCGGGATTTTAAGCGCCATAAGCTCGAACAGGGCGCCGCTTCCGCCGCGGGAAAGGGCAAAGTCGCAAAGTGCGAGATAGTCCTCTATTCTGTCGGTATAGCCTATAGCGTGATAGCCGCCGCGCTTTATTTCGGACGGCAGCTTTTCGCCCGTGATGTGCACGACGTCGAAGGTCTTGCAAAGTCTGTCGAGGCAGGAGTATACGCACTCGTTTATTGCTTTCGCTCCGCTCGAACCGCCCATTACGAGCAGTACGGGCTTGCCGGATACAAATCCGCATTCGCGTCGCGCGGCTTCGGCGTTGCCGTCGTAAATCGAACGGCGTATGGGCGAGCCCGTGCATACGGCTTTGTCGAGCTCGTAAGTGTCGAACGATGTGAAAATCTTTGTGCATTTTTTCAGCGACAGGCGGTTGGCGAGCCCCATTGTGAGGTCGCTTTCGTGAAGGTATACGGGTATGTTTTTTGAGGCGAGCACTACGGGCAGAGCCACGTATCCTCCTTTGGAAAAGATGACGTCGGGGGCGATGTCCTTCAGAAGCTCGGCGGCTTGCCGCTTTGCTTTCATAAGCTTGAACGGCACGGGAAGGGCTTTAAAGGGATTTCCGCGCGCAAGCTTTACGGCGTCTATGCCGTGATATTCCGCAGAGTTGCCCACAAGCTTGCGTTCGTAACCGCTGTTACTGCCTATAAAGTGGATTTCCGTAAAGACGCTTTTAAGATACGGCAGCAGTGCAAGGCACGGCAGGACGTGTCCCGCCGTTCCTCCTCCCGTGAGGACTATGACTTTTCGTTTCATTTTTGTCGTTCTCCGTCCGAAATTTGCCTTATGCGATTGTCGGGTATTGACAAACGCAAGGCAGTGTTATATAATTATATCGACGCACGGTTTTGTATGGGAATGCGTCACGAATAATTATAATCGAGCGAGTATTGCGCAAAATATAATATATTGTTGAATAACAACGTATATTGCGGTAAAGCACGGAGGTAGCCATGAAAAGAGAAACATTTACGGCGCACGACGGAAAAACAATATCGTACGCCGTTTGGGATGAAGTACAAAGCCCTAAAGCGATACTTCAGATAGTGCACGGAATGGTCGAGCACATAGAGCGTTACGACGACTTTGCTTCATTTATGAACTTGAACGACTTTATAGTCGCGGGAGACGACCACCGCGCGCACGGACTTACCGATCCCGACGCGCTCGGTCTTGCGGGAGAGGGCGACCTGTTCGAAGATACGGTGTCCGATCTTTTGCGGCTTACGGATATACTCAAGGAAAAATACGGACTGCCCGTGATCGTGCTCGGGCACAGCTACGGTTCGTTCCTTACGCAGCGCTATCTTACTAAGGATACGTCGAAAATAGCGGGCTGTATCTTGAGCGGAAGCGCCCTTCAGCCGCCTATGACGGTAAAACTCGGCAGAAGACTCGCCAAGGGCAAGCTCAAAAAGCACAAGGACGAGGCGGGCAAGATGTTCGCAAATATGACGTTCAAAAAGTACGACAAAAAATTCAAGTCCGAGGGCTTCAATGCCTGGCTTTCGCGCGATGTGGAATCAGTCGGCAAGTACAACACGGACCCTAAGTGCGACTTCATGTGTTCGTACGGCTTTTACTACTATCTTTTCAACGGACTCAATTCCATAAACAACGACGACAACTCGAAGATAAGAAAGGATCTGCCTCTGTATATAATCGCGGGCGAAAGCGACGGCGTCGGCGGCTACGGCAAACTTGTCGTAAAGCTCTACGAAAAGTTCAAACGCCTCGGTCTGTCTCCCGAGCTCAAGCTCTACGAAGACGCCCGCCACGAAATCTTGAATGAGACGAACAGGGAAGAGGTCTATTCGGATGTGCTCGAATTTGCCCGCTCCTGTTTGTCCTGACGGCGTATATACTTCACATTTCTGCGTTAAATGAGTCGCGCCCTTGGTCATGTACATCTTTGTACACTCCCGACGGGCGCGGCTCTTTTGCCTTGAACTGCTCGTATCTAAGCCGTCAGGTGTCCGCACTTTAATCTATAATAAAGCCACCCTCATCTTTCTTGTCATTTTGAGCTTGTCGAGAAATCCAAACCTATAAAAAAGGCTCCCCTTAGCAAGGGGAGCTGTCTGCGAAGCAGACTGAGGGGATTGTTCTCTTGGATTGTTTTCCTAAAAAAAGCCTTCCCTTGAGAGGGAAGGTGGCACCGTGCAGAGGCGTAGCCGAACACGGTGACGGATGAGTAGATTTTTTCTTGTCGCGCTAATCTTATCAAGAAACCCAAAAGACCTTTCGACTGCGCTCAAGGTGACAAAACAACAAACTTATCATTGCGACCACTGCGAAGCGGAACTGCCCTATATCATTTCGAGCGATGTCGCCCATTACATTGTCATTCCGCTTTAGCCGAGCGCGGAGCGCGAACGCCACGGAGCGACGCGTAGTACTGAAGCTTATCTTTCTTGTCATTTTGAGCTTGTCGAGAAATCCAAACCGTTAAAAAGGATTCTTAAGGCAAAGCCTTAAGTCGTTTAAAGGAGAGGGAGTCCGAACGGCTTATATGCTTCGCATTTCCATGTCAGGC
>CAJULE010000028.1:0-19844 GCA_910587445.1 uncultured Christensenellaceae bacterium
GTTCACGCCGTAGCTCCCGTTCACGCCGTAGCTCCCGTTCACGCCGTCGCTCCCGTTCACGCCGTCGCTCCTGTTTTGCAGATCTTCTTGAATGAGGCGTATAAACTGTTCAAATGAATACGTCTGCACAATCTTCAAGATGTTCGTTACACACTTCGAGTCGCCTTCTATGAGCTGATCGTACGCCTCAACTTTAGCGAACCGGTTCCACTGGACGCATTCGTAGAAGTTGAAGCAGTCTTGCGGCTTACGGCTAAAGTGAAGCCCCCACATACATTCCTCTATGTCCCCCTCTACCTTATGTATTGTTCCCACCACATTGCCGTTCTCGTCTTTGTAGTCGTACGAACCGGACTTTGTGGTAAAGTCGTGGTTAAACATCTTATAGCCGACTGCTACGGGCTTCATGCCCTGTATATCTTTTTCTGTTATACGATATGTTTTCATGATCTCTTCTCCTTATTGACTTCTTTTAATTCTTCAAACGAAATAATATCTTCATAGCGCCAAACCGAATGAGGTCTAATCGGTCTTCTGAAAGGCGGAGTACTAAATATAAATACATACGCGAACTCTCCCGTTCCCTTCTCGATTCCAATCAATTCGCCTTTATTTATTCTTTGTCTGATTTTGTTATGGTAAGGGTACATTCCCGTACGTCTCCTTGTTAAATTTTCTCCGCAATATCAAAGTAATTGCCGCTTATCGCACGCTTCAGCGAAGCCACTTTAGCCGCTTCATCCTTTCCATAGACAAGGTCTAAGCGCAAGATTATATTCGTCAGCTTCTCGTTCGGCACGATGTGTTTATTGAAATAGCAATTTCTCAAAAACTCTTCGAGAGCGATTCTGACTGTTGGTGCGACACACATTTTCGTCATGATGTCGGCATGGCTTTCATGCGCGCGTACACTACAGTCATAATCTTTATCTATATCTTTCTTACTTTCTTTATTATTCTTTACTTTACTTTTCTTTACTTTACTTTGGGGATTATTCGACTGATTTACTTCGTTATTCGACCGATTTACTTCGTTATTCGGTTGGCTTACTTTCGAAAGATAATAGATATGCTTTTCAGACAAAACTCGCATTTCATCTAAACTGAGCAGCCATACGGCGTCATCTATGACGATTGACTTGCGATCTACGGTTGCCGAGTAATATACGGACTGTGATCGTTTCGAAGTGATGTTTTTGGGATAGCGGTCGCCGCTGATAAGTCCACACGCCACTAGCTCCTCAATCACCTCTGCAATCGTATCTGCGTCGGGTTGATACTTTCCTTGGAGACTGTCGAGGACGTACCATATGCAATCGTCTTTCTCATTCTGCGTCTCGTAAGGAATGTAATAGCCCTTGTCCGAATAAAGCAGGGTGAGCAATGCGAGATATACCGCTATTGCTAAGTACCCGTACTTCATCTTCGGTCTGCGCAATTTGTTATCTTTCAGCAAGCCCACGTCAAACGGGAAATAATCCAATCCCGCTTTTTGGGGTCGTGCCACTTACTCACCTCCCGCCTAAAACGGCAAATCCTCGTTCTCTACGTGCTTAAGCTCCGCAACTGTCTTCTTCTTCGCCTTTGGCTTTTGCGGCGTCTCGGGCTCGTCCTCGTCCTTAGGCGAGAGAAACTCGACGTCCTCGGCTACGATGTCGACTGACGTGCGCTTGTTGCCGTCCCTGTCCTCGTAATTACGGACCTGTATGTTGCCGACAACGCAAATCTTCTTGCCCTTCGTCAGATACTTAGAGCAGTTCTCCGCAAGCGCTCGCCATGCAGTTATGTTGAAAAAGTCCGCTTCCCGCTCTCCGTCTGCGTTCGTGAAGTTTCTGTTCACCGCAAGACCGAACTTGCACACCGAGACTCCGCTCGGGGTTGCGCTTAGCTCGGGATCGCGCGTCAGTCGTCCGATTAAGAATACCTTGTTCATGATTTATCTCCTTTTTTAGATTTAACTTTGTAGACCTTGCAGAGCTTGTCATTCAGCCTCACAGGCTCCAAATGATACCGCTCGCAAAATTCCTTGTCGCCTATCGTGTGTGCCTCCGTATGGTGATTGCGGCACAGCGACAGTGCGCGTTTGCCTTCGTGCGGTATCTCCCTGCGGTCGCTTCCCATGCCCACAACGTCGACATGGTGAAGCTCCGCATTTCGTCCGCAGACGGCACATTTCTTATACTTGAGGCATAGATATACGTACCTGCTTATGTCCTCGCAGAAGTCAATCAGCGGCTGTTTGAGCGGCACACCCCAGGCGATTATTTTCTCCATGAGCACGTCAATCATTGCGCTTGCCGTCTCTACGGAACAATCCGACAGTGAGAAGTCTTCAATCATATCTTTATAGCACTTCGACCGCACGCGAGCCTTAAAAAGGTTCTTGACTATCTCCGTATATTCGCCCATAAAGTCCGCTATCTCGCTCATCATGGCATAGATCCTCTTCCTCTGCTCGGCGGTTATGGTGCGGCTGTCTTGAAGCATGATTCGCGCTTCTTTATAGCCGCACTTGATAAACCTGTCCACGTTCTCGTATCTCGCCTTGATAGTAAGCTCGCCGCTCTCGTCGTAGTCCGTTATCTTGCCGTCTATGATGTTCTCCATGGTCTATACCGCCATTTCATCAAGAGCTTTCAACACCTCGATAAACTGCTTATCCGTGAGGTCGTTTATCTGAATGTCTGCGCCGAACATCTCGTCGAGAAGCTCGCGCCCTTTCTGTACCTCTATGCCGCCTATCTTGAGCGCGTGGACGAACAGCGTCTTGTTGTCTGCCTTGTCCGCTCCGTCCATTTGAAGCACGTCGGACGGCAGCTCTCTTTTGGGCGGCGCGGTTCTGCATATCTCTGTCGTTTTGGAGGTTTTGCTCGGCGGAGGTGTCTCCGCGTCGGGATCGATCATCTCCTCAGTCGGTATGCAAAAGACTTGGAAGCACGCATATTTAAACGCTATGCTCATTGCCTTATTCGCCGACTTGTCCGCGCTGTCCATGCCCTCGCCTATGACCGTCGCCGACACCGACGACCCGTCCTCGGTATAGAAGGTGTACTTGACTTTGACGACGGTGTACAAGAGCGTCTTGCCTTTATCCGTCGTTCTTTCCATCCGATTGAGTTCGAGAACCTCGGGAACGACGTACATCTTATGCCTGACGAGCGCGGGCTGTAGTGCGTTCATGACGTCGTCTACGCCGCGATAGTTAAACCCTTGCTGTTGGTTCTTCTTGTCTTTGCCGATAGCGCCTATGTCCTGCATGACGCCGTTTATGGCTGCGTGTATGCTCATAGCTCCTCCTTTATTTGTAGCGTTCTGCTCTCTATGAGCTCCGCGCCGTCTATGACCTCGCCCGTTTTGAGCGCCGCAAGTATCGCTTTCTTGTCCGCCGACGTTTCCGTCTTGACCCGTATGTACTGTTCGGGCAACTTGCTTTCGTCGAGGATATTCGTCTTGACTCCTACACGCACCGTCGCTTTGATTCTCTGCGTCTCGAACTGTTTCGCTCCGTAACGCGTTATTTCGCCGCAAAGCCACTCCGTCAGACGCTCCGCTTTCGCTTTCTTGGACTTTGCCCGAGCGTTAAGCTTAGCGACGTACTCGCTTATGTTCTTAGCGTCTGCGTTGAGCTGGGCGGCGTAGAGAAGAAGGTTCTCTATCTTCTCGTTCCGCTCCATTTCGAGACGGTCAAGAACGGTTAAGTCGAACACTACGCCCGTCTCTTCGTCCACTCCGTCGCTTTCCGTGTTCAAGAGCGTGTCTATTATGTCGTTATATTCATAAAGTTTCATAGCGCACCTCTCTAAAAGCTCATTCCCTCGACGGCTTGCTTGTCCGCCTCGGCTTGCTCTTCCGGTGTCTGCTTCGGCAAAGACAGCACGCCGCTTATGATGTCCGAAGCGAGCTTCAAAGCTTGCTCAGGCGTACAGAAGATTGTAAGATCTCCGGTCAAACTAAGCGATACTGCTCCCGCTAACGAGTGACGCACATCTACGCCGTAGCTATCGTCCCTGTTCAGATGAACCATTGTTGAACTTGTCATTTTTCTTTACTCCTTGTTTTTTTCTTGTTGGGAGAGCGTCCTCTCCCGCCTTGCAAGGTAATTGCCGCAGATGTGGGGCTTGAACCCACCCGACCGAAGCTCCGCCTCCGTCTCTCGCCTGGCTACTCTATCTGCGTTATAGAGCGAGACGTGCTCGCTCAATTGCGTTCGTGTAGAATCGGCTATTTTCTATTTATCCTATTTTCAAGTATTTCTTCTGCCATTTTGTTAGCTTCATCGGCTTTATCATGCCTATAGGCGCTTTCTTTACTCCATTCACCTATTGCCTTCAGCGCCAAGCGTTCTGTCTCCGAAAATATTTGATCAACCATTTGCACTGTATCAAATCGCTGCCCCGCTCTACTCAGCATATTTAGATATGTAACTACTTTGACAAAATACTTGCTCCGCGTAGGCTTGAATAGGTTGTCTATTGCAATCATTTTTGCCATACGTCGCTCTTCCCTCTTCTTTGCCTCCCTACGCTTTTGTTCCTTGTACTCTTCGATTACCTCTGCTCTTACCTGCTCCTTTACCGCCTCGTATACCTCGGGGCTTATCTCTACTGCTTCCATGTCTAACACCTCCGTTTAATTTATAGACCATTTTGGTCTATAAACATTATAGAGACCATTTTGGTCTATGTCAAGCATTTTTGACCATTTTGGTCTATAATTTTTTTTTTGGATAACAGAATTAAGGATTTAAGACTTGAAAAGGGTCTTACGCAGAAACAAGTGGCAGAACAGTTAAATATAACAACGCGCGCATACAGTTATTATGAGACAGGCACTCGTGAGCCTTCTTTCGATGTCTTGCGACGGATATGTGATTTTTTTGACGTCACCGCGGATTACATTATCGGAAGAACAGATTTTTGATTTTTTATGGTAGTAATCTGCGCCTCTATAACTTCCCGTTCTGACACGTCGAACAACTCTGCCAACGGTATTACCTGTTCAATATTAAGCCGTCGTATGCCCTGTTCGTAACGGGCAACAGTTCTTTCCGCAACCCCCAAGACCTCTGCCACCTGCGCGGCGGTCTTTTTGCTTTGTTGCCTTAGTTCTCTAAGTGTCATACCGTCACCTCTTTAGGCTTGAGCGCTTTCCGAATGTGCTCCGCCAGCTCGTCCAAAGAACGCCGGAACCGCTCTTCACTCTCCTGTATCCGCGCACAGTACGCTCTCACGCACTCCTGCTCGTAAGCTCCGAGCTTGTCCAACAGCCGCTCCCGAACCTCGGGCGACCACTTCATCAGGTTTCTCGCCGCTATGTAGTAAATCATTTCAATCATGCCGTCACCTCTTTGAGCCTGAACGCTTTGATGAGCGCTCTCGCCCGCTCCTCGTTTATCTCTATTCCGCCGTAGTTCTTCAGTCCGTAACGAGTTATTGCCTCTTCTCGAGCACGGTCGACATTCTTCGCGTATATCCGGGCATAACACCCGCCATACTCTCCTCCCTGCGCAAAGATAAGGTGATACGTCCGCGTCTTTACTTGCCTATTGCTTATGGGTATCATCTGCCTTGCCCTCCTCTTTCAGCTTGTCCACTTCCGCCCGAAGCTCCTTAAGCTCGGCTTTCAGTTTGCGCATATCCTCTTTAAGAAAGTAGATCTGCGCCACCTGCGTCAACACGAGCATTTTTGTCTTGTTCATCAGTTAGTCTCCTATATGCTTGTTCTACGTTTTTACGGCTTCACTTGAGTTTAGCCATTTCTTCGTCGACCTGTGCTTGCAATCTCTCGAGCTCCAAGCGACGGGCTTCTACACGCTCGAAATGACGCTTGGCGCGCTTCTTGGCAAGAAACGACGGATCGGACTGCCGCGCATATTCGTCTATAAGTTCCTTATTTTTTGCGTAAGGAAATGCTTGACGTGAAGCAAGCCAATCTTTGTCCGATATAACTGTTCCGTCTGCTGTGACGACAGTTCCGATTAGGTTATGTACTTTTCTGACCATGTGACTCTCCTCCCCTCTTGCCTATGCCGAATGCCTTGTCCTATGTTACTTCTCCGTTCGAGCCCGCACAGGTAGTCTGTCGAGCATTCCAAGACCTTCGCTAATTCCGCCAAAGTAACGGCAGACGGAACTCTTATTCCTTTTTCAAACGCATAAATGGCGGTATTCGTTACGCCTACCATATTAGCGACCTCTATCTTCATTAACCCTTTCTTCTCTCTGGCTTCTTTCAGCCTCTCTCCGATATTCATACTCTCTCCTTTCCGCCATTCCCTTGACGGTGTTTCATTTTTATGATATAATCGTCTTAATCAATCAACTACGTTGACGATACTCTCATTGTATTACTTTTTTTTGTATTAGTCAAGCGTTTTAATACATATTTTTTACTAAATTCTAAGGAGAACCCCAATAATGGCGAGAAACTTATTTTCTGTATCATCAATACAGAGGCTAATATCTTCGATAAAATCAAGTCAACGTGAAAAAGAGAGACTATGCTTAATAGAAAAGTCTAAAGGTTTTTCAAAAGAATTAGATCCAACATATGATTTGGAAGAGGTCATTTTTGATGACGAAACACGTATTGCTAAAATCAAATTTCAAATAATCAAAACCTATAGAACCATAGAGCGATATGTAACACAAGATTATAAAAAATATCCCATTTATTCAAATTGGAAATCGAAAATTTCATATGCAAATAAACGCATTAAGCTCTCAAATCAAGTTTTAGAAACTTTAAATAAGAACGAAGACTTCCTTATTCGTTCTTTTGCAGACCAAATAATCTTGGCGTTGCACAGAGAAGACCTGATTCCCTCTTGGCTATCTCAAAGAATTATAGAAAATGAATATGAACAGCTTATTCAAGAACAAGTTAAAAAACAAAACGAACTCATTTGCAAATATAACGAGGAAAAGCAACCACTTCAATTATCTATGTATTTGCACAAGCATATAGCTTGTACATCTATATATATTATACTCTGTTTTTATTATTAAATTAACTAAAATATTAACTTTTTTCCGCACTTACATCTACGCCGTAGCACTCCGCCCCCTTTTCAATCTCCTTCTTTCTGCTTAGAATATCCTCTGCGGCTTGGATTTCTTCGGTCTTGGCGTTTTCGTCCATATTCCGCTTTTCTTCGGGAGTGGGCATACACCTGTCGAGGAATTTCTGTATAAATGCCGCGCGGTTGTCGAGGGCGGACAGGAGCGGTCCGCGGACGTAGTGCACGCCCTCGTTGCCGCCCGCGAACATTGCGTAAGCGGCTTGGAACAGCTTAATGAAGGTCTTTACTACCAAGCCGAGCCCGAACGTGCGAGCGTCGAAGGTAAGCGACGAGAGCAGCACTCCGAACGAGATTATCCCCACTATCTTATTGAGCAGCATACGGCGCGTAGTCCTGGCATTGCCGTCGTCGAGGTTCTCGTCGTCGAGGCACGGGAGCGAGGCACGACTGAAGATAGTGCTTATGCGGATCTTGTTGTACCTCACGCGCAGGCTCTCTATGATCTTCAACCCCTCGTCGAGCTTTGCCTTGAGCTCGGCGCGCTTCTTGTCGGTCTTTGCCCGAAATATCTTACGTTCCATTAGCCGAGTGTAAGCACGCTTCTTGCGGGATATATTTTGGACATATACATAGTCGTCGAACTTTTCGGCAAGCCCGTACCGCGTAAGCAGGCAATGCGCCTTATATATGTCCTGCCGAAGCTTTCCGACGGCTTCGTTCCCCTGCTCCTCGCGCTCGGACATGAGCGAATACATACACAGCATGATGACTATGACCGCGCCCTGGCTTATGGCGAGATTTATCCAATACGCGGGGTCGCTGTAAATGCTCGCGTCGAAGCCCGCCGTAAGATAGTCCGACAGAATGTTTGCCGCAACGCCGAATATGATGACGAAAACCGCCGCGAGCTGTCTGAGCGTAAAGCTGTCCTTTACCCGCACGACTACGTCCTTTATGCTTTCCTTGTTCTCTTTCACGGTTTCACCTCCTTATGTTTGCTCTTGACCTCGCGTGCGTCAAGCACGGAAAAGACCGTCCCGACGAGATACGACATCAGCACGAAGCCGCACGTGCCCGAGAGCTTTACTATCTGCGCTTCCATGACCTTGCAACAGATTATCATGAGCGCGAACAAAAGCACGGGCACGACAGCGTTCAAAAGAACCTCGGCGGTACCGAGGCTCTTTATAGCGTTCTCAATGTTTGTCACTTCCTTTTCGTCTACCTTGACCTTCAAATCCGCCTTGAGCTGGTTGAGCTGTGCGTGCGCGTCGCCGAGCTTGCGGTTTATAAACAGCTTCTTTAGGCAGAGAAAGACGAGCGCGAGCAGGATTATACCGGGCGCGGCTATCTTGAAGCCGACCGCCTCTTTCGTGTTCCCTATGCCGCCGTATGTAAGGACTATAAGCACAATCGGCACAACGCCGTAGAACACGAGCTGCAGGATATTGTACGCTATCTTCTTCTTCGTCCACTTCATGACGCCATACCCCCGAAGCTTATGAGGCTGTCCTCTTCAACGCTCTCGGCTTTGTCCTCGAGTTCGGTAATAGGCTCGAGTCTTACCGTCGTTATCTCATCGGGCTCGGGCGGCTTGTAGTTCTTCTCGATTGCCCGTATTGCCTCCGTAAGCGCGTTCTTTTCCTCCGCACTTACGGCTTT
Source organism: uncultured Christensenellaceae bacterium (assembly GCA_910587445.1). GTDB lineage: Bacteria > Bacillota > Clostridia > Christensenellales > Pumilibacteraceae > MGBC157735. Next base: position 8,684 of record CAJULE010000028.1, read on the forward strand.
GAACTTCGCCACCGCGCCGCCGATGAGCGCGAGTAGGTGTTTGTACGAGTCCGTAGCCGCTTGAATGTCCTCGATCTTCTTATTGAGCTTCTTGTCAAGCTTGTCCAGCTTCTTTTCGGTCACGGCTGTAACGTCTATATTGAGCGTCTTTCCGCCGAGCTTGTCCGCCACTTTCTGCGCCATGTCGTTTATATCGTACTTCTTTTCGAAGCGGCTTATCCATTTGCCGACGAAGCTCCGAACGAGCGCGTATATGCCCGTACCGCCCGCGAGCGCGCCTATGATTGCCATTACATACGGTTCTACCGTCTGCCATATAGTGTTGATATCCATGATTATATACCTCCGTTATTTGATTATTGTCGGGTCATAATTTGCTTCGATCGCCGAAAGCCTTTCCGACATTGAGTTGACTGCTTCTATTGAGGCGTTAAATCGCCTTATTGCTTCGTTGTACTTTTCCGAGAGCGCATCTATTCGCCCTTCGAGCCGAGCTATCCTCGTGCCCACCTCTTCGATACGCTCGCTTATGCGCTCGTCGGCGAGGATAAGACACTCGTTCTGACTCTCGTGTATCTCGCTCTTTATTATCTCCGCAAGGTTGTCGCCGAACCGCGTCGCCTCGAGCGTTCCGAGCACTGCTATGTCCGAATTAAATGTTTGTGCCATTGTTTTGTTCTCCGCCAAGATAGTATTTAATTGCCTTAGGGGCTTCCTCAAAAGCCGTGAGCTCTAAATCCAAGATAGACCTATACCATGACATGATTGTTTCGTCGTCAGCCTCTCTTCCTCTTAAAACCGCCTTTTCCCACTTGTCGAAAGCGTCTAAGAGCGATATGCGGCGATAACGCAGTTTATTGAGGTTTTGCTCCTGTAGATATTTTTGCTCGGCACTTTTATACTCCTCGTTTTCAGTCTCATGCTTAAACAAGAGGCGTTGTCCGTCATAAGAAGATACTATTTCCTCGTCGGTAAATAGAAATCCCTCGACTTCGCTGTCGCAAGTCTGCTCTATTTCGTTCTTTTCATTTAATCTATACCACATGATTTTACTCCTTTAATTATAGCTTAGACATACTGCCGAATAATTTATAGTGCCTACCTTTGAACCATTTGCGATCGCATTATGTCCCCCCTGAATCACTGCAGTAATACATAATGTGTTTGCGCCCCAATAGGCGTGCTCTCCCTCCACATAAGCCGCACGTGTACCGAGATTTGCGTCTAGTATCTCCAATGTGCCGTATTGACTCGTTTCCGTAGCCCAAATAGTCACTATCATCATTGCATTTGTCGGATTGGTTATTTGACCTCTGCTTGAAACAGTGCCGCTTATGCGTTTGCCGCCGAAAGGACTTTGCGCGGTGTAAAAATTGCTGTTTATATGCATATATTTCATTGGCAGAGGACTACCCGAATCGCCAACCATTACGTAAGGTGGTTCTGACGAAGAAGTCCAAAGTCCGTTGTACTGCAAGCTCACATTACCATTAACGCTCGGCAAATATGCTTGAGGGTTATTCGGAGAAAATACCCTTTGCTTGTTGTCATAAATTTCGGCATTAACTTGACCCGTGTCTATCGCATTTAGCATATAATTCATTGAATGGGTGGTTGTGGGCGATATGCTCTCTTCACTTTGAGTAAAAGTACTTGTTCGAAGTATCGGCGTTCCCGCCCCTTCTGAACAATGGAAATGATATTTCGCGCCTCCGCGAACGTAAATATATTCGTTAGAGCTGTGTGATAGTTGTCCGATTTCGCCAAAAACATTATCGGCAAACGACCAAGTAATCTCTCTTATAGCGCGGTTCTGGGCTGTTGCGCCCCAACCATTACCGCGCACCGACCATTTGGCAAAGGCAGAAAAACCTTCGGCGTGAGTACTCCATGAGGGGTTACCATTTCCATCATCAAGGGCATTTCTAATCTCAATTGTGCAGAGTTTGTTCGTCCACAAAGGTATCGTAACCGGATACCAAGTGTTTTCGTCTAATCCCGTAGCATCTATAACGGTTTCTCTTAAAGCCGGTTCTGCACCTATATCCGAAGCAGTGGGTTTAGTTATAGCTCTGATTTCATGTCCGTCTACCCATCCTGCTAACCAGTCTACCTGATTCCATGGTACACCTGCTTTAGAATAACCGAAAGTTATATCTCGTCCGTCACCGCTATCTTTTACTACCGCAGGAAGATTATTCGGCGAGTAGACACGTACATCGCCTTCATATAGCCTATCTCCGCCGACGTCGCCTGTGGCTTTCAACGACCAGCCGCCAGGATTTGTGCCCGTTATCTCGAGCGATCCCGTCATTGTGTCGCCTGCTTTGTTGACCGACCCTATGTTCTCAGGCGTAAGATTGACGTTGCCCGTTTTGTAGACCGTTTCCGCCGCACCCTTGACCCCCGTGACGCCGCCTTGTTTTAAACCGTCTACTATCTCTTTCGTTATGCCGCTGTTTATCGCGTTTATCTGCGCCTGCGTAAGCGACGTATTGTTGACGACGTACTGAAAGCTCCACCCCGTTCCTTGATACGAATACCGAGTTGTGGGATAGCTGTCGTTCGCGCCTTTCGGCTGACTTTCGTCCGCAAGCACAATGGCATAGTCGTTTTGCGTCGGCACGCGCGGTTCTCCGCCGTAATAATATGTTTGAGCGATAAGCAGGCTTTCGCGCGTCGGAAATGCGTCGCCCTGAGCGTTGCTCGTTATGTAGAACGCCGCCATGTTGTTTATGGACGAATTTACGAACGCTTGGTCGGCGAGCTTGTTGCTTTCAGAAGCCGAGGACGGTATAACGCTTTCTATGCCGCTTATCTTTTCCTTTATTTGATTCTCCGCCTCTTCCGCTCGCTTCGTTTCTGCGGCTATGGCGGCGCGGGCTTCAACATCCTCTCCATTTTTTGCCTTGATTTCCATGTCATAGTGAGAACCGTCTGTGAAGTCTTGGCGCACCGTGTTGACTGTATAACCGTCGCTCTCGGATACGCCTGTCACTCGGAGATTCATAACTCCACGTCCGTTTCTGCCGTCGCGCCCTGGTGTACCCATTGCCGCGTCGACGTAGAACTCCTCGCGTGCGCTCTTCGTGTACACGACGGTAAAATATGTTCGCGTCATAGAACCTACCGTTTCTGTGCGCCCCTGTTGGATATATCTTATGGCATTACCGTCTTCGCCGTTTTTGACAGTCACGTAAAACTGCTCGCCGTCCCACGTTTGCACACCCTGTTTGATTACGGGTACAAGATACGTGCGCGTTTGAGTGCCGGGCGCTATGACTTCCGAGCCTATCGTTCGCACTCCCACTATGCTCGCCCCGTCCTGCCCGTTGTTTCCCGTCTCGCCTCTCAAGCCCTTGCCGTTCCATACCCGCACCGTCATTGCTACGGGCTGACTGACGGAGATCGTTATATCTCCCACGGTGTTTACTTTGTATTCCGCATACACGCCCGTGTAGTCCGTTCCCGACACTTCGTCGAAGCTCGTCCACAGATCGTCTTCAGTCGCTCCGTCGCGCATTTGCCCGTGCATACTTGCCGTAATCGTGTAGGTATAACCCGTGACCGTCGTGCCGTCTGCCGCATACACGGGCTGCCATGCCGAAGCGGGTATGCTTACGGTGCTCGCCGTGCTTTGAGATACGGGAACGTCCTCGCCTCCGCCTATGACTATGGGCGCGCTCTCGACTCCGCTGTTGTCCGTGTACGTGAACGCATTGCTCGCTCCCTTGACCTTCTGTATGCTCGCCACGAGGTTCGGCACGTTCGCCGTCCTGCTGTCCAAGCGGCTTATGTAAAGCTGTAAGAGCTCGTACACGCTCGGTTCGGGCGCGCTCGGCAAGTTCGGCAATACGCTCTCTTCTATGTCCTGCCTAATCATATAGCTTGTCGTGTTGCCGTCGTTCGTTAGGGCGTTTATGGCGATGTAGAGCTCGCCCACTTGCTCCGTGACAGACCCCTGCAAAGTGTACCGCCATACGTTCGCTTTCGTCGTTACGTCCTGCTTTATGAACTCCATGGGCATATATCTCGCCCCGTCCGTCTCATTCTGCCAATACAGCCCGTTCGGCAGGATAAAGCCGATTTGCATTGCCGTGGAGTTCGCATACGGCGCGACGACGGTCACGTCCGTCACGTTGTTGCTTCCTTGGAACACTCTCTGCGGCGAGACGTTCTCGCAACTTCCGTCCAAATTCAAAAATATTACCATGTCTTATACCTCCTCTAATCCGTCTGCGTCGGGCTCGATACCCGTTGCGGGCACGAACACATTAAAAATGAACCGCAAAGCGTGGTTCATTTCGTCCTTGATTATATTCTCATACTGCGGCAGAGCTTTCTCCGCCTCTTCGGGCGAGACCTCGTATGTCTCGATCAGCCGCCCGAGATAGTCCGCTATCGTCTCGCACTCATCCCGTGCTCCACGTATAGCCGCTATCCCCGCCTTATACCTCTTTACCGTCTCTTCGTTCATGCTGTTGCCACCTGCCTATTATAAAGATTGTGTGTTATTGTAAAGTTAGAAACGCCTATTGCCGCACCTGCGGTTATATTCGCGTTGGCGCCGTATAACAGTTCGCCTGTCGCTTTGTCCGCTATTGCCCACCCTACGCCGTCTACGGGCGCGGTTTTAGGGTCGAACGCTAAACCGTTATGGCTTACCGTTATGCCCGAGCCTTGATTGGCGCTGTAATCGAAAGCCATGGTCGCCGTCGTAAGGTCGATATGACTGTCGAACTTGCCGAGCTTCTTCTTGAGGACATACAGCGCCGCGCCGTGACCACGTCGAATGCCTCGCACGAGCGGGCAATTGTGAGTGAGCGCAGGACCGAGTATTATGTCCTTGCGGTTCGACACAAAGTGTACCTGATAATGAAACCGAATAATCTCGCGATTGTCCTTTTTGACAAGAATATAGTTGCTGTCACTCGTAGCCATAACGGCAGCGCGCAGAGAACGCGGCGCATACGAGCCTTGCGGTAATAGCGTCGTCGCCGCGTCGTCGAAAATCGGCGTGTAACCCGTTTTTCCGTAATACAGCCGCATACCCTCGAAACGCCCGTAATAGTCACAGTACGGGACGTTCGTCTGCCAATAGCCGCTCACATCGCCGTTCGACGAAAACACGCTCTTTTCTCCCGCCGAATAGTTGTTGTTCATATAGAACGAGAACACGAGAGTGTTACCCATTGCCGTGGACACGACCGGTAGCGTCGCGGCACCTAACTGCTTTCTATCCGTATCTAACGTGTGAACGGTGACTGCGGAAACGGGACCGCTCTCTTTATTCGACGCTAAGTTTTGGTCTTGACAGAACGTGTTTCGAAGATCCAATACTGCGCCGCGAGCCTCTGTAGTAGGCACGCCGTCGTTCAAAAGCTGTAGTTCGTCGCTCTGCTCCGCGTCGCCGATGATAACATAGTCCGAATACACCATGTCGCGCTCGTATGCCTGCTTCTCCGAAACCTCGTAGAACCGCTGCGAGCTGTTTATGCCGATATACTGACTTAAGCGGTTGAAGTCTCGCGACAGCCCTATGGTTACGTCTATGAACATCGGCAGGATTGCCGCACGTATCGAGCTTATGAAGTAATCGTCGCCCCACATCTGCCCTATTTTCGGAAACTTCGACATATCGTTCAAACGATAGGTTCGCTCGAGTTCGAGATTGCCCGTTCGCGCTATGGCTCCGCGCATATTCTCGCCGTATGCCCTGCTCTCGATTAGGTTCGTGCCCTGGTTATATGCGAGCGTCCTCGGGTGCATATCCTTGTAGTAGACCCTGTGTTCCTGTATGCGCGTTGAGAATATAGGGGTGTAGGTTATGCGGAACATGAGCTTAGGATAGTTCTGCGCCACCTCTTCGCTGCCCACGATAGAGCTCCACCAATCGGGCGTTATGTCATAGTCCGTTACCTCTTTGATTATATTCGCTATCGCGTACTTCGCTCCTGCGCCACCTATGACGTTTGGTGACTTAAACGTCAGCCCCTTGACGTTCTTCTGCCCCTGTGTGTAATACACGGCATACGCCTTGCTGTTGGGGTATGTACCCTCGAAGCTTGACATCGTGCCGTACTCCGCCGCTTCGAACACATACGGCGTTATGTCTCCGCCAGCTACTCCGCCCGGCAACGGTCCGACCTCTATCTTCGTTATGCTGTATATAGGGAAGCTCGTCGAGATTATCATGTTCCCGTCCGTGATACGGGCGTATGTATCTTCCGAGCGCACCGTCTTATATCCGCCTATGTACGGCTCCGTTACCACTCCGTCTTCCGTGTCAAGAATATTGACGAGGTTGTCCACGCTCGAGTCGAGCTGTGTCGCATAGCTCTCCACGTTCTGCGTGTATCTGTGCATGATATACGGATATTTCGGGTCGGAGAGTATCGCCTGCTCCGTCCCGTTAAGCATATCATAGTAGATTTCGTTCCCGCGAAGCCGTGCCATGCCGTGGATATATCCGCCCACTTGGTCGAGCGCCTCTCTTAACGTCATGCGACTGAACGCAAACTCGGGCGCTTCTATCTTAGAAAACTCCTCTCTTTGCGCCTCGTTGAGCTTGTACCTCGGCTGTTCCTGCACAAGGTGCGGCTCCGCAAGGTCTAAAAGCCTGTCTATTACGTCCGTGATTGTCCACTTAGGAAGCGGCGCAAGGCTCTCACCTGACATTATCTCGAAGCGGATGCTGAAGTCGGAATAGGTATTGACGCCAACAAACGAGCGAACCGTATGACCTGTGTATCTTATCGTATACACTCCCGTTCGCGAAAGTGTGACACTACCACCGTCTTTTATGCCTGAAGCTATGGTTGTTGTTGTTCCGTTGGGAGTTGTAACTGTAATCTTGTTCTCTTTAAAGGTATCAAAATTATAATAGATTGTTCCGCCGCCGCTTCCTTCGGGCGGCAAGAGCACTATCGTGTCTTTAATTGAAGCTATGGTTAAAATTGTATTAGTCGACTGAGGCGTCTTGTAGGGGCTATTCACTTTTTCGATATATTTGTTTTCTGCCATAAAAATTCTCCTTTTGCTTGATTTATTATTTTTTTTGTGATATAATAGGCGCATTATGAAACGCGCGGTTTTAATTGAAGTTTTACTGCTTTTTGCTCTTGCTGTACTTATTGCTGTGGGCGCAAAATATATAAGTATGTCTGTTGTCAGTTTTGATACAGCCTCATGGATTAGTACTGACGCGTCTGATTTTATTAAATATGGAGTCGAGTACCTTACCTATGGACTTCTCGCACTTCTCGCCGCCGCCGCCGATATAGTCGCCATGGTGCTTATAGCTCTCAAGGAGTTCCCCGTCTTTAAGCCGTTTATAGACAAACGACGTGCGCGCAAGGCTGAACGCAAAGAAGCCGACAGACAGGCGCGCATAGAGGCTCTCGAATCCGAATTAGAGGAACTGAAAGGAGACGATCATGAAGTTTGAGAGTCTTGTTGTTTCATAAGTAGCTACAATATCAAAAAAGACGGGTGTTGAATCCGTCTTTTTTGCATTTGCGATACTGTTTAAACTTCAGCAAAAAGGAATTACACGCAAACTCCCAAGCGTCGTATCGGCTTAGGTCGATGTTCTCGTTCCATACGATACCCATACCGCCCACGTCTACTTCAGTATATCACGACAAGAGAATTTTGTCAATGGGTAATAAAAATTTACTCATACACAGGTTGTGCCTCGACGGAGCCTTGGGAGTAGTCACGCCCGAGTGCGTTCGTATAGGTCAAGCTGTCTATTATAACGCCCTCGAGTTTTTTCGTCTCCTCTATAAGCATGAGCTCGTGATTAAAGTGTCCGCTGCCTACGGGGATTTCCGTCGCCTCATCAGCCGACACGAGAAACACCAACTGCGTGAGCGTATTCTGCGTGTCCGTGAAGTCTATCGTCACACGCGATAGCGGCGGGAACAGCGGCGTGAGGCAGTTCCTAAGCGACAGTCGTCCCTCGTCGAGCCTTTCGTCGAGCAGACTCGACCACTTGACGGGCATAGGAATATACCGCGTATAATCCACCCCGTCGATTGTTATTTTATAAGTGTTTTGTTCGATATTTTCCGACATATAAATGTCCTCCTAAAAAATTATTGATTTCTTTCCCTGCTTCCCGAGAACGCGGCGAGACTGCCGCCTGCGCGGGTGGACATCAGCCGCAGGGATATACCCTCTGCGTCTTTTTGCATATCGAGCTCGCGCTGTTTGAACTCGTAGGACAGTGCGGTCTGCGTAACGCTCATTACGGCGCCGAAAACAGCCCCGGGCAAACCGCCTGACAAACCGCCTATGAGTATGCTTTCGGCTATATTAAAGCCCTGGGACATCACGCTCTGCGCGAACTGTGCACGCTGTTGGAGCTCTTCCGCACCCGTGCGCAGGGAGATTGTACTCGTATGCGCCGTGACGAGCTGGGATATAAACGGCGCGACGAAGCGTTTAACCATGCCGTAGCCTTTTGCGGTATCCTTACCGACGTCGACGACCTCTGTTTCGCCTACCGCGCCCGCCTCGCTTCCCGCAACGGGGTTTTTCGCTTCTTCCGCGCTTTCCTTTACTTCTATCGTAATCGAATACTCTGCCATAACGCACCTCACACCGAAGACGCGGCGGATATAAGCGAAAACTTATGCCCTGCGTTGTCTATGCCCTGTATGGCGAGCGCGCTCTCGCCGAATATGACCGAATATGTAGCCGTTTCCTTGCCTATGGTAGCGTTGAGAGTGTGCCGCCTGTGGTTTCCGAACAGTACCTGCCGGAGCAACAGCGAAGCGAGCGGGTTTTCGCCGCTCTGCGCAGGGACTTGAAACTCGAAGCCGACGAGCTCGGTCGTAGCGACGTTCTTTGACTCTGTATCGGTATTGCTGTACGGGTTGCTTTCCACCGTCGGTCGGCGGCTTATCTGCGCCATGCTGTACGGAATGACGTTGCCGTCGAGCTCAAAGACGCAATTCGACGAGTTTAGCCCGTTCTCTATAAACGAGTATTGAATACTTACGGAGAATGAAACGCTTGTCCCTATCCCCGCGCGGACTTCTACCGTTCCCGTGTCGGCGAACCCGCCTATCCATGTCACCGAATACGTCTTTCCGTCACTCGGCATTAGGTCGGTTTTGTATTTGCCGAAATAGTTTTCGAGCACGGCGCGGTGGTCGTCTATTATTTGCTTCTCCGTTTCCTTAAACGGGAGCTTGACGACTATATTCAATAGCACCGATTGCGTCGCGACCGTAATCGACTGCGTCGGAACGAGCGACGAGCTCACGCTCTGCAAAAACCCGTTCGTAAAGCGTTGCTTCTCCGTGCGCGTGGATATGGCTTTCTTGTACTCGCCTGCGTCGGTGAATATCGCGAACTTTATATTCTTGTCGTTCGCGTTGAGTCCCGTCTCTATGGACTCTGCTATCGTGTTTAAAGAAATCATTTTATACTGCCTCCTGTTTTCTCTGCTATAAATTCGGCTATCGCTCGAGCGGCGCGGTCGAACCACCCTTCGTTCGGGTTGTTCCATGTGCGCATACGCTCGACAGTTTCGCCCTTGACGAAATTTCCCATGAGAATAAGCTTGTGCTCCCATTCCTCGTTCGTGTACGGCATATACGGCGCGATTGCTTGGTCGACCCAAAGCTTACACTTCGTAGAGTTTATCCACTCGATTTTTATCGCGTTATACCGCAAATTTCCCGTCTTAAACGGTGCGAGCGAGCGGAGAAGTTCCAAAGCCTCCTCGCCTATCTCTCGGAACTCTTGCGCCGTCACGGTTCGTCTTTCTCCTCGTGTATTTCAATCACATACTTAAACAGGCTTTTGGGCTTGACGAGCGACATTACTTGCGGGGCTATGTCGGTTGCGACTTCTCCGACGGAGATAATCTCCCACCATTTATCACGGTAGAAGATGTGCTGCCGGTTTTTGTAGTCGTGTGCGTAAGCCGTGCGAATGAGCGTGCTGTCCGCCGTCGTGATGATGTTTTGCAGAACGGTGCTCCAGCGCTTTGCGTTTTCGTTCACTATCTCGACCTGTATCTTTTTGAAATCGTTCTTGTCTTTCGTCGGGAACCACTTTGCCCACTCGAACTGATTGTGTCCGAGACTTCTAAGTGCCTGTATCATATCAGTACCCCCTGTGATAGACTTTACAGGGCACGCACGGGAGCGCGCCGAGGTACTTGAGACAGTAGCCGAGCCCGGGGATAATCCGCTCGCCGATGTCCTCTACTTCGGGTGCAACACGGGCTCTTCCGCGCAAAGCGGCAATGTCCATAGCCTGTCCGCGCGCAAGGTTTACGCCGCTGTAATCGCCTATGAAGTTGTTTGTGAGCACGTACAGGAGCTGCGACTGCAACATCTCGCGCACCCACTCTCTGAGCGGCGGATAAACTGCGAGAATGAACTCGATGTAGCTGCTGTTCATGCTGTCTCTGTAGAGCCACGAATACACGGTTTGCGAGACCTTTGCGAGTATGCGGTCGGCAAGCGTCGAGGGGTTTGCGTCGCCCTCGGTGTTGAGCGTAGTGTCGAGTTTTATTCCGAGCTGTGACTCTACGCCCTTTTTAGTGAGCACATAGCGGTGATTTATGTAATCGTACGTCATGAGCTCGTCGTCGTAGGGATAAGTTTTTTCTTCCATAAAAGCCTCCTTGAGGAATTTTTTTTGATTTAGGGGTTGACAAATTGCGTAAGTTGGGATATAATAAGAGTGTAGATTCTTGATATAAGAAAATCGCTGTCACGCTATATGTTTGTATGGTGGATGCCTCGTAGAGTCGAGGAATGGCGCCCACCCGAGAATCTAATAGGACATTGTATCTTTTCGATGTCCTATTTTTCTTTACTGTTTTCGTTTTTATAAGCTGTAAGCAATAGTTCCGCGCAAGACGTGACGCGCTCGGAAGATTGGATATTTCCTTTCCACCGTTGCCGTCGGTGAACTTCCCGTCGCCGTCTCTCGGGTGCTTGCTTTCATCAAATGTCATGTGCCGTCTCCTTAAATATTTTTAATGGAAAGGGGCTTTGAAAGACTCAAAACCCCTCGGAAAAATCGTGTTGGTGTAAAAGGGCTATTACTCGCCGTCGGCGGGCGCAGTCGTTTTCCTTGCGGAAGCTCTTGCGGGCGTTGCCGCCGTAAGCGCCTGTGTGAGCGCTTTTGTAGC
>CAJULE010000028.1:19854-28434 GCA_910587445.1 uncultured Christensenellaceae bacterium
TGCCGTCACTTCGAGCGTAGCGGGCGTGTAGCCGGGTGCGGTTATCACGACCGTAGCCGCGTTTCCTCTCGGAAGCGTGAAGTTATACGTGCCGTCGCCGTTGTTGCCGAAGCTGAACGGAGTGTTGTTCTCGTCCTTGACTACGAGCGTTGCGTCCTTTACGGCGTCCGCGCCTCCGCCGGTAACGGTAAGCGTCACGTCGGTGGTAAGCGTCGACGTAGTGAAGCCTACGCGCTGATAAGTGCCGTCTCCGTCCACCGTGGAGCTGTTGTTGTATGTAGCGAGTACCGCTTCTACGTCGTTCGGAGCGATTACGCCGCCGAAGGTCGGAACAGGGTTTTGGAACGCACCGTTCGTGGTGTTGTCCACAAGAAGCGCTATTGACGAACGGCGAGTAACCACCGTGCCCCAGCGCCAATCGTTACGGACGATATAGCCTATGGACGTAGTCGGAGACTTGTCCACGTCGGTCACGACGGACGCTCTGCCAAAGTAAGTGCCTATGCCGTTTGCGATATAGCCGTCGATCTTGTCAAACTGCGCCTTTTCTGCGGGCGTGAGATTGAGAAGAGCTGCTGCGAGGTTCCAATACTCGTCGGGCACTACCTTGATGAGAATACCGCCGTACTGCCCGCGAATAGCTCCACCGAGATAGCGAGAACCGTCTGCGGTGAACTTGCCGTCGAGCAGAATCTTCTGACCGATGTCGCTGTTTATGATTGCGCCGTTGTTGATGTTCATAAGCTTGTTAAATGCGCGATAGCGGAGTATGTAGACGGTTTTTTCTATCGGGTATGATATAATGCCCTCGGTGTAAGCGTTGGCTACATTGGACAGAGCCGTGCCCAGCGAGTTCATAATCGACTGCATATACCCCTGCGTTGTGCTTGCGGGGTCATACCTGAGAATGTTGCTGTTGTTAGCGACTGACAAAGCCGAGCCTATCTGCGTCGCCATTATCTCCGCGTCCATAAGCTGTGCCGTCACCTGCGGGATAGCCGCTGTATACTGCCCGAGAATATCCAAATTGCCGCCTATCATGCGGGCTTGATCGCGCGAAATCTGTGCCGCCTCGTCATACAGCTGATTGAACCATATGTCGACTGCGTCGGTCTGCATACTGTTGGGCAGGTTCTTGTTAAACGGCGCGCTGTTTCCGGGCGTTCCGCCTACTGTGCCGCTTCCGCACGGAGTAAGCGCAAGAGTGCGCATACGACGCGGAGGCGGAATGAGCTGCGGAATACGCACGCCTGCCGCGTCCTCTGCTTCGGCGTTCATCGACGTTATGCCGAGCCCGTCGACAAAGATACGTTCGTCGAGGTGAAGAAGCTGCCACATGGACGCAAGCCTGCGGTTGACGAGGACGTTTCCGAACGCGGGAAACTGTCCGCTTTTTGCCTCGATATTAAACGGCGCTTTGAGGTTCGCCGCGTTTTGCAGATATACTGCGGTGTCGTTAAGACCTGTAGATATGATGTTATCCATTTTTTTAATTCTCCTTAAATTCTTAGATTTTTCGCAATCGCCGCGGCTTCCTTAGGGGATATTTTCTTATCCTCTTTCTTTGCCGCTTCGAATACATCGTTGCCGAGTCCGTAGACCTGTTCTGCCTTTCTTACTGCCGCCTCGTCGGCGTCTTCCGCCTCGTCCGCCTTGTCCTTCATGCGCGCTTCCAAAGCGTCGATACGGGCAAGCAACGACTTGTATCTGTCGTCGCCGTCATCGTCGGCTTTGTCTTTGTCGAGCTTGTCCTCACGCTTTTCCTCGGGCGTGTCGTCGCTTTCGTGAAGCTCCTCGACGTCGCCTTTGCCCTCCGCGTGTTCCTTGCCGAGAGCTTCGTGCTCGCGCGCTTCCGCCGATTGGCTGTCCTCGTTTCCGTCAGCTCGTTCCTGCACCGCTATGCTCTCATGCACGCGGTCGGCGAGCGATTGGTGAAAGCTCTTCTTGTCGTCATCCGAAAGGTCTTCGTAAGCCTTGCGGACCTGTTCGAGTGTAGTCATTTCTTTTTTATCCTCCTTCTTTTTTCGCCAAAAAAATGCCATACTTACCTCCTTAAATTTTTCTGCATTTAAAAACCGCGAGGGTGGTCGCGGCTCCGTGTGGACTTTTTCATGTTCTGTTGTCTCCTCTTGTCTTCTCTACAATAATTCGATACGGCTCGGGTAATATGCCCGACCGTTGTCATGACTGAAAGTTATATACTCTTTTCTTGCCTTTGCGGCGGCGCGTTTTGCCCTTGAGTACAATTCCGCGCTCACACCCTTGTTCATAAGCGCTCTGGTCTCATATTTGCGCACAATGCCCTCGAGCTTGCGTTGCTCGGTGTTTATATCCCGTTCTTTCTGTTGGGTCTCTCTGCTTACGTGCGGGATTATCATACCCGTTTTGTACGGCATGAGCGTATGCCGACAGTTAAAGCCGAGCAAGCCGTTCTTGTACACTTTGCCTGCGTTGGTAGGGTAGTAAACGTCCGTAGCCACTTCGAGCGGAACATAAGCCCTGCCGTCCTCTGTGGTGCCGCTTGTGCCGTCGAGACTGTAAACGCGCCCCTGCCATTTGTAGCACCTATCAGAGCAGTCGGCGTGCACGGAGCAAGTGACGAGCTTTACGCCCGACGCTTTGAGTTCCGCAATCTGATCCAAGTGCCCGTGATACCGCACTTCCATTTCCGCGCGATTGCGCATAGAGTTCCGCGATTTAATATCATCGGGGTCGAGCGCGTTCTGCTTGCATAGTTCGGTTATAACAGGCGCGACACGTTTCTCGAGATACTCTTTCGCGTACACCTGCGCGGGTATGCCCTTGGCGTCGGTTACATACGACAGCGAGTTTTCCACGGTCGTCGTGGCTTGGCGTTTGCTTACACGCGGGACTTTCTCGCCGCTTAGCGCGAGAATTGCCAACAACAACGTCGGGTTCGCTCCGAAGTTTTGCAGATACGTCGCGTACTGTCTTTCGGCAAAAGCATTGAGCGAGCGATACGCCGCCGAGCGCAAGTCCTCTATGCGTATCTTGGCGAGAGCTTTGCGAATGATTTGTTGCACTCTTGTGTTTAGCTGCGCTTTAGGAAGCCATGCAAGCCACCCGTCGCGAACGGCAAGCCTTATCTCCGTTTGTGCTTCCTCAATCGCTTGCGCCTGCATATTGAGCCCTTTATCCGCGAGCTTCATGTCTACCCTCCGAAGTACTCGGTATCGTCATAGACCCTTGCTCCGAAAGCGCTCTCTTTCTGCTCGGTTGCGATCTTCTCCATATACTCCGTCGTCTCTTTAGCTGACAGCCCATTGACTACCTGCACCGCCGTTTCATGCGGCATAAGCCCCGAAGCGTAGTTCTGACGCACGTTCTCGTCGCGCATGAGCTTGTTGCCGATATAGTCCGACAGCTGTATCGTCGCTTTCCCGCGAATGCCGTGCTGATAAAGGACTTCCCCGATTGCTCGGTTGATCTCTGGGATAAGCAGTCTGTGCGCCGACTGCACGCTTGCTCGCGTGAGGTTTTCCTCGGCAGTGACTTCCCTTGCCGTTTTCGGAGACGCGTCTTGAAGAAACGGAAACAGCGTCGTAGGCGCATAGCCGAACGCCACGGCGAACTGCTTGAGATACATCTCGAACATTCCACGGTACTGCTCGGCACGGATATCGAACTGCACGGACTTTGGCTCGAATTCTTTTTCGCCCTCTACGCGCACGTAAACGAAGTTTTCCGACGGCGGCTGTAAATCCGTTGCCGTGACGAGCCTTGTACCGTCCTTTCCGGTTATTTGAGGCAATGCGTCGTTTATGGTTTTCAAAAAGCGTTGTGGCACAAGAATTACGCCCTGTCCGTTCAAAACGTCTATAAGCGAACCGCCGAAAACCGTGTCTATCGCCCATAATATATCCAATGTGCCATAAAGCGACGGGTCGCCCATTTTCAGACCCGGCACGCAGCTATTCGTCGCTGTGTTGAGCAACGTCCACACTCCGAGCCCGTCTCTGAACGGTAACGGCAACGCTTTATTCAGGACTATGCCTTTACGCGATATTGTGAGTTTTGCGTCCTCGGGTAAGTCCTCATACGCCACACCTTCGGAGTTTATGAGCGGCAAAACCTCGTTTCCCGCGACTCCGCTCTTACGGTGAACGCGATAAATCACTTTCGCTTTCCTCTTCTCATAAAAGCGGTGTTCGACGAGCCATAATTGGTCTGTGTATTCCTCCGTCTTCGTGCTCGATAAAAGCGTGAGAAAGAAGAGCGCGTCAGTCACGTCTCCGCTGTCGTTTGCCGTAAACATATTGCGGT
The DNA here is from genome assembly GCA_910587445.1 of uncultured Christensenellaceae bacterium. Taxonomy (GTDB): domain Bacteria; phylum Bacillota; class Clostridia; order Christensenellales; family Pumilibacteraceae; genus MGBC157735. The sequence continues at coordinate 24,139 of CAJULE010000028.1, forward strand.
CGACGCGGGAAGCGGACAGGCTGCACCGTCCGAGGCTGTCCTTATTGAGCTTCATGAGCGCCGTGCCGCCTTGAAGAACGTAGGTTATTGCTTCTTCGAGGAAAAGGTCGAAGCGCGAGAACGGCACCCACGTATCAGACAGAAACGCCGTTGCCGCGTCTGCGCCCGCAAACAGCGTTCTGTCGCCCTTGATAAGCTTTGCGGCGTTCTTTATTGCCGTATGTCCGACATTAGCGGAAATACCTTGATTATACGCTCCGTCCTGCGTCCCGCACGCATACGCCATGCATTGTCTGACTACTCGATTGAGATATGTCATGACATATGTGTTCGTGTTCGCATAATACAGCGACGAATTTATGAACGTCTCGAAAGGGCTGCTACCTTTTTTATCGAGAAAGTCCTGTAAGTATTGTGGATAGTGAAAGCTCATTCTTGCCTCCTAAATGAAATGATAGTAATACTCGTAGGTCGCGTACTTGTCAGCGTCAATCGTATGGTCGGCTTGTCCTTCGGGTATTTCGTTGTTGTCGTCGTAGCAGAAGTTTTCGAGTTGCTCAATCGATACGGCGTTATCGGGCGTATCGAGTATCAAGAGCATACCCGACTTGAAGCTATTGACAAGTCGAGCATTATCTCGCTCTATGTCTTTGTTTGTTACAGCGACGCAGTTAAACATTGTAGTCTTTCTCCATTCGAGCATAAGGTCTTGTGTAAGCGCGGCACCGTCAAAGCACCACCTCTCGTCGGACGGTGGCGGTATGATTATGCCGTAGCTTTGCATACGTTTTCGGAACTCAATATACCATTCGTACATTACCTGAACCTGGTCGGTGTGGGATATTCCCTTCAATCCTGTTTTCTTTCTTTCGTTCTTGATGTCTAAGTACATGGTACCGAGCTTGATGAGATGTCCGTCTCCGTAAAGCCCCCAGGCGCTCACCGCTGTGGCGTCGCTTGTTAGACCGCTGTCAACCCCATAGAACATCGCTATGGGCTGATAGTAGATATTCGCTCCTATACGCTTCTGAAGTGTATACAGAGGGATAAGGTGTTTCTCGCGGTCAAACGACCATATAACCGCACCTTCAAGACTGACGAGTTCCCCACCGTACCAAAACGCGTAATGCTTGGGGTCATTCTCTTTCGTCTGTAAGATTTCGGCAATCGTTTGTTCCTTCAAGAGCGAGCGGATGTCTTCCCATGTCGTATGTATCTCCGTAGCTCCTTCACGTATCATGTTGGGAAACTCAATGTTCGCCCAATGCCCACGGCTCGGCGGCGGGTTGTAAGCGTAGACTATCTTCGAATGCGGCATTAGGAACTTGTTGACCGTCGTTTCCGCCGCCCTCACATGATTGAAGCATTTAACTTCGTTTGCCTCGTCGAGAATAGCCATGGCAAGCGTCTTAGTCCATGGTGTAAAGCCTTTCGTCGCCGTAAGGTCACTGTCCGTCTTCCCGTTGACTCCGCGGAAGTAGATAATAGCGCCCGTCTTTTTGCACCGCATTTCAAACGGCGATGTTTTGCAGTAGAAGTACTTTTCGAGGTCGAACGCCTGCATTGTGGAAAGCATGGAGTTGAATATCTCGCGCAGGTCATGATGTTCGGCTCGCATATACAGGATATTATTATATTTGCTTTGAAGCGCGAGCGAGAGTGCGACCGTCTCATTCGTCGTTGACTTCCCGGTCGAGCGTCCGCTCACCTCGATTATCTTTCGCACGTTCGGATCGAGCAGAGGCTTGAACTGCTTCGGGATTATGAACTTCGTCATGAGCAATCCTCCACCGATATGACGAAGCCTTCGTTTTGCTCGGGCTCAATTTCAGACTGTTTATCTCGCCACTGTTTCGGGCGGCGGTTCTTAAGCCAAAAGATTATCGCCGTAGTATCGCCTTTGCGACATTTCTCGAGCAGAGCGTTCTCGACCTCGGCGTCTACGCATGCGCGCGTTTTTTTTAGGACTTCCGAAAACTCCGAAAACTCCTTCTTGTACTCGCACAGCGTGCTCATCGCGATACCTAAATTTCGGGCAATGTCCGCTTCGGTGGCGCCGTTGCGCAGCCAATCCTCAACCTCGCCAAGCCTCGGCGCGACGTGCGTGTCGTATTTGCTCGGTCGTGCCATAAAACCACCTCCGTAAATTCAATAAGCAAAAACGCCCGCATACTGCGAACGCTTTGCCGTAAAGGAAATAAAGATAATGAACAAGATTGACCCATTGGAACTGCCCAATCTCACGCTATCATTATACACCCTCCAAAATGAATATTTGTGTCATACTTTTAAAATTTAGATTTTTCTCGATATTCTTTCAAATCCGGATAAACTAACGGACTAAAATAATTTGGACCATACCACCTATATTGCTTCCCTTCTATGGTAAATATTGTACCGTTTTTGTAGTGAAATTCTATATCTTTTGTTTGCTTATACATAGCAGCGCTCATAAATGCCTTATAACTATCAAACACATCAAGACAAATATACTTTTTATCCGGAATATTACGATAAACGCTATTACCGAACAGTATATCCTTTTTTAGATACTTTTTTAACAAATCATCCAATGAGTCAAACTCATTTATGAATAAGCCCTCTATCGTATATAAATAACGTGCCTTATGTCTGTCTTGAAACAATCCATTCTTATAAGCGTGTTGTATATTCTCGCTCGGCGTAACCCATTCGAGATTCTCTACATGATTATTGCTTTTATCTCCGTCAATATGATTTACTTCCGCTTTACCGTATGGATTAGGCAAAAATGCTTCCGCCACCAATCTATGTACGGTGACGGTTTTTCCATGAATACATACAACGGAGTACGTTGACGTTCCTCTGTCTTTATCAAAGCCCTGCGTTGTCTTTAATAAGTGTCCGGTCTTTTGGTTGCGAACGCGGCCATGGGTGCTAACCTCATAATTTATGTACTTTGTTTGCTGCCATTCTTCCATTGTTACTTTATACCTCCAAATTCAACTGTAATAATCCAAGTTGTACTGCCACCACAAAAGCATAATTAAGTATTTCTTTCACCCAGCGATACATGGTTTCACGCTCGATATTTAATTCGTAACAAACATCAATCTCTTTTTTATTCCGAAAATACCTAAGCTCTATAATCTCATACTTTTTTACATGCATTCTGAAGTATTCCTCCTCAAAATGTTTTTTTGTATTCTCGACGACCTTGCACCAAAGGACGGCAGTGTGTTCTGCCGCCCTTATGCCCTTTACTTCAGTCGGATTACCTGCGCAGGAGCTGCCGCCCACAGCTCCGTAGCTTGGTGTCAGTCCGCTTTCCGCAATGTCCACAAGATACTCTGCCGCTTGCGTTCGGAGCGTCGCGTACGAGCGAAACGCCCACTCTATTTTCTTCCGCGTCTTTCTGTCAAGCATTATGTATCTCCTCTTCAAAAAAGCTTATTTGGTTATTCAACACTTGTACTTCTCGGTTCACGCTTTGAAATGTACGTCCATATTTAAAACCTTGAGATATGATCTCGGTATCATGCGACAACTTTTCAAGCTCCGCCCATATTTCGGGGTGGGACTTTGCTAACCGCGCAAAGTCCTTTATTGAAGAGTTAGGACAAAACCAGCAACCACCGCGCGATTCGTTTTCATATATCGGCGAAAGCAGTCCGTATCGTCGGCATATCTCGTATGTGTCGGCTTCGTTGATGCCGTATTCTGCGAGCACGCTTCGTTGATTTGGTTTTAGCCGTGCAAGACGCTGCGGCTCATCGGCGGCAATCCCGATTATTTGTTGGCACTCGCCAATCTCGCGCAAAAAATGCTTTATTGGCGCGATTTTCAACTTTGAATTAGCTTTACACATACCGCCGAGCAGGAAGCCGACCTTCTTGCCGTTGCGCGTTGCTATGCGGCTGTTGCGTATAATGCGATTAAATTCTTGCAAATAGTCGGAATTTGCACGCAGTATAAATACGTTGTAACCCATGCGTTCGAGTGTTGGTATGACCGCGTGAATAAAAGCTATATGCTTGGGGTTTTCGCCCGATATGTTTCTTTCGTGGTCAAACATGACCTCGGAGAATATTACGCCATCAAGCGGTATATTATTCTCATAACACAAGGCTATACTTGCCGAGCTGTCTTTGCCGCCGCTCCATGATAAGTAAGTCTTCATAGCTCTTCAACTTCTTCCATTGATAAACAAGTTTTTGATAAATTTTTATCGCTTACAAAATATGAATTTTCTTTGTCGGGATATAATGTATCGTGAGGAGGAGAAAGGGGTAATTAAGGCTTGCTCCCTTTGCCGAG
>CAJULE010000029.1 GCA_910587445.1 uncultured Christensenellaceae bacterium
CTCATTCACAAGTAATTTAACTATTTATCTGTCCAACTTTTGGGGTCCATAGCAATTAGGTTATGCCTTTTCCGTACTTTTTTTCGCGGACGAACTAGGCTATTCGTAGCCTAGTTAGATATAGATATGTTTTATATTTCCCGCAAAATTCAATCGGTTGCGTTCTTTCATTTTTCGTGATAAAATGATTATACGATATACAGTAATTTAGCGGAGTAATATTATGTTTACTTTTTCGTTGCGAGAGTGGAAATTAAGCGATGCGCAAAACTTGGCATCTACAATTAACAATAAAAAAATATTGGATAATCTACGGGACGGTATACCATATCCGTATACAGAACAAGACGGCAAAGAATTTATAAATTCCATTCTCTCTGCCGATAAAAATTCAACGTTTGCTTTCGCTATTGAAATTGAAGGGAAAGCAGTCGGCAGTATAGCCGTTTTTCGGCAAAACAATATTCATTTCAGAACAGCCGAACTCGGTTATTATCTTGCGGAAGAATATTGGGGCAAGGGTATAATGACCGAAGCCGTAAAGCAAATTTGCAAATATGTTTTTGACAATACGGATATATTGCGAATTTATGCGGAACCGTTTGCAAACAATAGAGGTTCGTCCCGCGTTTTAGAAAAAGCAGGCTTTCAATTTGAGGGAATATTGCGTTCCAATGCAGTAAAAAACGGCGCGGTTATAGATATGAAAATGTATTCCCAAATAAAATAAATTTCAATTTGTCTTTCTAATAAAGTTTAGCTAAAAGCACTCGAATAAAATGTTCGAGTGCTTTTTTCATAATCTGAAAGCGTATCAATAAAATATTTGGTTTTTTCAATTCCCTATGGGAATTGTGCTTTAGGCGCGCCGTTTTCGTATTTTACGGTCGCTCGGTCAAAGCTTTTCCACCTCTTCTATCCAAAGCTTGCCGACCGCGTCTGACGGCATACGGAAGTCGGAACGCGGCGAAAGCGAGACGGTGCCCACCTTTGCGCCGTCGGGAATGCACGAACGCTTGAACTGCTGGGAGAAAAATCTCGAATAGAACACCTTCATCGCCGCCTTTATTTCGTCGTGCCGCTCACTCCCGAATGCCTGCAAAGCAAGATACATTATCTTTTCGGGCGAGCGTCCCCACCTCACCGAATGGTAGAGGAAAAAGTCGTGATAGATATATTTGCCGAGTATGTCCTCGGTCTTTTGGGATATCTTGCCCGAAGCGGGCGGTAAAAGCTCGGGGCTTATCTCGGTGGCGGCTATGTCGTCGAGCGCCTTGCCCGCGCTTCCCCCGATCTTCTTTGCCGAGTACCGCACGAGATATTTTACGAGAGTCTTGGGCACGGAGCCGTTCACGCCGTAGGAGCTCATGTGATCGCCGTTATACGTCGTCCAGCCGAGAGCAAGTTCCGACATATCCCCCGTGCCGACTACGAGTGCGCCGAGCCCGTTCGCAACGTCCATAAGCACCTGCGTGCGCTCGCGAGCCTGCGCGTTTTCGTAGACGGAATCATGCTTTTCGGGATCGTGCCCGATGTCTTCGAAATGTTTTTTTACGGAGTCCCTAACGGAAATCTCCTCGAAGTTTACGCCGAGCGACGTACTCAAGGCGCGCGCATTCTTAAGCGTCCTCTCGCCGGTACCGAAGCACGGCATAGTGATTGCCGTCACATCCTCGGGCTTATCCGCCGCGCGCACTGCGACAAGAAGAGCAAGCGCGCTGTCCAAGCCGCCCGAAATACCCACGACGAGCTTTTTCGTATTCGAGGCGCTCATTCGCTTTTTCAGACCCGCCGTCTGCAACGAAAGAATGAGCTCCGCGCGCTCATCGTCGCCCTCCTCGGGAAGGAAGGGCGTATCCGAAATTTTACGCACGAGACTGCCGTCGAAATTCGCCGCCTCGAACGGTACGCAGGTTATGCCCTCGTCGCTTGCCGAAAAAGTATTCGTCTGCCTGCGCGTGAAATCCAACTTTTCGACGTCTATTTCGCTTATAGTCAAGCCGTCGGAAAACAGTCCGCCGTCCGCAATAAGCGCGCCGTCCTCGGCAATGAGCCTGTGCCCCGCGAACACGCAGTCGGTCGTCGATTCGCCCGTGCCGCAATCCGCGTAAATATATCCGCACAAGAGTTTTGCCGAATGTGCTTTTACGAGAGTGCGGCGAAACTCGGCTTTGCCGACGGTCTCCACCGACGCGGACGGGTTGCATATTATGCTCGCGCCGCCCCTTGCAAGCGCCGCCGACGGAGAGGAAGCCACCCACATATCCTCGCATATCTCCACGCCGAACGAAAATCTCGGATCGCGCTTTTCCTTAAATACAAGCCCGAAGCCGAACGGAACGACGCTCCCCCCTATCTCTATGCTTTTCGGAGCTCCCGACGAGGCAAAATATCTCGCCTCGTAAAACTCGCAGTAATTCGGAATGTTGGCTTTGACCGCCGCTCCTATGATTTTGCCGCCCGAAAGCACGGCTGCCGCGTCGTAAAGCTTTCCGCCGGCAGAAAGCGGCAGACCGATCACGGCGGCAATGCCTTTCGTATGCCCCGCAATTTCAAGCAATGCCTCTTCGCACGCCTTTATAAGCGCCGACTGCAGCAGAAGATCCCCCGCAGTGTAACCGCAAAGCGCAAGTTCGGGAAATACGACGAGCGAAACTCCCTTTTCCTTCGCGCTTTCGATAAGCCTTGTTATTTCTCTCGCGTTGGACTTCACGTCGGCAACGCTCACGTGCGGACTTGCCGCCGCCACTCTTACAAAACCGTACATTCCTCTCACCTCATAAAACAAAAGGGCTTTCACGCCCTCTCGTCTTTGTTTATTTCGACTTTAATTTTTTTCTTTCGCTTCGGCGGAAATCTGCTCGGCGACCTTCTCTTCCGTGTTCTTACGGTGCTTGTTGCGCTTACCGAGCGCATACGTCACTATGAACGCCGCCGCAATCGCTATCACGACCGCCGCAATATAGACAAGCATGGTCGGGAACGAAATACTCGTATAGACATACGACGAGGGCGATACAACCTTGAAGCTGTCCGAGCCCGCAAGTTTTTCCGCATATTCTTTGCTTGCATCGTTAAGACGAGCAATAAAATCGATCGAGCTCGTTCTTATCTGCGTAAGCATATCGTCGGCATTCTTCTTTGCCGCTTCAGTTGCGCCGACGCCGCTCTGAATCTTTTCGAGCACCTCTTCTTTTTCCGCAAGCTGGGTATCAACCGTAGACTTCTGCTCAATATAACTTTGAAGCGACTTATGCAAATCATTGTATATCTGCGGATATGACGAAGTCGTAGTCGTGCCGCTCGGGCTGACAATAGTGACGACGGTAGGCTCTATGCTTTCTATTTGAGCCCTCGTGTCGCGGATTATGCCCTCAAGTCTTGCCGACTCTCTCGTAAGGCGATTCACCGTGTTCTGCGTAGACAGACGCATATTTTCTATATTGTTGGATACGTTGTTGTTCGTTATAAACGCTTTGAGCGTTGCGACCTGAGTCTGAAGGGATATGAGTTCCTCCTTATAATCGGCAAACTGCATACCTGTTTTTTCCGATCTGAACTGCGGAGCTTCCGCAATCATTTCCGTAAGATAACCCGAAAATGTCGTATAGCTCGCGTCGAAGTTATCAGCAAAATCGATATAGTCAATAAGCGGATTATCGGGGTCGACCGTCATTTTAAACGCATTATCGCTTAAAGATACCGCCGCAAAAAATTCTTCCGCAAACCAATTACGGTAGACGTTTAAAAGCGCATTCAAAAGATTCGAAGCATCACTCTTGTCGAGTCCGAGTTCCTCGTAGTTGCGAAGGCCTATAACGAAATTCGTAGGATAGTACTTCATCGTGGCGAGCTGAGCGTATGCGTCCGCGCTGTTCATTCCGCCGGAAACGAGTTCATTGTACTTCTGCACATATTCATTCGGCATTATAGCTGTTACCGAAATATGATTACGCGCCGCCGTGAGATCTCCGTTTGCGAGTATCTTTGCACCGAGTCCCGCCTCCTCTATTGCACTGCGCACGTTGTTTATGGAGCGTATGTCGTCCTTGTCGAATACCGACTCGTCCGGATTCTGCCCCTGCGAAATTCCTCGGAAAGAATATTCCACGGTAGCCGACATCGAATATTCGGTCTTTCCCAAATATCTAAAGCCGGCAAACAATGCCGTTGCTATAACAAGCATGACAAGCAGATATATAACGGTGCGAAGCCAGGCGCGCTTTATAAACCTGCCTAATCCTCTAAGCGTAATTTCGCCTTCCTCGGTATATACGGCTTCTTCTTCGTAATTTTCTTTTCTATCCATAATTTGCTCCGTATTTCGATTTGCGCACCTGTGTCGAAAAATACCGAACGCAGATAGCACATCGATTTTAGTATATCATATCGAGCGTAAAAAAATCAACTGATATTCGGGATATTTGCAAATATATTCTGTTACATTTATGTAACACGATATTTTTGGCGCTTCCGTTCTTTCATTCCGCTTCTTGCCGCCAAAGTCCGCAAGGACGCGGCGGCTGCCGCAAACGGCAAAAAGAAAGCGCTCCGCGGAACCAAAAGGCTTGACTTTGAACGGTTTTTTCTCTATACTCTTTATGGGCGAAAAAACATTACAAAGACGCCCCTTTAAGGAGACAAACATCATGAGCATAGCGGAAGATTCCCTCAAAAAACATTACGAATGGCACGGCAAACTCGAAACCGTTGCCCGTGCAAAAGTGACCGATACGGCTTCGCTGTCCCTCGCATACACGCCGGGAGTCGCCGAAGCTTGCCTCGAAATTCAAAAAAAGCCCGAGCTTTCTTACGAGCTCACGAGGCGTTGGAACACCGTTGCCGTCGTGACCGACGGCACAGCCGTTCTCGGTCTCGGCGACATAGGTCCCGAAGCGGGTATGCCCGTCATGGAAGGCAAATCCGTTCTTTTCAAGACGTTCGGCGGAGTGGACGCCATACCTCTTTGCATACGCTCGAAAAATGCGGACGAAATAATACGCACGGTCGAACTTTTGGGCGGCAGCTTCGGCGGAATAAATCTCGAGGACATCTCCGCTCCGCGCTGCTTCGAAATAGAGCGCGAGCTTAAAAAGAGGCTCGACATTCCCGTCTTTCACGACGACCAGCACGGCACGGCAATAGTGGTCGGCGCGGCTCTTTTAAACGCATTGAAGCTCGTCGGCAAAAAGCTCGGAGAAGTTCGCGCGGTCATAAACGGCGCGGGCAGCGCGGGCATTGCGATAGCCGAATTTCTCATGGGGCTCGGACTCGGCGACGTAGCCGTATGCGACAGAAAAGGCGTGCTTGACAAGTCTTCGGCAGGAAATGCCGCCAAAGCCGAAATAGCCGCAAAGACGAATAAGGCAGGCGTAAAGGGCAAGCTTGCCGACGCAATGAAGGGCGCAGACGTATTTATAGGCGTATCCGCACCGGGCGTCGTCGACGAAGACATGGTAAAAAGCATGGCGAAAAATCCGCTCGTCTTTACGATGTCCAACCCCGTCCCCGAGATACTCCCCGAAAAGGCGCTTCATGCGGGAGCAGCCGTAGTCGGCACGGGAAGCTCGCAGTATAAAAACCAGATTAACAACGTGCTCGCCTTCCCCGGAATTTTCCGCGGCGCGCTCGACGCGAGAGCAAGCGACATAAATCTCGATATGATGACCGCCGCCTGCCACGCCATAGCCGAAGCGGTGCCGAACGACAAACTCACTCCCGAATACATCATTCCGTACGCCTTCGACGGGCACGTGCACAAAAACGTAGCCGAAAAAGTAAGACTTGCGGCGATAAGGAGCGGCGTAGCAAGGATAAAATCCTGAAACGGCTTTCTTCGGCGCTGCAATAAAACCCATCCCGCTTTCGAAACACGGGAACGAATAAACCATAAAAAACTGCGGCTCGCAAAATGCACCGCAGTTTTACTTTTAGATTCATAACGGCAATCTGATTGCCGTAATACCTTCCTATGCCGAGTTTTTTCCTCCGCGTATGTTTACGACGACTATTTCCGATTTCGTCCCCGTCTTGAACTTCAAAGCCCAATCGGAAATGCCCGACGTGACTATGAAATCGGTTTCCCCTCTCCTCTCGTAACCGTATGTCCTGTCGTTCATGCCGAGCCACTCGCCGACGTAAGTTACGGGAAAAAGCTGTCCGCCGTGCGTATGCCCCGACAAAACGAGATCGACTCCCGCCGCCGCCTCGGCTTCATAATCGTTCGGCTGATGATCGACGACAAGCATGAATTTATCCTTGTCGAGAGGCTTTGTAAGCGCGGCAATCTCCGCCCGTCCCTCTTCCGACCTATCCTGCCGTCCGACGATATAGAACCGTCCGTCTACAAGCAGCGCTTCGTCCTCCAAGACGTGCACGCCGTTTTTTTCGAGTTCGGCTTTCAGTTCGTCTCCGTCATAGCCCCTCGAATCGTAATAGCCCTTGTCGTGATTGCCGAAAGAAAAGTATACGCCGTACTTCGTTTCGAGCTTACCGAGCGCCGTGCACGCCGCGATCATATCCGCCTTATCCGTGTCGTCGTCGACGAAATCACCGGCAATCACAACTATGTCGGGAAAAAGCCCGTTCATTTTTTCGACCTGTCTTTCGAAGCCGACCCCGTCGAACGTCGTGCCGACATGGGAATCGGCAAACATGACCACTCTTATTTCGCCGTCCGTTTTGTCGGTCTCGACGTCATAGCTCGTAACCCACACGTTGTGCGCAAGCGCCCACCCCACGGACAGATACACTATCGCCGCCGCAAGCGCGGGCACTGCCGCCCATTTTCGTTTGAACTTTTGTCTGCGTATCTTTCCGACGACGAAAAACACAAGGTCGGCAATCAGCCAGAACACTATGAGAAAAATGACGGCGACGGCGGCGTTCATATAACCCAAGACAAGCCACAATACAAGCGTGGGCACTATGACGAGCGCAATCGCGATAAGTATGCGAAGCCACTTCTTTTCCGTCACCCTTTCCCAAAACGAAAAGCCGTACACTCGCGAGCACAGATATATAAAGCCTACCACAGCCAAAACAAATACAACGCCGAATATCAGCGCCCACATAGGCAGTTACCTCTCCAATTTGAAAATATTATAGTAAAACGTATTCGCCAGCTCCCGCGAACGGTTCTTTATGAAACTTTCGTTCCACTGCGTGTTATTTCCATACTTCGACAAAAATTCTTTCACCGTCTCGAAGCTCGATTCGCGATAAAGCGGCACCTTTTTCACAAACTCGGGCTCGCCGTCTATTTTCCTCTGAATGGATTCGGCAAGCGGCAAGAGGTTGCCGATATAGCACGCGTGCTCCTCGGTCGCGGAATCGTTAAGGATATGCTCGACCGTCATTTTGTCTATGGTGAGTTCGTCCGTGCCCTGCTTGTACAATTCGTACATTCTCAAGAACTGCCTGATGTCCGTCTTTGTTTTTTCCCTGTCGTATATCTCCATTTTGTTCGAATAACCGAGCACGCAGAAGCTGTTGACGAACATATCGTAAGTAACGGATATCTTGAGAATATCGTATATCTTTTCTATGCCGTACGCTCCGCTTTCGATATTTCTCGCAAGCTCGTGGACTCTGTTTTCGAAAATCTTCGGCTGTTGCTTTTTTATGACAAGCTCTATAAGCGACATATGAAGAAGGTGCGTCATCGCCTTTTCCACCTCGCTTTCGTAATCTCGGTAAGCCGCTTTGCGGCGAGCTTTCTCTTCCGCATTTTCCGTTCCTTCCTCGCAAGCGAGCTTCAGTGCTTCGAGCCGCGAAAACAGCGAGAGTATAAGCGGACGGAACTGCGACTGCTTCTTTAGATCGAAGTACACGAGTATACTGTAAATGCCGTCGGTCGTCTCGCGCCTGTCGAAAAGGTCGTTGCCGCGAAAATCGCTCGGACTTATTATCCACTTATAGAACCGCGACTTCCTGTACAAGTCCTCGAGTATCTCTTTCGTATTGTTCTTGCTGTTGGCTTTCTTTATGACGCGCAGAACCGTATTCACCTTATCCGCTTTGCCGTATTTGTGTATCGTGTAGTGGTCGATAAAGTTCGACAATGCGCTTTGACTTTTCGCCGTCAAAAGACTTTCTATGCTCGCCCACTTCTGTTTTGCAATGTCTATGTCCCCTATTGGCTTGTAGAACTTGAATATGTAGTTTTTCAGGAGCTCGTGCTGGGCAAGAGGCGTGCCGCGTGCATTGAGGATCTCGAATATGTCGTAGCCCTCCTGTTCCCTGTCCACGATTATCTGCACTATCTGCATATCGAGCAGACAGTTCGCAAACTTCATGACCTTTTCCGTTTCTTTCTCGGGAGTGTCCGAGCTTATGAGCTCTTTTATTTTTCCGTAGTAAAACTCATAGCATTTATAGATGTTTTTCTGCTCCGACGTATATGTGTGGTACGCCTTTACGCCGAGAGGTCGGAGTTCTCTCGCCGAAATAAATTCCATATTGTCGCCGATTATCTCGCCGAGAAGGTCGATGTTTTCGTTGCTTATCTTTATGTACTTGCCGTATTCGTCCGTCGCCGAAAGGTATTGAACGAGCAGGGAATGTCTGTCTTTCGCGCCTTGCTCGATAAGCAGACGGCACACAGCCGAGAGCATTGCCATTACCGTGGAAAGACGTTGTTGCCCGTCAATAACGGAAAAGCAATCTATACCGCCCGTATTGCCGAGCTTTTCGAGAATAAACGTGCTGAAAAAGTGTTTTGTGTCGGTGGCATCGAGATTGTATACGAACAAAAGGTCGTCGAACAGATCCTGCCAATGCTTGTCCGTCCACACATATTTTCTCTGATACCTCGGTATCGTGTACTTGACCGTTCCGCCGAGAAGCTTTCTTATGGTAGTTCCGTTTCCCACCTCGTACGCCATGGACTTTTCCTCCGTAATTTAACGCATATTTTTTCGTATTATACCACAAAACCTTCTCCGTGGCAACCGTTTTAGTATCCGTATCGCCCGCCGCGAGAAAGCCCCTCGGCGCAAACCGAGAGGCTTCCCTTGATCTTTTCGGGTCATGACGGCAATGTGCGGACAGTTTTTTTACCGCCGTTTCGACCTTGCCTGTATTGTATTATATTTTAGAAAGCTCGGCAACGCTTTACCGTCACATTCGCGTTACATAAGTGTAACAACCGTGCGACAAAAGCATAAAAATCTGTTTTCTTATTTTAATTCCACGCCACTGTAGGCTGTCTTTTGTTTTTTGCACAGTCCGCAAGAAATAAGTTGATGAGTGTTTGATAAGGAATCCCCATGCTTTGCGACAGATTTTTAAAATAGTCGATTGTATCATTATCTAAATTTATAGTAATTTGTTTTTTTAACTTCTTTGCATAAGGATTTTTTCTTGCATTCGAAAAATCATATTCTTCTACCATTTTAATCACCTCTCCTTTCATAATATTTTGCTTCGTTTTTTGTTGCTTTTCTTGCGGATATAATTCTTATAACAGTATCTGTCGCCCTATAACAATGACAGACAACAAGCAAATTTGCTTTTATGCTGAAACCGAGAATGATAAATCTTTCTTCTTCCGCCGAATGTTCGGGGTCGTCTATGACCAAAGCGCATTCGTCATAGAAAACCGTTTTAGCTTCCTCAAACGAAATTTTATGTTTGTTCTTATTTATGACATTTTTATTTTCGTCCCATTCGAAACCAAGCTCTTTCATAATTATATTATAATTATAATATACGTATTTGTCAAGCCATTTATTCGTATATGCCTATTCAATCCTTGCGGAAAATTTCCGCGACGGCTTGTCCGCGACGCACGCGGCTCTCTATCATATCCGCAAGCTGTTTCGCCGCTCTGCCGCTTCTGCCGCCCTTTCCGAGAGCGTAGCGTTCGGCAACGAGCGAGAGCGTCGCGCCGTCGAGCTCTATATTTCTGTCCGCAAGTATTCCGGAAAGTATGGCTGCGAATTCGCGCTTGTCGGGACTCAAAAAAGTCACGGTAAGTCCGAAGCGATCGGACAGCGACATCTGCTCCTGTACGGTGTCGTTCACGTGCATATCGTTCATACTGCCCTCGTAGTTCTCTTTTACGAGATGACGGCGGTTGGACGTCGCGTATATGAGTGCGTTATCGAGACGGCTCACCGAACCTTCGAGCGCGGCTTTTAGTTCGGCATAGTCGTCAGTGCCTTCGACGAATGTCAAATCGTCGATAAAGATTATAAAGCGAAAACACTTCATTTTTTCTACGAGCTTGAACACTTTCGGAAAATCGGAGATCGCCGCTTTCGACACCTCCAAAAGCCGCAAGCCGCGCGAAGAATACTCATTCAGGACGGCGTGCACCATACTCGACTTGCCCGTACCCCTGTCTCCGTATAAAAGCACGTTGTTTGCCGGCAGTCCGTCCAAAAAGTTCAGAGTGTTTTCCACTATAGCCTCTTTGCAATCGTCGTAGAGCTTGAGATCCGCAAGCCTTACGGGATTTATGTTTTCCACGGGAACAAGCTTCTTTTCTTTCACATCGTAGGAGTACGCAACCGACTTCGCAAACACGCCGTAGCCTTTGCTTTTGATAGAGTCCTCAAGCTGCTTAAAGTCCGGGACGCGTCCCTTCCCCGCCTTCCACTTCGGGAAAGCCTTTACCCCGTCTTTGTAGTATTCGGCAAAATGCGCTGGCTCGAGACGGGCGAGAGTTCCGAGAAGTTTAAGTTCGCGCCGCGCCGTTTCTTTAAGCGAGTCTACGTTTTCTCCGCAAGCCATGCGCGCGGAAAGAGGGTTTTCGTCGGAAAGGATCCTCGCCGCGAAATACTCGGCACAGTTGTCCTCGCACCCCTCGGCGCAAAGCGCACGGTAATACTCCGCCCAAAGCTCCGCCAACTCGCGTATGTCGGGAAGCAAACACATTTTCACAAGCGCGTCTATGCCAGCATCGTTTTTAGTATTTTTGAAAAGCGACAATGCCGCCGCCCCGAGCGATATCGAAGAAAAATCGGTCATGACTGTCTCCTTGATGTTCCTATTCGCCCACTATTATATCAAAATTTGCGTTTGACAGTCAATAAAATTTGACAAACTCGCCCCGTCGATGTATAATTACCGCATACACGCGTTAAAGTGCGAAAGCGCAGAAGCGATCGAAGTTCAAATAATCATCTTTAAGGAGCAATATCATGGCTAAAATCTTTTATGCAAAGGACTGCAACCTCGACTATCTGAAGAAAAAGACGGTTGCAATCATAGGCTACGGTTCGCAGGGACACGCTCACGCGCTCAACCTCAAGGACAGCGGAGTCAAAGTAGTCGTCGGTCTCTATCCCGGCTCGAAAAGCGCGGCGCGCGCAGAGAAAGCGGGGCTCACCGTGCTCACCGCCGCAGAGGCGGCAAAAAAAGCCGACGTTATCATGATGCTTACGCCCGACGAAAAACAGGCGAAGATCTACCGCGAGGACATACTCCCCTCGCTCACCGAAGGCAAGGCGCTCGCGTTTGCGCACGGCTTCAACATTCACTTCAAACAGATAGTTCCGCCCGAGAACGTGGACGTGTTCATGATCGCGCCCAAAGGTCCCGGGCACACGGTGCGCAGCGAATACGTCGAGGGCAAGGGCGTGCCCTGCCTCGTAGCGATTCACCAAAACGCAACGGGCAAGGCGCAGGAAATAGCGCTTGCTTACGCGCTCGGTATAGGCGGAGCGAGAGCGGGCGTACTCGAAACGACGTTCAAGTGCGAGACCGAAACCGACCTTTTCGGAGAACAAGCCGTTCTTTGCGGCGGTGTGACCGCTCTAATGAAAGCGGGCTTCGAAACGCTCGTCGAAGCCGGCTATGACCCCCAGAACGCATACTTCGAGTGCATACACGAAATGAAGCTCATAGTAGACCTCATCTACCGTGGAGGCTTCTCATTCATGCGCTACTCGATTTCCGACACGGCGGAATACGGAGACTATAAAATAGGCAAGCGCATAATCACGGACGAGACGAAAAAGGAAATGAAAAAGGTGCTTTCCGAAATTCAGGACGGAACTTTCGCAAGCAATTGGATAGCCGAAAACAACAACGGCAGAGCATATTTCAACGCTACGCGCCGCCTCGAGAGCGAGCACAAGCTCGAGGAAGTCGGCAAAGAACTCCGCAAAATGTACAGCTGGAGCGACGAGGACAAGTACGCCGACTGAATTAAATAACAGTAATGGGTTTACCGTAAAACAACAGCTCTTCGACGCGTTACGAAGAGCTGTTTTATTCGTTTATGTTTTATCGTTTTTGCCGTTTTTAACAATATCTTCGATATTCGTAAACAAATCTACGGCTTCATTTATTTCGGAATCTGCCGCGCCGCTTGCTTTCATTCTTTTGCTTATCCCGTCTTTTGCCCACATATCGAATTCCGTTTTCACATCGAAATCGGTCGCATAATCGAAGACATCTTCCTGCTTTATGCGGTAATAATCCAAATAACTTTTCAATACTTTCGGTATCGACATACCGAGCCTTGTCAGCTTAAACGTATCAGTATCTCCGAGTTTGGTCTTATGATACCAATCTTTATTTTTTAAAAAATACGGTCGTTTCCCAAACATACGACAAACTCCTAACTACTCTTCGCAGGACTTTCTGTTTAAAGCGCGCAGCTTTGCTTTCGTCGGCAGAGATAATCTCTCGCACCCGTAAAACGCCTTGTCTCCCACCTTTTCGAGAGCGGCGGGCAGCTTGAACGTCGAAAGCGCCGAACAGTTATACAAGAATCCCTCACCCAATCCGAAAACGCTCTTTTCGACGGACAGCTCGGTGAGCGCCGTGCATCCGCAGAACATGAATGCCGGCAGCGCACACTTTGCCGATTTGACGCTCGCACTGCGCAGGTGTCGGCAGTTTTCGAATATTCTTTCTCCCATTTCAATCACGCCGTCGGGGACAATCACGGTTTCGAGAAGAGTGCCGGCAAAGGCTCCGTCTCCTATCTTCGCGAGCTTCTTGCCGAACGTAACGCGCCTTAAGGCGCTTCCGAAAAACGCGCGCTCTTCCACTTTTGTTACCGACGGCGGCAAGTCCATTTCGCGCAGGCTCTCGCACCCCTCGAACATACCGCGAGATATCGCCGCGGGTTTTGCCGAAAGCATAACGCGAGCCAGCGACACGCAGTCCTTAAACATTCTGTCGGGATATGTCGCAACCGCCGCGGGAAGCGCTATCTCGTAGAGACGAGCGCAGCCCTCGAACACGCCGTGCACGTTCTCGCCCGTGCCGAACTCCGAAAGAGCGGCTGGCAAAACCACGTCCGACAGGTTCTTGCACCCGTAAAACGCTCCGCCGCCCACATACTCGATCGTATCGGGCAAAACGGCTTTCTTCAAGAGCCCGCACTCCGCAAAAGCCTCCTCGTCTATGCACCTTACGCCCACAGGCAAGTTGAGTTCGGTTATGCTCTCGCACCCTCGGTAGGCTTCCGCGCCTATTTTCGCTGCCCGTCTGATTCCCGTATGCACGAGTTTTTTACAGCCGCAAAAAGCCCGCTCGCACACTTCTTCGAGCGTGGACGGCAAGCTTACGGTGATGAGACCGCTACCTTCAAACGCCTCTTCCCCTATAGTTTTAAGCCCCTTTTTGAACGCTATGCTCAAAAGATTTTTACAGTAGGCAAATGCCCTCGCGCCCACAAAGGTTATGGCGCCCGCCGCAACGACTTCGGAAACGGCGCTGCCCGCGAACGCTTCATCGCCTATTGTATTAAGCGTGGACGGCAAAACGGCGCGCGTAATCTTCGTGCCGGCAAAGACGCCGCTCGCGATCTCTGTCACGCCGTAAGGCACTTCGATATCTTTGGCAAACCTCGAGCGGAAACCGACAAGCTTCGTCCCCTCGATTTTATAGGCGGACGGGTGTTTGTCCAAAGTATACTTATTGCCGAGCACGGTCACATCGTCGATTTCGCCGTCCTCGCCCTCATAGAGAGTCACGACTATGCCCGCGGCGTTGACCGCTCCCACGCAGCCGCAGACGCCGCAACGCACTCTGCCGCCTTTGACCTCTTCCTTTGCTATCTTCGCGCCGCAACGCGCACATCTGTACTTTTTCATATGCCCTCCGAAAGCAGCCCGATTATAAATAATTTTACCACGAGCGAAACGCATTTGTCAAGCCGCTCCGCCCTTTTCTCCGAGCAAAGGAAAAACCCCGCGGCTTGCGCGAGGTTTGTCAGATTGCCGATCAATTGATTTGTTTATGCGTTCTTGAATATTTCCAGCGCGTCTTTTAACGAAGGAGACACGCAAGCAACGGGCAAAAACATACAGTTGCCGTTTATGTAATCGCTCTCCGAAAGGTCTTTCAAAAGCCCTTTAATCGTAGCGCTGTCGTCGACTGCCTTCTTCATATCGTCTGTAGACTTGAACTCGATGATAAGCACCGTGCAGGTAAGCCCCTTCGTAAGAACGTGCGGCGTCATGACGATTTCGTCCTCTTCGAGATCCTTCGTGATATCGGTGAAAATATTGGACATTGTCTCCGACTCCTTGAAGCCCTCTTTCTCGAATGCCTTAAGCACCGAACCGTAGCTGCTGCAACCGACAAGCGTAAACACGCAGAGCGCAAGACAGAGCGCGGACAGCAAAACTTTTCCCAATTTTTTCATATTATAGCCCTCCGTAAATATTTATTAGGTACTGTAATTATATCATGTATATCGTCGTTCGTCAAGAAGAAATTCGAGTAAAAAGCAAAAATATATTCGCTTTTGATATTTCTTTCGACTAAAGAGATACAAGCACGTTTTCGATTTCCTTTTCGGTGAGTTTTTCGTCCGAAAGATCGGCTATGATTTTCCCTCGGTCTATGACAACTGCACGGGTAGCAAGCCTCGCCGCCTCGAGCGGACTGTGCGTGACAAACAACACGTCGCAAGGGCGCTCCGCATAAAGCGTACGAAAGAGTTCCATTATTCGCACCTTGAGCCCTATGTCGAGTCCGCGAAAAGGTTCGTCCATTAAAAGCGCGCCCGCTTTCCCGAGAAAAGCTCTGGCGAGAGCCACTCTGTCCGCCATGCCGCCCGAAAGCTGTTTCGGATATAACCCGGGCTCGACCTCGACGCGTCCGAGCATTTGTTCGGCGCTTTCTCTGTCCGCGCCCGTAAACACGAGATTTTCGAGAACGGTCAGATTTTTTATAAGGCGCGGCTGTTGAAACATATATGCGACGGCTCCGTCATGCGTTACACTGCCGTCGAACTCCGTAAGCCCCGCAACCATATTTAAAAGGGTGGTTTTTCCGCAACCGCTTCGCCCGAAAATGGCGGTGACTCCTTCGAAGTTCGCGCCAAAGCCGTCGTAAACACACCTGTCGCCGTACTTTTTGACAATGTTTTCGAGAACTATCATCTCCACCTCCTCGACGGCAACAACAGCAGTCTGATCGAAAATTCGAGAACAAAGCATACGACAACGGCAATGAGCGTTATTGCCATGAGCCGTGCCGTTTCGAGATATACATTCGCCATGTTGAGCGCTCCGCCGAGCCCAGCGGCAGTCTGCGCAAGCGCTTCGCCGGCTATTACGAGTTTTACCGAAAAGGACAGATTGCCTGCCGCACCGTCTATGAGAGGGGGCGCGATCTGAGGCAACACGAATCGAGCAAGCACGCGTCTTTTCGGTACGGCATAGACCTTGCACATCTCGAAAATGCCGCCGTCGAGCGAAGAAAGCGCGGTTTTCGTCTCCGCATAGCAAAGGGGCAAAAGTATGGTAAACGCCACTATCATGGGCGCATATGCCGAACGAAACCACAGTACAAGCAGGAATATGACCGCCATAGTGGGTATCGCACGCAACAGCACCATGAGGGGCGAAAGCAATTTCTCGACTGCTCCGCTTGCGTTTGCCGCTATGCCGAGCGCGCCGCCTGCGACAAATGCCGCCGCGAATGCGGCGAGCGCGCGCAAAAGCGTAAAGAGCAACGATTTGTAAAAGCTGCTCTTTGTAAGAAGCTTACCCGCTTCGGCAAGTATTTCTCCGAGCCGCGGCAAAATAAGGCTTTCGCCCACTATTGCCGCCGCCGTAGCGTACACTGCCGCGATGAAGCCCACCGTAACGAGCGGAAAGTACAGATTGGCTATCGCTCGCTTTAATGTTGTCCGTCGATTTCCGCTCACGCGTCGGGTTTGGTATTTACGAGGTCGTAAACGGTGGAAGCCGCGGGCTCGGCAAGAAGACCGAAATCTATCAGACCGGCTTTAAGCGCGCGCGCAACCGACGCTCCGTCCGAATAGTAGGAAATTGCGACTTTGCCTTCCGCCGCCGTATCCGAAAGCACATAATCTATGCCCTTCCGCTTCAGGATATAGCGGAGCACGAGATCGGGCACCTGCCCCTGACCTATCGCCCCCACGCGCTTGCCGACAAGACTGTCCGCACCGCTCATCTCGCCGCCGACAATGTAAAGATTTCCGTGCGTAAGCGTCATGACAAGCTTGTATTTACCGCTTCTGTTGTACATATTAGCGGCTGCGTTCGACGGCATGACCGCAAGATCGGCGGTCCCGTTTGCGACAAACGAGCCTATGCTTGTCGCCGTCACAACGTGTATGTTAAGCTGTGCGCCGCTCACCTTCTCGCCGCTGTGCATAAAGTATGCGAGCGCAAGCGCGGTTGCGCCGTCGGGGACATAGATATCTACCGATTCCGGCGCAGAGCCGCCCGTCAACTGTCCGTAATAAAATCCGTCGTCGGGAAGCTTGCCGCCTATAAGCGACGTGTCGAGTTCTTTCTCGAATTCAAGAAACAGCCCGAGATATTCCTCGACGGCTTCTCTGTCCTCGAGTGCGTCCACGGCATTTATGTGGCAACGCTTTACAATGTCCGACGTAAGCGACTTTACCGTCGACTGCGTATCTCCTTCCATGTGCGAGCCTATTGCCGCCACCGTCTCTTCGGGGTGACTTTCCGCCCATGTATCATGCTCCTTGAGCGCCGCGGAAAAATCCGCGACAAAGCTTGCGTGCGCCGAAGCGAATTCTCCGTTCACCACAAGGCAAGCCTGCGGATACTCCTCCATGCCCGTAGCGTCCTTCCAAAGCTGTTGCACGTCCATTCTGTCGGTCACGGGAGTTTGGTCGCCGCACGCCGCGCCGAATACGGCAAGGCACATCGAGAGCGCCATAACGATGATAACGGAAATTTTCTTTTTCATAATATTATTCTCCTTTTACGATAGATAGTTTTGAATTATCGGGGCTTATTGCCGTCAGCCTTTGCAAACAGCGTCTTTGCCGCCACTCCCGAAAGATTTCCCAACCTGCCAGTAAGCGTATTTATGACGTCGGCGGGAGCGTCCACGACAAGCGATATGACGCTTACTCCGCGCTCTTTGAGAGGCAATCCCAT
Organism: uncultured Christensenellaceae bacterium; assembly: GCA_910587445.1. Taxonomy (GTDB): domain Bacteria; phylum Bacillota; class Clostridia; order Christensenellales; family Pumilibacteraceae; genus MGBC157735. The sequence continues at coordinate 17,355 of CAJULE010000029.1, forward strand.
GCGGCCTATTATGTACTCGCCGTAAACGCTCAAAAGTCCGTTCAGTTCGCTCACGGCTTTCCTTTCCGTAACTATTATGCCGATTTGCGCAAGTCTTGTTTCATCCATGATAACATCTCCCGAACAATAAAATATCAAAACCCTCTCCTTTTCGTACGCAGAGAGGGTCATTTAAAAATCAAGTCGCACGCGCAACGGTCCGCTGCCGCGAAATTTCTTTCTTTGGCGCGCGCAGAACTTTTACATATTTACCCTCCTTCGCGATCAGGTCGCCCTTTTCTCTCAGGAACACCGTTATTCTACCACACCCGCCGCATTTTGTCAACGCTTTTATGCAAAAGAATTTTTTTTGTCATTTGCCGCAACGGCTCGCGGCAAACTCATTGAGGCGCTCCCCGAATTGTTCCGCTCCGACATTATCCGCCCCAATTTCACGCCCGCGAAATTTTTTTAAATACCTGGTCAAAACACTTGCCAATTTCCCGCTTTTATAGTAAAATAATCAAGCAGTCGAATTTCGGCTTTGCATGGCATAAGCAACAATTTCGATATGCTTGCATTGCTATGCTTCTGTGGCTCAGTCGGTAGAGCGAGTGATTCGTAATCACTAGGTCGGCGGTTCGAGTCCGCCCAGAAGCTCCAAGAATCGCAAAACCGTGCTTAAAAAGCACGGTTTTAACATTTTGTATCACTTTTATGTATAAAAAATTGTATTTTCTTGTTGCGGCACTGATTTTGGTCACTTTCTTCAATTTTCGAGCTCTTTTTTAAGCCGTTTTATATAGTCCAAAAGTTTTGAATTTCCTTTCTTAAGAACGTGCGTATAAATGTTCAATGTCAGATTTACATCGGAGTGTCCAGCCATTGTCTGTATCACCTTTACGGGAATTCCCGCTATATAACACAGCGATATGAACGTATGCCGAAAAGTATGTAAATTCAACCCCTTAAAACCCAACTTCGCATATTTCCGTTTAAAAAACAACCTCACACTGTTATACGTCAACGGAGTACCCGACAATATTTTCAAATGCGGATCGAGCGAAGCAAGAAAAGGAATAGTGCGTATACTGCTTTCCGTTTTCGGAGTGTCGTTTATTCTTCCCGTAGATATATCCACATCCTTAAAGCATAGAAAACCTTATTGCTCACCTTAGAGAACTGCCGAAAGACAAACAGCAGGAATTAGCTCCCGTCATAGAGCACATGATAAACGCTATCAAGAAATAACTCCCACTCCTCTTTTTCAAGTCGTTCTTTCAATTCTTGCAAGACACGTTCTGATTCGTTTATCAATTCGTTCCAATTCATAACGAAAATATATCACACAGTGAGTGACAACCTCTGTCACTCATTTATTTTCATTTACATATTGACTTTTCCCCGATTCCGTAGTATACTAATACAAAAGGAGATTAAAATCATGGAAACAGTAGCAATCAAAAAAACAAATATAAAACTTGAACAACGCATTAAAGACAAAATAGTCGAGCGCGAAAAAGAAATCGAGAAAGAACCAAACGAATGGATTGACTTTGATAATTTCATAAAAGACTTTAAAAAAGATTTATGATTTATAAATTAGTTATCCACAAAAGAGCCGCTATTGAAGCATACAACATAAAAACTTATATTCGTGATATTTTATGCAATCCGAAAGCGGCTTCGAATTTTGCAAATGCTTTGGAATCGGAAGCCGTACATATTTCGGAAAGACCGACTTCTTATCCGCATAAAGTCATAAACGGAAAAATTTATCGGTTTGCCGTTGTAAAAAAATATCTTATGTTCTTCCAAACAAACGAAGAACAACAAACAGTTTATATCAAAAGCATAATGTACGGCGGAAGCAACTATCAAACGAGATTATAAACCACAAAAAGTGCGAACTCTCGCACTTTTCTCAATTCTCCCCTATTTTCCCACCTTATAAATATACCGCACTAAGAAAGAAAATAAAAGTCCCTATTCGTAATCACTAGGTCGGCGGTTCGAGTCCGCCCAGAAGCTCCACCAAGACACACGCAAAAGGAGCGTTAAAATCTCCGCTGCGTGTGTCTTTTTCTATGCTCAAATGCCGTTTTTAGGGTGTTTTTTCGTTATTTACCCTTTTCGTGCATTATGACGCTTTTCTTGACGGGAATTGATTTATCTTCTTCTCGCTCTCTCTAAATAATGGGATTAGACACAACGAAAAGGGTTTTTGCCACTCATTGAACGAAAAGGAGCGTACTTATTATAAATGCTATTCCCACCTTTATTGATTTATCCTTTGTGTTGTGCTATAATTTTTATATAGAATCTTCTCATTAAAGGTTACTTATGAAAAATCATTACGTTTCACAATTAATATTAAAGCGTTTTGCTAATGCTCTTTATATTTTCGACGATAATGCCAAAAGCATTTCGAAGCATACCCAAACAGAAAATATTTTTTATAAGAAAGATATCTATTACTGGATAGCCTTGCTTTGCATACTTTTTATACTGCTTTTCATCGTCCATTAATTCGATGAGTCTGCCAATCAGCATTTCCACATCGGGTTCAAGATTTTTGTATTGCTCTTCGAGCGGATATTTTTTGTAATACATTTTAACGATTTCTTCGAGCTTCGCTTCGTTCTCTTTCCGTCCGCTGATATCATAAAAATCTATGTCCGCAGGGCCGCCGTTCCCGCTGTCGTTGTACCATGCAATTTTCTTTTCGTCGAGATAAAGATTGCCTTGATTGCCTTGCCAATCTCTGCCCATAAAACTGCGTCTGCCTTTGAGCTTTAACCCAAATATACTTGCCATTTTCTTGCCTCCGTTTTTTCTTTTACAATACCGTAACTTGTCCAAAGAGCCCAGCGAAATCGTGCCGAATTCTACAACTCTTTAATCGAAAATTTCCACCCCGTCCCGAATGTGTTTGATTTCCGCTTCAGGGCAAAGTTCTTTGTATCTGCGGACGATAACGTCGCAGTATTTCGGTTCAAGTTCTATCGCCCGGCACTTGCGGTTCAATTGCTCGGACGCTATAAGCGTGGAGCCGCTACCGCCGAACGGTTCATATACCGTATCGTCTTCGTGGCTGCTGTTATAGATGAGCTTGGCACACAGCGTGATGGGTTTCATCGTCGGATGGTCTGGCGATTTGTTCGGCTTGTTATCCTCTATGACCGAGTTCGGCAAACCGAGTATTTTTTCTACCAACTCAACGAGCTCGGCTTTGTTCAGCTTTCGCAGATTCTCCGTCAGTCCCTCCATCACAGTTGCAAGCGTTCGATCGTCAATAAAATAATGCCCCGCACCCTCTTTCCATCCGTAGAGTATCGGCTCATGCTTCCACTGGTAGTCCTGTCTACCGAGCGTGAAATGGTTCTTCAACCATATAAGCGTCTGCGAATACTTGAACCCTGCATCCGTCATCGCTTTCGTAAAGTTTACGGTTTCTTTTGTGCTGTGGAACACATAAATCGGCGCACCTTTCTTCAAATTCTTTTCCGCCGCCTTATAGAATGCCAAAAGGAATTGATAGAACTCATCGTCCGAAAGGTTGTCGTTTGCAATCGTGCTGCTCGACCGAGACTGCGATTGATGTTTGCCCCTTACCGCCGAGCCGTAGTCCACATTGTAAGGCGGATCGGTTACCATCAGGTCTGCCATTTTACCGTCCAACACTCGGTTCACGTCCTCGGCTTGCGTGCTGTCCCCGCACAGCAGTCTGTGCTGTCCGAGTATCCATAAATCGCCCGTTTTCGTCTTCGGCTCGGTTACTTCATCAAGAGCGGATTCAGCGTCAAAGTCGTCTTCGTGGACATTCTCCATACTGCCGCTCCCGAACAGTTCCTGTGCTTCGGCAAGGTCAAAACCCGTTAGTGTGATGTCGTATCCGCTGCCGTCCAAGTCTTTCAAAAGACTTGCCAAGAGATCATTGTCCCACTCGCCGCTGATTTTGTTCAGAGCGATGTTCAAGGCTTTTTCCTTGCTTTCGTCAAGGTCGACCACAACGCAGTCCACTTCGGTGAACCCAAGGTCTTTCATCACTTTTAAGCGTTGATGTCCGCCCACAACCACGCCCGTGCGTTTGTTCCATATTACGGGTTCGACGTAGCCAAACTCTTCGATGCTGCGTTTGAGCTTTTCGTATTCGGCGTCGCCGGGCTTTAAGTCCTTACGGGGATTGTACTCCGCCGCCTTTAATTCTTCCACCGCTCTTTTTTCTATTTGCATTGATTTCCTCCCAAAAGAAAAAAGACCATCTCTGGTCTTTTTATGATTTTAATATTCTTCGTCTTCGTCGTAGTAATCTTCTTCGTCCTCTTCGTAGTCATCGGTATTGATGTATATGTGTTGACCGTCATCAAACTCTATCTCGATCACTCCGTCTTCCGCTGTGAATGTTGCTTTGTTTGCATTTACGAATCGTCCGAATTTTGCTATCTCTTTTTCGTCCTTGCTTTCGCACAGTTCGTATGGCAGGATTCCGATGTTTCCTGCGTCCACGCCGTAGCGGTGTCCGTATTGGTCTTCGTACTCTCCATCGCCGTATTTCGTTCCGCCGATTGCGAATTTGTGTCCATGAATTTCATGTTCGCCCTCGAAATCTTCGAAGTCGTTGCTCCAATCCGCATTGTAGTCTTCGTCTGTCATTTGGTAGCACACGTCGCCTACATAGAACCCTTTTTCACTTGTAATTTCTGCTTTTACTTTCATTGTTGATGCCATTTTTTACTCCTTTCGGGCGGTTGCCCTTGCCTTTGTTTTGTACTACAAACATACCGTAAACAACCGAAAGAGCCCAGCGAAATTGCGTAGAAACACACAACTTTTTTATGAATTTTGCCACTATTTTATAGCCTTATATAATGATTATTCCTCGATCGTTATAGACGCTGTCCGTTGTTCCCTTATTGCGGATTGCACGGTCTAAAGCCATAACGAGTGCAACCGCTCCGTCTATTCTTTCGGTGGACTTTTCCTTGTCCATCTTCACATTCCCGGCAGGATCGGTTCTAACGAACACGTTGTCCATCATCCATCGGAGTGGCACGTTCCCGCCGTGCGCTATCTTCTGCTCAAGCACGAGCTTCATCAGCTCTTTCGTCGGCGGACTCATATCCTTGAACCCCTGCCCGAACGGTACGACCGTGAACCCCATTCCTTCGAGGTTCTGTGTCATCTGCACAGCTCCCCATCGGTCAAAAGCTATTTCCTTGATGTTGTATTTCGTGCCGAGGTCTTCTATAAAGTTTTCGATGTATCCGTAGTGGATTACATTGCCCTCGGTGGTTATAACTTGCCCCTTTGCTTTCCATACGTCGTATGGAACGTGATCGCGTCGAACTCGCAATTCTATCGTATCTTCGGGTATCCAAAAGAACGGCAGAACGATGTATTTATCGCCATCGTTCAATGACGGAAAGACAAGTACGAATGCCGTGATATCGGTGCTTGACGAAAGGTCAAGTCCGCCGTAGCATTCCCGTCCTTTCAGCTTTTCGGCATCCACTTGAAAATCGCATTTATCCCAAGCATCCATCGGCATCCAACGGACGCTTTGCTTTACCCATTGATTGAGTCGTAGTTGTCGGAACAAGTTCTCTTCCGCCGGGTTCTCTTTCGCCGACTCGTAGGCAGTACGGAGTTTATCTATCTCCACCGTGATACCGAGCGAGGGGTTGGCTTTCGCCCATACCTTTTCGCTACCCCAATCATCATCGTCATCCGCTCCGTAAATTACGGGATAGAACGATCGGTCATGCTTTCGACCTTCAAGTATGTCTTTCGACTTTTGATGGATTTCCCAACAGATTGAGTTGCGGTCAGTGCCTGCCGTAGTTATCAAAAAGAACAGCGGTTGCTTTCTCGCATCGCCCGAACCGTGCGTCATTACGTCGTATAAGGCTCGGTTCGGCTGTGCGTGGAGTTCGTCGAATACGACGCCGTGAACGTTCAGTCCGTGCTTGGTGTACGACTCCGCCGACAGCACCTGATAAAAAGAATTAAGCGGTTGATACACGAGCCGTTTCTGGCTCATTATCGGCTTGATTCTCTTCTTCAAGGCGGGGCATTGTTCTACCATGTTGCAAGCCACGTCGAAGACTATACTTGCCTGTTGGCGGTCGGCTGCACATCCGTAAACCTCCGCACCCCACTCTCCGTCGCCCGCTAAAAGGTATAATGCGATTGCGGCGGCTATTTCCGACTTGCCTTGCTTTTTCGGTATCTCGACATAGGCGGTGTTGTACTGCCTATAACCGTTGTCTTTTACCGTGCCGAAAATGTCCCTTATGATTTTGTCCTGCCACGGCAACAGTTCGAATGGTACGCCGTGCCATGTGCCTTTCGTATGTTTTAACGAGTTGATAAAAGCAACGGCACGGTCTGCAAGTTGTTTATTGTATGCCATTGCTCCCTCCGTTTACAATAAATAAAAGGAGAGCCGAGGCTCTCCCTTTGAACACGCATTTGATTTTGTTTTTATGCTCTCGCTCTCATTCGCTTTTTCGTATCGTCGAGAGCCGCTTGCAGGAATTTCGGATCAAGTCCGACATCCCTGTATCCTTCGAGAATTGTGTTGTAATAAAATCCCGACGGCATATTCGGCTTGCCTTCGTTCATTATGTACACCATTGCCTCGACCGCTCCGTTCGGCATATCCACCGTTACCGTTTCCTTTCGATAATAACTCGGATATCCTTCGTACCTGTCGAGTGCGATTTCGTCACGAGGTGTGATTTCCCACACGCCGACAGGCGTCTCCGCCCCATCGACGGGTTCTATCGTTGCCACGCCACGGAACGTCAGCTGATAGTTTTTAAGTGTGCCGATGCCCACGACCTTTGCGTCTGGACACCGTCTTGCCATTTGTGCAAGGTTGAGGTTGCTACCGTATGCTACATAAAGTTTTGTCATTTTTTATCTCCTTCTTTTGTGAGGGGGCGGTTAAGCCGCCGCCCTCGGTCTACCGTTTTTGAATGCGATGTCGCCGCTTAAGTTTTCGAGTAAAAACTTTCTTGCCGTATCGAACTCTTCGCCTATCATTCCGAGGCGGAGCAGCCATGTGCGGAATGTGTATTTTTCGTTTGCGGTTACCGTTTTCTTTGCGCTTGCTCCGTTCTGCGTTAAGGCTTGATGGCTGATTGCGAGGCACAGTTGGATGTAGGTTTTAATCTTGCCTGCGTGCGTCGTCCCGTTAAAGCATCTAAACTCGATGCCCTTGCCTTGCCATAGGCTGTGCAGGTTGAGTGCATGGTAGCGACTGCTGTCGTAGTGTGTGTTCCTATGCGAGTTGCCGTTGTACCATAATCTTTCGACCGCCGTTTTCGTAGTCGGCTTTGTGCGGTTCATACTCTCGACGAACCTTTGCTCGGTCTTTTTGCACCATCTGCTTTCTCTGTCTACACTTACTCCGATTGCTTTGAACAGCAGGTCTTCTTTGCTCGTCATAATGTTTACGAGGTTTCTTAATGTCTTTGCCGTATGCTGTTCCGCTCCGACGTGTACATGGATTCCGCAGCTACTGTTTGCTATCGCACCTTTATGTCGCAGTTGCCTTACGATTTCCTGTATGTCTTCGATGTCTTCCCATTTGCATACTGGCGTTACTATTTCGCATTTGTATTCGCCCGTTGCCGTTCCGCCATCTCTCCGCTCGGCGCGTATGCTGCTATCGCTCATCGCTTTCCATTTGCGACCTTGTCTGTCGGTTGCCTCGTAGGTGTCGTATCCGCTACCTGCGTAGTAGGATGTCGTTCCGTAGTAGTCTGCGATTACCTTTGCCGCTGCCTTTCTGGTGATGCCTGTGAGTTCGATTTCGATGCCGAATGTTTGAGTTTTCATTTGCGTGTTCTCCTTTGCTTTGAGGGTGTTTCCCACCCCCGTTTTGCAAGACAACAATACCGTAAAAACACACAAGAGCCCAGCGAAACGCGGTCGAAATCCGAAAGAATTTGAAAGAATTTTTAACTATTTTTCGGGGTTTCCAAACCTATTCCTTTATAGTTAAAATCGCCGTTTTCTATTGCCTTTTTATCGGCTTCGGCTGCGGCTTTATAGTCCGCTCTCTCCGTTTCTTTTCGCTTGCATTCCAAGCAAATGCAGTCCGTGTTATACATAGACATTATCCGCCCGTCCGTCAGTGATTTCCCACAGCGGTCGCAATTTCTTTGACTGAAAAACTTATCCATTCCATTCTCCTATACTGCTTTCAGTTGCTGTAATTTCCGAGGGTTCAGCACCACTTCGGATTCGTTTCGGCTCGTAAAAATCGCCAAGATATCCGCCTTATTGATTTGTGCCTGATAGACCTTACCGTCTTCGCTGAACCTATGGGCGAACCACTCCGCCTTTGACCTATCGAGCGTCCAAGACAATGCCCTCACGTTTTTTGCATTGTACGAGGTCACTCCCCTATAAACCGTTACGGTTTCGGTCAGGTCAGCGAATCTCTTTTGCTCGGCTTCGGTCATAAGCGATTTCTTGTCGGCTTGGCTGAACAGCTCGACCAATTCCATCTTGCTTACGTTTACGTCCATATTCGGAGCTTCGGCTTTTATCCATGCGTCGGCGAGTATTTCCGAAAACTCGGCGGCGGACAGTCCGTCTTTCGCATACTTGATAAAAGTCAAGGCGTAGGTTTTATTCAGCATTAAAAATATTTCATATGCACTTTTCGCCTCGTCTATCTTTTTGCCCAAGTAGTCGCGCCACTTTTCTCGGCTCTCCATGCTTGCCGTGATGTCCAAGATTTCGTTCGTGCCGGGGAGCATCATAAACCCCGACGACGCAAACGGATGATGCACGATCATCGGCGAGTATTCGGTGGTATGAACGTCCGTAAATAACAGCCATTTTGCCACGCATTTTACTTCTTGCATATTGGTCTGTGACATCTTTCGTCCTCCTTCAGTCGTTGCCGACTTTCATCGTTCCAAACAATACCGTAAACGTCCGCCGAAGTCCAGAGAAAGACGCCGTAAAAACCTATTAAATTTTGACGGCTTTTTTCAGAGCTTCCGCCTTATCGGTCAACTCCCAAGCGAGGTAATCTTTACCGAAATGTCCGCCGACAGCCGTTTGTGCAAACACCGCCTTGCGGAGGTCGAGTTTCTCAATCGTGCCTGCGACCGACAGGTCGAATACCTTCTCCACCGCCTTGACGATTAAGTTCTCATTGACCGATGCCGTATAAAAAGTGTTTACGTCGATTGCCGTCGGCTTGGGTACTCCGATTGCATACGAGAGTGCGACCTCGCATTTTTCCGCCAAGCCTGCGACAACGATATTCTTTGCAATGTATCTCGCCATGTATGCTCCGCTGCGGTCAACCTTGCTTGCATCTTTACCGCTCAAGGCTCCGCCGCCGTTATGTGCAACTCCGCCGTAGGTATCCACCATTAGTTTGCGTCCCGTCAATCCCGTATCAGCTTCGAAACCGCCAAGCACAAACCTGCCAGATGGATTGATGAGTATCTCGGTTTCCGTAAGATCATAATTCGCAAGCACCTTGCCGATGACCTTTTCTCTTATTTCCTTTATCAGCTCGTCAAGGTTCTTCGATTCGGTATGCTGTGCCGAAACTACCACCGACGTGATTTTATCGAACCTTTCGCCGTTGTATCTGATAGACACCTGACTCTTCCCGTCGGGACGAAGTCCTATAATGATTCCGTCCTTTCTGCACTCTTCGAGCCTGTCGGTCAGCCTGTGTGCAAGCTCGGTTGCAAGCGGCATATAGTCGAGCGTTTCATCGGTTGCGTAACCGTACACGATGCCTTGATCACCCGCTCCCTGCTCTTCCTTGCTTACCGCCTGCGATATGTCCTCGCTCTGTGCGTGGATTCTTATTTCCACTTCGATATCGGTTGTATCGTAGCCTACCTGCGCTATGACCGAACGGGCAACGTATTCGTAGTCCACTTCCGCCTCGGTGGTTATCTCGCCGCTTATAAAGCATTTATTGTGGGCAAGCATAACTTCGCAAGCCACTCTGCTGTTTTCGTCCTGTTCGAGACACTCGTCGAGTATGCTGTCCGCAATAAGGTCGGCAAGTTTGTCGGGATGTCCGC
>CAJULE010000030.1 GCA_910587445.1 uncultured Christensenellaceae bacterium
CAACAGCGAGTTTATTGCTCTCATCGCCGATAAAATTATGCTCGACGCCGTGTGAAAATATACAATGAAGATGCACAAACGATTGATTCGCTTTACCCCAAAATGTACCTCAAAAATACCTATTTAATTTACATGACAACTGAATACAAATATCATAATATACAAAAATGCGCTCATTTTTACGCGAATTTACGCATAAAACGAACGCATCTTGTATACTGTGGCTGGGGTGGTAGGATTCGAACCTACGGAGTGCTGGAGTCAGAGTCCAGTGCCTTACCGCTTGGCGACACCCCACTATTAAATTCGCTTAAAGATAACGAATGGATCCGAGCCGTTTTACTTTGGCAGGGGTGGCAGGATTCGGACCTGCGAGTGCGAAAGTCAAAGTCTCGTGCCTTACCGCTTGGCGACACCCCTGTATATGGGGTGAGTAAAGAGACTCGAACTCTCGGCCTCCAGAGCCACAATCTGGCGCTCTAACCAACTGAGCTATACCCACCACATGGCGCGCCTGAAGGGATTCGAACCCCTGACCCACGCCTTAGAAGGGCGTTGCTCTATCCAACTGAGCTACAGGCGCAAAATATGGAGCGGGTGATGGGAATCGGACCCACGCAGCCAGCTTGGAAGGCTGGAACTCTACCATTGAGCTACACCCGCACGCATTCCATACTGTCAAATTATATCACATATCAAGTTTGCTGTCAAACATTTTTCATGTTAAATATATGCGATTTTTGCAAAAACTCTGTTTTTGTCAATTTCGATAATGCCGTAAGACGGACGACCGTCATCGGGATAACCGAGAGAACCGGGATTCATGAGCGTAATGCCGTCGACTTCTTCTGTCATAGCCTTATGCGTATGCCCGAACAGCGCCACACTGCACCCCGTCTGTCTTGCGCGCTCCACAAGCCTGTCGATTCCGTTGCGCACGCCATATGCATGACCGTGCGTAAGTAAAAGCCTTACCCCGTCTATTTCTTCAGTAACCTCTTTTTCATAAAACCCGCGAAAATCATTATTACCCGCAACGGCAACTATTTGTGTGGTGAACATCCCTCCGACGCGCTTTATATCCGTCTCGCCGTCGCCGAGAAAGAACAAATAATCGCAACCGTCAAACACCGCCTTCAGACTTTCGAGCTTCCCTATCGCTCCGTGCGTATCGCTGACGACAGCTATCTTCATGACCGCACCTTCTTTTCGAGTGCCGCAAGCGCGCGTGCACGATGACTCACTGCATTTTTTTCTTTTGCGGTTGCCATTCCGAATGATTTTTTCAGATCGTACGAATAAAACAACGGATCATATCCGAAGCCGCCTTCTCCCTTGCGTGAAAATAATATTTCGCCTTCCGTGCTTCCCTCGGCGACGATAACTTCACCGTCGGATTTTACAAGCGCGACGGCACATTCGAAACGTGCGGTTCTGTCGGTTATACCGTCGAGATTTTTAAGCAACAACTCGTTATTCTTTTCGTCGTTGCCGTGAGTGCCGGAGTAGCGCGCAGACTGCACCCCGGGAGCTCCGCCCAACGCATCCACGACAAGTCCGCTGTCGTCGGCAAGCGTCGCAATGCCTGTAAGCTCGTAGACTGCTTTTGCCTTTATGACGGCATTTTCGACAAATGTTGCTCCCGTTTCTTCGGGATCGGAAACAAGGTTTTCTTCCTTAAGCGAGCGAACATCGTACATATCGGAAAGAATGGCTTTGATCTCGGCGATCTTACCTTTATTATTACTTGCTACTATAAGTTTTTCCATGCTTGAATTTTATCATATCCACGTACTAAAATCAAATGTTTTTCGTGAAAAAAACAAAAGCTCGAAATTGATCGAGCTTCTTGCGCTTTGGAATAAATATTCGAAATTACAATAATATGCAGATCACGCCGCCCTTGCCTTCGTTTACGATTCTCGAAAGTGTTTTGCGCATCTTTTTCTGCGTGTCCTCGGGCATGGCGGTAAGCTTATTGTTGAGACCCTCGTTTACCAACATATGCAATGATTTGCCGAACATATTGGTTTCCCAAATACCTTTGGGATCGTTCTCAAACTCGCTCAAAAGGTACTTGACCATTTCCTCGCTCTGCTGTTCGGTGCCGACAATAGGGCTCACTTCGGTCTGGATATCTACCTGCATTATGTGGAGTGATGGTGCGGAAGCCTTGAGTTTAACGCCGAAACGTCCGCCTTGGCGCACTATCTGCGGCTCCTCGAGCGTCATTTCATCCATAGACGGAGTTACGACGCCGTAACCGTTTTGTCGCACTTCCTCAAGCGCCGCGCTTATTTTGTCGTACTCCTTCTTCGCCTGTACGAGGTCTTTCAAGGAACTCATAAGCTCGAAGTCGTCGTTGATCTCCACCTCGCACTCCTCGGAAAGCGCCGTATAGAAAAGGTTTTCCTTGGGCGTGACCGCAAATGTGACTCTGCCCTTGCCGGGTTCGGCAAGTTCGGTTTTGATACATTCGAAATATTCGTTGTCTTCGAACTCGATATCGAGTTTTTTATAGTCGCGCATCTTATGCATTTCCGCCGTTTTCTGAGCAACTATATCGCACAGCGACGTAATGATCTTGTTTTCGTACGGAAGTGCGCGCATCCACTTTGCGCACTTAATATCCACGTCCATAAGCGGGAACTCCATGAGGAGCTTCTCGAATATTGCGAGAATGTCGCTTTCGGACATAGCGGCTACGTTTAGCGGCATGACGGCATTGTCGTATTTCTCCGAAAGAGCCTGCGCAAGCTTGACTGTTTCCTGCGAAGTCGGAACGGTCGAGTTTACGATTACAATGAAAGGTTTTCCGAGCGCTTTGAGCTCGCCTACCGCTCTCTCCTCCGCTTGAGCATATGCGCTTCTCGGAAGCTCCGTGGCGATCGAACCGTCGCTCGTCATTACGATACCGACGGTCGAGTGTTCGGTTATCACCTTTTTAGTACCTATTTCCGCGGCGTCGTGGAACGGTATTTCCTCGTCGCTCCAGGGCGTTCTCACCATGCGCGGCTTTTCTCCGTCCATATGCCCGACCGCTCCGTCGATAAGATATCCGACGCAATCAACAAGCCGCACGTTCGCCGTAACATTCTCACCGAGCGTGAGTTTTACAGCTTCATTTGGCACAAACTTCGGCTGTGTGGTCATAATGGACTTTCCGTTCGCACTCTGAGGCAATTCGTCCACCATGCGTTCTTTTTCATATCTGTCGCCGACATTAGGCAACACGAGCTTCTGCATGAAGTTCGTGATAAACGTCGACTTACCGGAGCGCACGGGGCCCACGACACCTATGTAGATGTCGCCGCCGCTTCTTTCGCTTATATCTCTATAAATATCGAAATCTTCCATAAGAATTCTCCTATTAAATTTGATATTTAATTTATATGCGCGAAAGCGTCTCGATATGTTAGCAAAAGAAAAGCCCATCGACATTTCTACGACAGGCTTGTTCTATTTCGATTAAAATTCTACACTGCTTCTTTTTTCTTCTTAGCGGATTTGTTTTTACCGAAAAGAACAGTCTTGCTTTCCTTGCCCCTGAAAAGCTTTACGACGTTCTTTCTGTGTGCAAAAAGCGTGAGCGCAAACAGCGCAAATATAAGCAGACAATTTACTATCGCCATATTTCCGCCGAGCGCCGCAGCTTCGTATCCCTCAATCGCGAGCGGGAACGAGATAATAAGAAAAGACGTTATGGAACCCATCTTCGTCACAAGCAAAAACAGCACTCCGACTACAAAGGTCACAAGCGTAGCCAAGGGATGCGCGACGAGGCACACGCCTATTGAACTTGCTATGCCCTTTCCGCCCTTAAACTTGAGAAAGACCGGAAAGACGTGTCCTACAATGACGCTGAAGCCGCCGAGATACAGACCGAAGCGGCTGCCGGCAAAAGTGTACTCTTCGCCGAGTAACCACCACCCGAGAATACACGGGACCGCACCTTTCAATGCATCGCAAAGAAGTGTCACGACGCCGAGAACCACTCCGTAGTTACGAAACATATTCATTGTGCCGGGATTGCCGCTGCCCATTTTGCGCACGTCGCCTTTCTTTATTTTAGATATAATGAGCGCGGTATTTATATTGCCGAACAGATACGAGCCGACTATGACGGCTATAATTTTAAAAATGTACATCACTTGTCCTCCTGTCTTCCTCTGAATTCGAGTTCTATCGGCGTACAGCTGAAATCGAAAGATTTACGCAAATAATTCTCGAGATATCTTTCATACGAAAAGTGTACGAGCTTTGTATCGTTGACAAAGAAAGTAAATCTCGGAGGATTGCTCTTTGCCTGCGTAGCATAGTAGATCTTGAGTCTCCTGCCGGAAAAAGCAGGCGGCTCGGTCATGGCGACAGCTTCGCCGACAATCTCGTTCAGCACGCCCGTAGCGATCCGCGTAGATGCGTGCGAGTGCGCCGTCATTGCCATTTCGAGAAGCTTGTTGACCCTCAGCCCCGTTTCCGCGGAAATAAACAGCGACTTATGATAGCTCATAAATGCGAGATCTTCTTCAAGCTTCTTCGTATGTTTATTTATGGTATGCGTATCCTTTTCGACCTTGTCCCATTTATTCATTACGACGATACTCGGCTTGCCCTCTTCGTGAACAAATCCCGCTATGCGCACATCCTGCTCGGAAATGTTCTCCGACGCATCCATTACAATAAGTACGACGTCTGCACGCCGCACTGCGGACAGCGTCCGCATGACACTGTAGCTTTCAACGGTGTCGTCCTCTATTCCTCTCTTTCTTCTGAGTCCTGCGGTGTCTATGAGCACATACTTGTTTCCGTCGACTTCTATGGGCGTATCTATCGCGTCGCGAGTAGTACCCGCAACGTCACTGACTATGACGCGCTCGAAACCGAGCAGTTTGTTTACGAGTGACGATTTACCCACGTTCGGTTTTCCAACCACTGCAATGCGAAGCCCCTCTTCGGTCTCGTCCTCGTCCGCTTCCGGAAAATGCTCTACGATTGCGTCAAGAACCTCTCCGAGACCCTTACCTTGCTCGCAGGAGACGGGAAACGGCTCTCCGAGACCCAATTCGTAAAAGTCATATGTTTTCTCTACCTCGAAGTTATCCAGCTTATTTACGACAAGTACGACGGGTTTATTCGTTGTTCTCAGAAGCTCCGCTACATCGTAATCGGACGAAACAAGCCCGCCCTTACCGTCCGTGAAAAACACTATTACATCTGCAAGCTCCATTGCAGACAGCGCCTGCTTTCTGATATGGGTAAACATCGTATCGTCGCTTTTGAGCTCAAGACCGCCTGTGTCAATCAGTGTAAACGAACGTCCGCACCATTCCGCGTCGGCATAAATGCGGTCACGGGTTACGCCCGGCTGATCCTTGACGATTGCGATACGCTTGCCGCACACTTTATTGAAAAAAGTCGACTTGCCGACGTTCGGTCGCCCGACGACGGCAACCAATGGCTTATTACTCATTATGCACACATCCTTTGACGAAAGACACTCCGTCGGTACCTACAATCTTTATCTTTGTTCCGAGCTTGTGTTCCAGCTCGTTCACAGACATATTATCGAGAAACACGTCTCCGAACTCTTTAAGCATACATCGCGGCAACATCAAATAATCTCCGAGCGATTCACCCTTCAGGCGGTTGTATATGTCTCCGCCCGTAACAAGCCCCGCAACGGTAACGCTTTCTCCGAAAAAGCTGTTGACTACGGAAAATACCTTTATGTTCCCGCCGAACTTGTTCACGACTTTCTCCGCCGCTTCTTTAATTGTTTCATACGCGGCTACTCCCGTAGCAACAGAAAAGTCTCCGACTTTCCCGTCCGACATCTCACCGATGGCAAAATCGATTTCATGCTTGAACAGCGCTATCATACCGACGCCGTTTTCGATCTGAACAAAATCCTCGTAATGCTCGTAATCGGGCACGGGAAGTTTGCCTATAACATAAAACTCATCCGCAAGAAAGACATATCGCGTTCCCTTTTCTTCGAGAAACTCTTTCTGAAGAGGAGTTATGCAACTTACCACACGACGGGCGTAGGCTTCATTCGCACACCTGAGAGCGGTATTGCAATCCTTCGTAAGCCCCACGGGAACCACCGCAAGACTTTCGCAATAAGGCGCCGTATCTATCGCCGTTTGCGCGACATCCTCGTTTATGCCCGGACAATAGACAATTTGCGCATGAATCTTTATGCCGCCGTCATGCAAAAATCCAAGCTGCTTCATTATGTTGGGAGCTTTTGGATTACCGAGCATTTTTCGGCGCAATTCATTGTCGGACGTATGAATACTTATGTAAAGCGGAGACAACTTCAATCGCACGATTCGCTCGAGATCATCATCGGAAACATTTGTTAGAGTCACATAGCTGCCGCTTATAAAACTGTACCGATAATCATCGTCCTTTACGTGCAAACTTTTTCGAAGTTCCCTTTTCGGCAATTGATCCACAAAGCAGAATATGCACTTATTACGACAGACTCGGACAGATAATTCGGCGTCGAAAGTCAACCCCAAATCTTCATCCGAATCCTTTTCGATATCGAATTCGGTTTCTTCCGAGCCTCTTGCGATCGTCATAACAAAACACTCGCTTTCGTTGTAGAAATCATAATCGAGAATATCGACGACCTTGTGCCCGTCAAAAGCAATGAGTTCGTCTCCCTGCTTGATTCCGAGTTCCTCTCCTACGCTTCCTTTGTCAACGTCTATGATACGCATATTTTAATTTTATCATAAACGTGCAACTAAGTCAATCGATATCGTCATTGAAATACTCTTCGTAATCTTCTTCGTTGAAGTGATAAACAGGCGCGGCTTTTTCCACATCCGCATTGTCAGAGCCGGCCTCCGTCATACCCGCTTGCGGTTCGGAGTGAACAGATACACGCGAATGACGCTTCACCGCAGACAATGTTTCCGCAATTATGACCGCAAAAACTACGCCGATAATAACCGAATCGAATGCGCCCGCCGTCCCCAATGATACGATGGAACCGTCTATGAAAAATCTATAGGCAAGCGACGTAACGATGTCGCCGAGAACCACGCCGCCGAGCACTCCCGCAAGAGCCGACACCCTCGTTCCCGCAACCATGCAGGCTACTGCCGCTCCGACAAATCCCGTAACTACGGAGATAGTTACGGCAAGCCCCGCAGACGTCCCGGGAATCAGCATACGGACGGCGACGCAAACGGCGGCTACTGCCGCAATCGACAACAGAGCTTTCAATCGCTCACCCATGGAATCACATCTGAATAGAAATACCGCCATAATAGCAAGCGGAATCAAAAAGCCTCCGAGATTGACCGTAAGCGCAGACCCGAATGACAATGTGGGAATAACCGTTCCGAGCACAAGCGCAAGCACGATTAAAAACGCAGCTTTGGAAGGAATACCGAGCTTCGAAAAAAAGCGTTCGCTTCCGCCGAAAAACAGAAACACTGCAACAGCCGCAAGGAGTATCAATCCTATTGTCATAAAAAAATTACCTCCCGTATTATGGTCGGTAATTTATGTCGATTTTATACTTATAACTATGCTAATTGCTGTACCAATTCGATATGGCTGTATTTTCGTTTTCGCGAGCTTTGCTCATATAATCTTCGAAATGAAAGTTTCGCCATTTCTTTCCGTCGAGATTATATAATTTCACGGATTTTATGGTTATCGTAGGCAACGGATTTTTCCATATGCTATGCGGAGACTCTTCGTTTCTGGGCAGTTCCGCTATGCTTTTAATATGTGAAAGAGTCTGATTGTTTAAAGCCCGTCCGACAACAGTGGGAGTATAATCCGCCGTGCTGTTTTCTACGCGCGTCTGACAATTTGACTGCGACGACATAAAAAATTGACAAGAGGAATTCAGATAATTGAACGTAAGCATTCCCTCTTCGCCGTAACGCCCGGCATCCGACGAAGTATCGGCATAAAGTCTGTATCCGAGCTTATTATCCGCGTGATTATCGTAGAACCCTTCCAGATCTGCCATGTAATTCTTGTCCTGAGTCTTATAAGTTTGCATGGAAGTGAATTCGCCGAAACGCACCCAACCGTTTTGCGAATCGTAAATTATGGTGCCGTCGAAGAAGCGATTGCGCGCCAAAAAAATAAAGTTTGTAGCCGCAATAGGACAAGTGTCCTCGTATATTTCGAATTCCAAATTCATGCCGTTGCTGAGCTCTATTTTTGCCACGGGATTTTTAACGCCGCTGTAAGTACTGCAAGTAAACGGCAGAACAATGGCTGTCACTATAAGAGCCAGCGCGCAAATCAACAGCGGAATAATCCACCAACCGAATTTTTTCTTCGCCGCAACCTCTGCGACGCCTTCTTCCCGAACTTTCGTCTCTTCCTTATGCCTGAGCTCTTTTCGCTGATTGGCGGTAAGAGAATACTTTTGCTTTTTACTCAACTATCGTTAATCCTCCACTATTTCCACTTCGATTTTTTCCGGAGCAAATTCATCCGATTTTCTTTGACTCTTCGGCAATTCATTCTTTGCCGGTTCGGGACGATCCCGTTTTTCCGCAATCGGCGGCTTATCAGTCCCGACTTTCCGCCGAGCATCGGCTTTTATATTGTCTTGAGCAGCAGGTCTCTGCGGGCGTGCTGCCGAAGCGTGAGCGTTTCTCTCCCGTTTGAGCTGCTCGATACGCTGCTTTATAGCGTCCCGAGAATTGGTATTGCTTTCTGCGGCAACATCTGCGTCTTCATGCTTTTCCTCGACGGGCACGGCGGCTTCCCGAACAGGTTCCGCGTTGACTTCTTCCGCATGATCGGCTTTTACATCGTCGCTCGCAGGCGCTATTATCACAACTTCCGAATCGCTCGGCGCTTCCGAAGGCTCGGAACTTATATTCTCCGGAATTATGACCGTAACTTCCGAATCGGAATTATCCTGCACATTAACTATATTCTCCGACTGTTCGCCGCTTATCGACGACACGTCCGCATCCGAAGGAACGCATATGATAGGCTCGTCATTTGCAACGACTTCGACTGTAACTTCTCCGTCTGCCTGAACGCTTTCCACCTCACCAACCTCGTCCTCGGCGCCGATTTCGGCTGCACAGTCGCATAGAATGCGCTTATAGAATATCGCCTTACTGCAATTAAAATACGGCAGAACGAAGATAAATCCCAATCCGAGAGTAACAATACAAAGTAAGAACCAACCCAAAAACGAAAATCCCAGACGCAGATACTGCATTCCGTGTTTTTTCATTATAACAGACGATTTACGCATGGCCTGCAACATACCGATTTTCGGGTCGTTCTTCATGACATAATATGTCATTGATGTCTTTATTCCGAATATGACTCCCGGCACTATTGCGAGGCAAGTCAAAACCAATGTCACGAAAAAGCCCAAAAGGCGAGCGAGCATTGTCCGAATAAAATTCTTCTTATCGTAACCGCCGAATGAAAAATGCGCCTCTTCGCTCTCGTTTTCCGCCACGAGCAAGAAATACTCGTCCACACTGTAGGAGAACTGACCGCTCAGACAGAGAGCAAGCAAAAGCAGCAATACACAATATGCGCCGATAATTACGGAAATAAAAATATGAACGCCGACCGCATTAGTCAAAAAAGCGTAAAAAACCGCCGACAATAAAAGGATATTGACAATAACGAAAAACGCCACGCCATAGGCAGGCATCGCCTTAAATCTATGTGTGGAAAAATGCAGACTGTTTGCTTCTTTTTTGATTTCGTTAGCTGTCATTACACACCTCAAATCTCGACGACCGTGTGACTGCGAACCGATTGTCCGAATGTTGTTCTTATAATTCCCGTCGTCGACATGAAGCCTAACCTCATGCTATCGTTTTTATTATATACCATTTACAAGCAATAGTCAATTATATTTGGCAAATTTGCGTTAAACTCGAATTACCTTTCCGTTAAGATAGGCAAGTTTACCGTTCAAACCGTCAAACTCCAAACGCACCGCTCGCAATTGCTGGCATTTGAAGTCGAATTTATTAAGCACTTCCCTGCTTGCATATTTACCGTCGCCGAGAACGGGATGACCCAAAAACGCCGAGTGCGCGCGTATCTGATGCGTTCGCCCCGTAACGAGTTCTATTTCCACGTCACTGTAATCGCCGTGCTCTTCCAAAACTTTATATCTCGTCTCTATTCTCTTTCCTTCGCGAACGCTGTCACGGTAAACTTTTACAACACTGTTTTTCTCGTCTTTGACAAGGAAGGCAACGGCTGTAAACTCTTTCGATTCGAAAGTGCCGTAAAGCAGCGCACGATAGAACTTTCTGATTTTCCGCTCTTTAATCGCCTGCATCAAAATATTTTTCGACTCGCCGTCCAGTGCGAGTATTACGAGCCCTTCCGTGTTTCTGTCCAATCTGTGAACCGGAAAAACATCTCCGCCCATATCGGCTTTCAAAGCGGATACCAGATTATTCTCCGTATCCATGCCCGCAGGTTTGTAGACCACGACAATATTGTCGTCCCTATAGACAACTTCGACGCACGGAATAGTCAATGAGTTTTGAGGCAAAAAGATATCGACGCGGTCGCCCGAAATCAGACGAACATTCTCCTTTGTTTTTACTCCGTTCACTTTGATTTCGCCGAGCTTTGCCTGTCTTTTTATGACGTTTGTCCTAAGTCCCACTATATTTTCGGACAAAAATTCAAAAAGGAGTTTTTCGTCGACTTCGTTTGTAAACTTATATTTCATGTTGTCTCCGTTTTTGTTTGCCTATTTATTCTTACGTTTTGCACAGTCCCGTCCACATTTGCCGCACGAACGACAACCGCCCGAAACCAATCTTCGCACAGCGATCATCAGAGTCGCAACGAGAATAGAACCGACGCAGACAAGCACTATGCCCCATACCGGGGGCTTAAACATTATCAACAATACTCCCGACCAATATACCAAAAGCGATATTACATATGCCACACCGAGTTGCAAGAACAGCCCGAAAAACATATACTTCAAGCCGATTTCCTTTCTCATAGCGCCGAGAGTGGCTATGCAAGGCGTATATAAAAGCGTAAACGTCATGAATGCAACGGCGGCGGCGCCGGCATACTCCTCCATAAAAATCGCCTCCGGTCCGCCCAAGCTTGAAATAGATGATATAACTATCTCCTTTGCCACAAGTCCGCTCAAAAGCGAAGTGACTGCTCGCCAATTTCCGAATCCGAGCGGCGCAAAGCACGGTGCGATAAGGCCTGCGACCGTCTGCAATATGCTTCCGCTGCCGTCGGACACAAACCCTTTAGTCAAAGAAAAATTCGACAAAAGCCATATTATGACGTTGAATGCAAATATTACCGTACCCACGCGAATGATATAAACTTTGGCATTGTTTGCGATTATCTGAAAAACGCGTTCGAAAGTGGGCATACGGTACGGCGGCATTTCCATTATAAACGACAATTTGCCGCTTTTGAGGCGAGAGCCGCTATGCTCCATTATTGCCGCTATAACGATTGCGACAGCAGCTCCGAGAACATACATGGCAAAAACGATCAATGGTCTGCCGTTCAGAAAAAAAGCGCCCGCTATCGCCGTATAAACGGGCAGTCTCGCACTGCAAGACATAAACGGCGTAAGAAGCACCGTCTTTTTCCTTGTGTTTTCGTCCTCGAGTCCGCGCGCCGTCAAAAGAGCGGTCGCCGAACAGCCGAAGCCCATCAACATAGTAAATACGGAACGCCCCGACAGTCCTATCTTGCGAAACAATCCGTCGGTCATAAAAGCTACGCGACTTATATATCCGCTGTCCTCGAGAAGGGCGAGAAAAAAGAAAAGCAACACCACTTGCGGCAAAAACACCAATATTCCGCCCACACCGTTTATTATGCCGTCTCCGATAAGGGCAACCACCCATTTCGGCGCGCCCGCATGAGATAGCCACGCTGTAAGCGGACCGCCTATGCAATTCGAAATGAACAACTCGAGCAAATCCGAAAGCCATTTGCCGAGAAAGCCGAATGTCACGACAAATATTGCCGCCATCAGCAGTAAAAACAACGGCAAAGCCAAGTATTTATTTAAAACAAACCGATCGACAGAGCTCAAACCGCCTTCGCTTTTGTGCTTTTTATCGCCTTTCGGATCATCCTTAATCGCGCCTTCGGTAAGATAGTCTATATATTCGTAACGCAATTGAGCTACTCTGCCGCTGTAATCGCCGAGCTTTTTAAGCTCCTCGTTTTGAGCTTTGCTTAAATCAAGTTTTTCCTTGACAAACTCATCGTTTTCAAGGACTTTCAAGCAAGCCCAATCTTTTTTGAGACCGCTGCGTCTAAGGTTTTCGGATATTATACTTTCCACTTTCGCAAGCGGCAGTTGTTTCAAATACGGCAAAATCGGCTTTGCTTTTTCGGAATCCGCAAAAGAACACACTTCCGACATAAAAGTGTCCGAGTCGGTCTTGTATTTCGCGCTCATCGGAATCACGCGCACGCCGAGTTCTTTCTCTATTCTCGAAGCATCGAGAACTTTTCCTTGCTTCTTGAGCTCGTCCATCATATTTACGACGACTACAAGCGGCGCACCGAGCTCGGCAAGTTGCAGAGTCAAATACATATTTCGCACAAGATTGTTGACTTCGCAAATGTTGACAACGACATCGTCACTGCCTTCGAGGACCCTATCACGGGCAATCCCCTCTTCGAAGCTGTAGACGCTAAGCGAATACATTCCGGGCAAATCGGTTACAGTCACCGTCTTACCTTCGTATACAACGGTTTTTTCGATACTGCCGACGGTGACTCCGTGCCAATTGCCGACGTGCTCGAACGAACGAGTGACGCGATTATACAATGAGGTTTTACCGACGTTCGGATTTCCCGTAAGCGCAACTTTCAATGCCATCACACTCTTCCCTTCAAAACAACGAGCGCCGCCGCATCCTCTCTGAGCGCCACGGTAAAATTACGCAATGATACGAGCACAGTTCCTCCGAGCGGCGCGCGCGTCAGCACGTCCACCTTGGTTTCGGGAGTAAAACCCATATCGAGCAATCTGCGTCTCTCGTTTCCGTTTCCGCAGATATCCGAAATGGTATATGTTTTTTGCGCTTGCGCATCATTAAGCGTCATTGATCATTCCTTCATCATTTTTTCGAATTCATTTACAAAGTCGACAAAAGTGGTGACGTCGCGGAACTGACGATAGACGGAAGCAAAACGAATGTACGCCACCTGATCGAGCTCTTTAAGCTTCATCATAACCATTTCGCCTATCTTTTTCGACGTTATTTCCTGCTCGAGCGTATTAGTAATATCCTTTTCCACGTCGACTACTATCTTATCGATATCCTGTATAGCTACGGGGCGTTTTTCACAAGACTTTATAAGTCCGGACTTTATCTTTGACGCATCAAACGGCTGTCTTGTTCCGTCGTTTTTCACTACGAGAATGGGAGTATGCTCTATTACTTCGTATGTAGTAAATCTTCGACCGCATTTCAAACACTCTCTCCGTCTCCTTATGCTGTTGCCTTCGTCGGCGGAACGGCTGTCGATCACTTTGCTTTCGGGGAATCCGCAGTACACGCACTTCATGCTTGTCCTCTCCTGTATGCTTTATTTTATTTACGTCGTTTCAATTATATAACAAAAACATAGACAAAGTCCATTGTTTTTGAGTCAATTATAATTATTATCGACATAAACGCCAGCGCCGCCGTGCACTTGATCGTCCCAACGGTGCTGGCAATCGAACAACATACACTTTTCGCACCGATGGTCGCAATTCGGCTCGCCGTGATTTTGCTTTCCGCGTTCGTTATGTCCGAAGTTCTTCTCTTGAGGAGGAGGCGGCGGAGGAGGCTGGCATGGCTGTTCTTGCGATTTGGGCGGAGGAGCGCATCTCATTCTCTCGTTCTTTCTGTTAGGCGTACCGCAAAAATCGGTAAGCTCTACGATTATGACGTCCTCGCCTATTTTCTTGATACATTCCCAAGGAATAAATACGTCACGCGATTTAAAGAACATGATCTTCCTGCTGTAAGGAACTATAATGCCGCAGATCGCACCGCCGTTCGATGAAAAAACAATATCGATAATACGGCCGAGTCTACGCCCGTCCACGGAATTGATGACCTCTTTGGCTCTCAATTCGCAATATGATAATTCACCTGTTTCCGTTACAGACATCTTGCTTTATATATATGCCCGATTTCGACAAATATTGCAATGTACTTGCTCGACGCGGTATAATTTTGCCTTCCATAAGAGCAAAATACAATTACGCAAAAAAAGCGCACGACGCTGAAAAGAGGTATTACCATGTCTGCAAGAGTAGAAATCTGCGGTATTAACACTTCTACGCTTCCCAAGCTCTCGCACAAGGAATCGATGGAACTGCTCGATCGCGTCCATTCGGGCGACGAAAGAGCAAGAGAAGAATTTCTCATGGCGAACATGAGATTGGTTCTGAGTATAGTTCAACGCTTCGGCAGCAAAAAAGAATGTGTGGACGACATTTTTCAAGTAGGCTTTATAGGTCTTATAAAAGCAATGGAAAACTTCGACACGTCCCTGAATTTGCGATTCTCCACATATGCCGTGCCCATGATTATAGGAGAGATACGTCGCTTTCTTAGGGACAGCAATGCCGTGCGGGTAAGCCGTTCCATAAGAGACACCGCCTACAAGGTCTTGCAGACGCGACAGCAACTCGAAGCCGATTCCGTTTCCGAAGCGTCTCTCGACGACATAGCGCGCGCAATGAATATTCCGCTGGCGGAAGTCGTATATGCGATAGACGCCATATCCGATCCCGTATCGCTTTTCGACCCCGTATACCATGACGGAAACGAGACGGTAATGATCATGGATCAGATAAGCGACGTTAAAAACAGCGACGAAAAGTGGCTCACGGGAGTTTCCATATCCGAAGCCATGAGACAACTTTCCGAACGCGAGCGCAAAATTCTCATGCTTAGATTCTATGAGGGAAAAACTCAAATCGAAGTTTCAGAAGAGATCGGCATATCTCAAGCGCAAGTTTCTCGTCTCGAAAAAAATGCAATAAAAGAACTGAAAAAAAGTATGGATTGAGTAAAGCGTCCGATTTATGTCGGACGCTTTATCGATAGTGTTATGAGTGCGCAGCTAAAACAATCATGCGCACAATCACAAATAAATTCACATAAACAAGTTTGTGTTTACATAGTCTTTGCTATTTCCTTTCTCAAGCGAAATATTATTTTCTTCTCCAACCTCGATATATACGACTGCGAAATACCGAGTTCGTCAGCGACCTCTTTTTGCGTCTTTTCCACACCGCTTTCAAGCCCGAAGCGGAGTTGCATTATTTCCTTTTCCCTTTTATTCAACTTGTTTATGGCGTTCCACAACAGTTGACGTTCGACGCTGCTTTCGAGATTTTTACTTACTATATCCGGCTCCGTGCCAAGAATGTCGCTCATAAGCAGCTCGTTCCCTTCCCAATCGACATTGAGCGGCTCGTCTAAAGACACTTCCATTTTAAGTCTCACAACGCGTCTCAAGTACATGAGAATTTCATTTTCGATACATCGAGAAGCGTATGTTGCAAGTTTGATCTTTTTTTCGGGATTAAACGAATTAACGGCTTTGATGAGTCCTATGGTCCCCACGCTTATGAGATCTTCCTGATCGACGCCCGTGTTGTCAAACTTTCTCGCAATATATACGACAAGTCTCAAATTGCGCTCAATAAGCACGGACTTCACACCCTCTTCATGCCGAGCGAGCCTATTTAGCGCAGCCACTTCCTCCTCGGGCGAAAGCGGCGTCGGCAAAGCCTCTCCCGAAGTTATGTAATACAGAACATTGTCAGACAAACTTTTTCCGAGCAACAATCGCAACAACTTTTCAAACAGTTTTTTCAACATACTTACTCTCCTGTCATGACTGCCGGATTTAATATAAGCCCATAGCTTTCCACATCGGAAAGCCGCCTGAATGCCACTCCGAGCATCACATCACTTATTATATTCTTCTTGTCCGCAACATAGACCACAAGCTCGTCCGGACGAAACACAAACAGTTTGGATTTTCCGCTCACTGTCTTATAATCGACATAGTGAGCCTCGTCGAAACCTGTGGTTTTACCCAAGAACAGCGCGCTCATCTGCTCATCCCCGAGCGCCTTGGCGAGGGTTCCTGCGCTTGCAATCACTACAGGCAAGCCGCTTTTATCGTCATACAATCGGTTTCCGCTGTCGAGAAAAGCTTTACATTCCACAGAACTCCCGCCGACACGTATTTCCGCGTCATATAAAAAACCGTTTATATCTCGCGACTTCTTCATTCTCAGTATCATACGTTTTATACACACAAACAAGGCATAAGCCGTAAGCAGCGAAACGCCTATCGGCACCGATGCAACCGGCTTTGTCAATGCCGCTTCTACGTTACCGTGTATAAACAATCCCATGGCAAACAACGCCCCTCCGTACGTAAATGTCAATATGAAAAACAAAAACATTCCTTTAAAAAGTTTTTTCGGTTTAAACAGTATCGCGGACAGAACAAGCCCCGTACCGATTTTCAGAACGATCGGCAGCCATATTCCACCGATAAACGGATAAAGCACCGCAACTGCGGTTCCTACGACGCAAGCCGAAATCAAGCGGAGCATTTTTGCCGGTTCTCCCACCAGATAGTATGAAAGTTTTGCCAAAAGAAAGATAATGGCGAAGTTATCCAAAATGACGAGTTCTATGTAAACCTGCATATCTCAATTATAAACGCTCGGAAAAGTGAATAAAACAAACTTTCGTCGAATTAAAAGAAAACGCGGCGATTAAATATGCGCCGCGTAAAAGATTATGTCATTCCGAAGTCATGCGTCGATGTTCTTTATTCCCCTACAAGTAGGTTGCGGGGTGCTATCTTTTTGATTTTAAGCGACAGTAAGCACGCAATTCCGAACGATATGATGATAAGCCCGATTCCGGCAAGCGTAGAGAAAGCGACGGGGATGCTGAATGTGCACTTAACAATACCCATGGAGCTTAAAAACAACGACATAAGCGGATTGATAACAAGACAGCTTACAATAATGCCGACAACAGTTGATAGGATAATAGCGTGCATAAACGAAAGCGCCGTCTGCAAAATGAGTTGCGCGGTTGTAAATCCCAACGATTTAAGTATACCGTAATCGCGCTTTTTGTTATTGAGCAGCGTGCGCACCAACAAATACAGCACAAACGCTATGATAATCGCCGAAAGCACTAATATTGCAATTACTATTATAGTCATAAGTGAAACGTAAACGCTGCCTACGCCTTCAATCGTAGCCAAAACGTTTATTACGCCGTTTACGCTATCCGAAAATTTTCCTTTCATTTCTTCATTGAAAGTGTCTATATCCGTACCTTCCACGAGATTGATATAATAAGTAACGCTCTGCAACGCTCCCAATCGCTCGTAACCCTGTCTTGTCAGAAGGCAATCCCTGCCGAGATTGTTTGTAATTTGCGTAAAACCGCTTATAAGATATTTTTCGGTTTTGCCGTTCGCCGTTATTTCTATTTCATTGCCGATTGCAAATCCTTTCTCTTTTGCGTATTTTGCGGCGATTGCAATTTCATTGTCGTATTTCGGGAATCTGCCTTTGAATACCACGCTTTGATTATTTACCTTTGAAAAATCGTCGCACAGCGTTGCCATAAGCTCCACTCCGCCGACGTGCGACACATTCAAAGAATTATACAAATATACCTTTTCCGCGCGGCTGTCGGAATTCAACACTTCAAGAAAATCGTCCTCTATTTCCGTTTGTACGTTAATTGCACTATCCGCCGTTTCGCCCACTATCAAATCTAAAAACGGCGTCATATCGACAATTATGTTTTCAGTCATAAGTCCAGAAAACACAACCACGAGCGAGAGAACGAGCATTGTTATACAAACCGTTATATTATGTCTAACGCCCGAGAGTGTAGTTTTGAGCGCAAGCGCAAGATTTAAAGGGGCTTTCGTTTTTTCGAGCGGAATGCGGTTTTTCTTAAAATTGTGTGTTTGCACGCCAGAGCGCAACGCAACGATAGGCTCTATCTTTTTTATCCTACGGGCGGAAAGCCAAACGGAGAGCGCAACCGTACCTCCCAATATTATAAGCGAAATTATAACGGGCAACGGTAAAAAGTGAATTGCATACGGTATTCCCGTCTGCGCAATCATCATTATATTGATCGCCGGGAAAAGCGCGTAAGATAGCGCCGCGCCGACAAAAGCCGCAATAAAGGTAAGCACTGAAAATTGCAACAAGAGAGATAAGACGAGCTGTCCGGAAGTATAGCCAACGGCTTTGAGAGCGCCTAAATTTTTAATGCTGACCTGTATATAGTTTGTTATGTTCGATACGATTACTACAAGCGCAATCAGAAGTACGAAAAACGCCATAACGCTCATAATTGCCGAACAAATTCCTTGCGAAATATACCGCGATTGTGCAACGATATCGTAACAGTTGCTCGCCATTTGCGTATTAGGAAAATTCTCAGAAACGATTGCCTTTATCTTAGCCTCATAGGCAAGATTAGTTGATTTTTCGTTCAAACGCACCGAGCACAGCGTTGTTTGAAATGCGTAATTCGATTCTTCGAGCTCGGCGTATTGATCCTGCGTAAGTATAATTTGCGTTAAAGCGCAATTATGCGACCCCATCATTACGCTGTTGAAGAAGCCGCACACAGTATACGTTACGGGGTAGCTTCCGATAGTTATTTCAATCGTTTTGCCTACGGAAAAATCGTCCGACTTATACAGCATGGGCAAATATACTCCGCTCGTGAATTTGCCTTCCTCGACAATTTCGGCTTTGCCGATAGAGCGCGACAGAGCCGTTTGCTTATCCATAAATATAAACTGTCCGTTCATCATTCCGCCGTTATATGGGAACGTGCCGACCATATACATACAGCGGTCCAGACGGTATTCTTTTACTTCGGGATCGTTTTCAAGCGTTTGCGATAAGAATTTCGGCACACCATCCGTATCGTTCAACAAAAGCGTAACGTGTTCGGCGTTTAGCTTTTTATGGTATCTGTCGAAGTTGGCTTTATAGTCCATCGACAGCATGAGCCACAAATTTAACAGCATGGACGCAAGCAAAATGAGCACGACAATCGCAACCGTCTGTCCTTTGGCTTTGCGCATATTAGAACGGGCTATAAGAAATAATTTTCTCATTTTACCACCCCATTTCTTTCAGAAATGCCGAAAGTTTTTCGTGTCTTGCCGCGTCGCCGTGCGAGTATTTCCCCAAATTACATTCGCCCAGAATAATGCCGTCTTTCAAGTAGAGAATACGGTTGCCGCGACGCGCCGAACGCATATCGTGAGTAACCATTACAACGCTTTGCCCCCGTTCGTTGAAATTCGTGAGTGTGTCTAAAACGTCAAGTCCCGTCTTTGAATTGAGCGCACCCGTAGGCTCGTCAGCAAACAGTATTTCGGGACTGTTTATAAGCGCACGGACGATTCCGACTCTTTGCGCTTCGCCGCCAGATATCTGCGAGGGGAATTTCTTTTGCGTTTCTTTGGAAATACCGACTGCCGCAAATAATTCTTTTGCCTTTGCGACAACGGCTTTTTTGTCTTTATTCACCAAAAGTCCTGCGGAAAGCGCGTTGTCCATGACAGACATTCCGTCAATAAGATAGATTTGTTGAAACACAAACCCGCAATGGTCGCGGCGAAAAACCGCAAGACCGTCTTGCGATAAATCGGAAATAACCTTATCTCCGAACGTAATTTTACCGAGAGTTGGGGTATCCATTCCCGAAAGGGCGTATAGAAGCGTGGATTTACCTGCGCCGCTTGCGCCCATAATCACTGTAAAATCGCCCTTGTATAGTTCCAAATCGATATTTTTAAGAACGTGCTGTTGCTGACCCCCGTTAGAGAAAGTCTTACATAATTTTTCGGTTTTGAGTAGTATTTGCTGTTGCATAAAAATCCTCCGTTTCGAGAATTTAGAAGCAAGCAAGACAAGACGAACGAGCGTTTTTAGGGGCGCATACATGAAGTATGTAACCCGATAAAATGCGAAGTTCAACGCAGTATTGCACAGCTTATAAGCTCTCGAATTTAACACGCCTATTGTACCGTTTCTGATTCTTAAATGTCTTTAATAAATTCTTAAATTTTTCTTAAACCCCTACGCTTAAAGCAAGAATAACGGTTACTTTTAAGCCGTGCTTACCGTTTTCAATATGCAATTCGCCATGCATTTCTTTCATAAAGTAATCTGAAATATACAATCCGAGACCTGCGCCTTCGGTGTTATTTGCATTGCTTCCGCGCTTGAATTTTTCTTTCAATACTGTCAATTCTTCCGCCCGAACTCCACAGCCGTAATCTTCCATGCTTATGACGATATTATTGTCGTCTTTATACGCCGTTACGGTAATTTCCGTTTTTGCATACTTATAGGAGTTGGCAAAGATATTATCGAACACTTGTTGCAAGCGCAAACTGTCGGCATATATCAAACATTCGGGTATATCGGGAATAGTTGCTTTATGCAGATAGTCCGAATTTTCAAGCATTGCTTTTACTTGTTTGCTTTCTATATTAACAGGCGAAACGGTAAGCTGCTGCAATTCTTCGAGTGTTGCCGTAAACAAATTCGTAACGAGCGTATTTATCTGATCGGCTTTGCCTATGATTTGCGTGTAATTCGCTTTATCTTTCTCGCTATCCGCTACGGCAAGCCCGACTTCGGAAACGGCTTTTATGCTTGCGATAGGAGTTTTAATATCATGAGACAGTTTTGCAACGAGTTCTTTTTTGCTCTGTTGCGCTTTTGCTTCGGCAATACGAGCTTTTTTGAGTTCGGAACGCATAATGTCAAAGCTCTCGGTAAACGCGCCGAAAAGATTTTGCTTATCCATTTCGAGCGGAATATCCAAATTGCCGTCGGATATGCGCTCGGCAAAACCTTTTAATTTTCGGAACGGCCTTATAACGGTTAAATGTATATAAACGGCGTACCCGATACAGATTCCGATACTTATAACGATTGCAACCGAAAGTACGGTAATTGCCGTTTGTTTGTGCGATTGCAGCGTTTGCGTCCCGTCGTTATAAATAATAACCTTGCCGACCGCGTTACCCTCGATTGTAATATCGAGTATCGTATCCCTATGAGCGATTGCAGCATTTACGCTTTCCGAAAGTCCCGATTTTGTTTTATACAGAAGATTGTAATTTTCGCCTAAAACAACATAGTCGAGAACTGTGGTATTTTTATGCTGTTCCAAAGCATTGAAATCTTTCGTTACCGATTGCACAACTTCGTTCACGGCAACCGTATCTTGCGAGAAGTCGGGCGTTTGCACGGCAAAGACGATAAGCATAATAATTTCGGATATGAGTACAAAAAGAACGCCGATTAAAAAGGCTTGCTTTTTCATTCCTTGCCTCCCGTAAATTTATAACCGTCGCCCCAAACCGTAACAATGTATTTTGGTTCGTTAGGCGTGCTTTCTATGGCTTCGCGTAACCTTCTGATATGCACGTTCAGCGTTCCGTCTCCCGTAAATCTATCTTCCCAAACTTTCTCAAACAGTTCTTTTTTCGATATTACTCTATCTTTGTGTTCAATCAAATAAGTAAGTAATCTGTATTCGAGTGCGGTAAGTTTTACCGCAGTGCCGTTTACTTTAACTTGTTTCGATAAAAAATCGACAGTCAAATATCCGTCGGTATATTCGGTTGTTGCGGCTTGTCCGTAACGCTTTAATACGGCTTTCACTTTGGCAAGAAGAACGCCGAGCGAATACGGTTTTTGAACATAATCGTCGCCGCCGATATTGAGAGCAACTATCTTGTCGTCGTCGCTTGTCCGTGCGGAAATAAAGAGTATGGGAATATTCGTCTTTTCCCGCAGTCCCTTACATAAGTCAAAACCGCTTCCGTCGCCCAAATTTATATCAAGCAGTATGAGTTCGGCTGTATTGTCTTTGAAAAATTTGCGGCTTTCTTCCACGCTGTACACGGCAACCGTGCTTACGCCGAAAAGATTAAAGTATTCCGCCGTACTGTCCGCAAGTATTTTTTCGTCGTCGATTATAAGACAATTATATTTCATATACACCTCTATGTCAATATACCATTTTTCAAAACGGAAATCTTTAAGGATTTCTTAAATTTTGTTTAGAATCAAATAAAAGCCCCAAACATATCGCTTAGGACTTTTATATTTATATTATTAAATCAAACCGTTCTTTCGGCAAATATCCGAAACCTGTTCGAAAGCACAATGAGAAAACCAAACTATTTTCTGTTATTGTCTTTGTTGAACTTCGGATACCACTGCGGCATATCGTCAACCGGTTTTACGCGCGAGCTCGGAATCTCGTCGTCGCGCATTCTGCGAGGCGGCATTTCTTCGTTTGCGTAATTCGGCTGCTGATTATACCTCGGCTGTCCTTGAGGCTGGCGCATACCGCCGTATTGGGGATTCGAATAGAATCCTTGCGACTGAGACGGAGCATTTTGCGGCGCGGGAGAACGCATCCCGCCCCACGGCGAGGGAGAATCAAAACGAGGAGAATCGAAGCGCGGCTGTTGAGAATCGAAGCGCGACTGCGGAAGAATGTTCTGCTGACCGCCCTGACGATCGCTCTTTTCGGGAAATCCCGTTGCTATTATCGTAACGACTATATCGGAATTCAGCGAATCGCGAATATCCGCGCCGAAAATTATATTTGCATTCGGGTGTACGACACTGCGCACAAGTTCGGAAGCCTCGCTTACCTCTTTGAGCGTAACGTCTGAGCCCATGACGTTGACGATAACGCTCGTTGCATTCTCGATAGAGGTTTCGTATAGCGGGCTGTTTACAGCCTGTTTTACGGCATTTGTGGTCCTGTTGTCGCCGGATCCTCTGCCTATTCCCATATACGCAAGCCCCTTGCCTCTCATAGTGGTGCAGACGTCGGCAAAATCGAGATTTATGAGCGCAGGCGTGACGATAAGATCGCTTATTCCCTGTATGCCCTGACGAAGAACGTCGTCGGCAAACTTAAACGCCTCTTTCATTGGAATATCCGGCGCGGCAATCAAAAGCTTTTCGTTCGGTATTATTACAAGCGCGTCTACGACCTTCTTGAGATTGGCAATACCTATCTCGGCGTAATCGCTTCTGCACTTACCCTCGAAAGAGAAAGGACGGGTAACAACGGCAATGGTAAGCTTACCCGCTTCTTTGGCAATACTTGCGACGACGGGAGCAGCGCCCGTACCGGTGCCACCGCCCATACCTGCGGTTATGAACACGAGGTCGGCATCGCCGATCGCGTCCGCAATCGCGAGCTTGCTCTCTTCCGCCGCTTTCTGTCCCACTTCTGGATTTGCGCCTGCACCCTGTCCGTGCGTAAGCTTAGCGCCTATCTGTATACGGGTAGCCGCTCTCGACAAATTGAGAGCTTGCAAATCGGTATTCAACACAATAAACTCGGCGCTCTTGACATTTGCGTCTATCATGCGATTGACGGCGTTTCCACCGCCACCGCCTACGCCGACCACCTTGATTTTGGTAGCACATCTCGCCGTATCTCTGTTTATCTGCATAAGGTATTCCTCCTGGACATTCTCCGTGACGTGTATTATTTATCCCCGCCGAAAAGCCGAGAAAAAAATCCTTTCTTTTTTGCGGGCGCGGCTTGTTTGTTAAGCACCATATCCATTAAGCCCAAACTGCTTGACAAATGCGGTCTGGTAAACTGCGGAAGAGACGGCGCGACGATTTGAAGAGGCTTGCCGAGAAACTTCGACATACAGTCCCTTGCTCCGCGCATATAACACAATCCGCCTCCCGTAATGTGATACGGTATGTAATCGGGAAATTCGTATTTGCAATTGCTCAAACATTCTTCTATTGTTTTTGCTATGCTCTTTATACGTTCGGTGGCTATGGCATTGACTTCCTTTGCAGGAAAGGACGCCGTACTGTCTCTCGACGTGCTCACTTTGTAAACGTCGTCGTCGCCTACATTCAATGAAAGAACGATTTTACGCTTGAGACTTTCGGCAAGAGAAAACGGGATCTCGAACGCAGTGGCAAGGTCGGCGGATATAAAGCCGCCTCCGCGCGAAAAGCTGTTCATACAAAGTATTCCGTCTCCTCGAGCAACGACGACATTAGTCGTCGAACAGCCGACGTCGATAAGCACGACCCAACGGTCACGCTCTATATCGCTGAACAAAAACAGCGTTTCGGCAAGCATACTGCAAACGTATTCCACCGACTCTATACCGACTTCCGACATAATCTTGTCCACAAAATCGATAAACGACGTTTCCGCAAAAATATACGAAATAAATCCACCGAGCCTGCTCGACGTAAGTCCGACGGGCTGCATGAGACGCCGACCGTCGTCTATCGTGTAGTAAATAGGCTGACTGTTGATGAGCGTCATCTCGGAATTAAGTTTAAACGTGTTTCCCTGTTCGTGCAAAGCGTCGACGTCGACGTCAGTGATTTTGCGCTTTTTGTTCAACGAAAGGTCGACTTTTTTGCAAACGCTACTGCAAAATTCACCAGGCACGCCGATATACAGGTGTCGAATTTTTGTGCGCGAGTTTGTCTCCGCATTGGAAATAGCCATACCGACAGCCATGCTCAGTTGATCCGGCTGATGCCACATTCCGTCGGAAAAGCCCTCGTAGTTACATTCGCCCATCCCGATAATATTTATGGTGTTGTTCACACCTCGCTCTCCTATGAGAACGGTTATTTTTTCGGATCCGAAATCCAATATAGCTACGTCTTGAGCCAACTTAATTCTCCTATCGCTACAATATAAATAATTATATAACCAAGTGCCACGATCTGTCAAGGATATTGCTGTAAATTTGTCAAGCGTTTGCGAGTAGTTTTTTAGAAATTTTTAAGAATTTTTC
>CAJULE010000031.1 GCA_910587445.1 uncultured Christensenellaceae bacterium
ATTCGCTTGACTGTACAATCGAATTAAGTGCAAATAAAAGCAAAAAAGCCTTTCTAAAAATAGCCCATAATCACATATTGCAAAACGGCTCTATCTTGGGCGAATTTGAATAGGCGGGAATATGGACGAAAACAAAACAATAAAAGCGTCGTATTTTTACGCTTGCTGTCCGAATTGTAAAGCCGTTCTCATTCAAGCACAAAACGGTTTAGAGGGCTATATAAAATGTCCGAAATGCGAAAAATACATACACGTTACAATCAATAACGGAATTATAAGTACAAATATTAAGAACGCCTAAAACGGGCGTTCTTTTTCTATAAAATAAGTGATAATATGACAAAGCCTTTTATTTTTGCCGCTGTTAGAAATGTTATACTCCGAACGGCGGATTTTATATTTTTATGCATAAATACCGCAGAATATTTTAATCTGTTTTCGAGCCAAATTCAGCATACAAGAAAGTGCCGAAACGGAGCAATACCGCCTTAATAGGGTTTGCTTTCGTTCGGTCTTTTTTCATTTATGGGCTATTGCACCCCGTCGGCGTATTGCACGCTGTCGGGGCTTTTCTATATACGGCGAAAACCGCCGACAGCGATTTTTTAACAGAAAAATCAAAATCTGAGGGTTTTCAAAATGCAAACAATTAAAAAATTTTTCAAAAAAAACCGAAACTTTTACCCTCTGCCGTGCTTATAGGTGGAGGTTTTTATATGCAAACTATCAAATATACATTTGCGGACGGCACTACAAATGAGGTCGAGGTTAGGGAAGATATATATTTGATACACTTGGAATTACTACAACAAGAAAAGCGCAACCATTGGAAAGAAACAAGGCGGCATACCTCGCTCTACTATTTTACCGATATGGGAATAGACTTTGAGGACAAGCGTTCGGAAAGCCCGCTTGATTTATACATACGGAAAGAGAATATCGCAAGCATACGAAAAGCAATCTTACAACTACCGGACAAGCGGCGCGAGCTTATACGAAAAGCCTACTTTGAGGAAATGACTTTTCGCGCTATCGCAAAAGAAAAAAGGTTATCGAAATCGGCAATATCGCAACGTATGAAAACGATATATAAGCATTTGCGGAAACATTTGGGGGCATAGCATTATGGGAAAAGAACTGTATCAAGCCGTTGCGTATATCGCATTACGCCAAAAGGACGGCTCGCCTATGATAAACGTACCCTTGTATGTCAAGGTGTCGGAAATGAACAAAAACGGTATGACGGAAGCGCAAGAAAGCGTTATGCACCGCATATCGGAAATAATGATTAAACGCAACGAAAAGCAATTAAACGATTATTTTGCAAACGCAACGGCAACGGGCGCGGGCGGCTTGCCGCCCGCGCGTGGCGTATAGTATTACCACGCCACTATGTCATAGTGTAACGCACTTGGCGGCATTTATATGGAGTTTTTTATATGGACGAAAACAAGGTAAAAATAGATTTGTCGGTTACAGACGAAGCGGACGGGCAACCTAAAAAGAACAAGCAAGCCCGCGATTGGTGCTTTACCGTAAATAACCCCGTACAAACGGAACAAGAATTTTTAGAGTATTTGAAAACGTTATCAGATTTGCGGTATGCGGTATTCCAACGTGAACGCGCTCCCGAAACGGGAACGGAACATTATCAAGGGTATTTTGAGTTCACGCAACCGAAATGGTTTACAACAATTAAAAAGTATTTATCAAAAGCAAATATCGGGGTGGACGCGCATATCGAACAGCGCCGTGCCAAACGAACGCAAGCCCGCCTATATTGTATGGACGAGGAAACGAGAATTAGTCCTACTTATTACGAATACGGCGAGTTTATCGAGGACGGCGAACGCACCGATTTAACCGATATAATGCGCGACATTGAAAACGATATGAGTTTTTACGACCTTTCAAAAAAGCACGGCAACCGCTTTATTAGGGTTATGAAATGGGCAAAAGAATATAGGCAGTCGCATTTAGAAAACATATATAAACGCACTTTTAGAAAAATGCAAGTCTATTATATTTACGGCTCTGCGGGTTGCGGTAAAACGAGTTACGTTTTCAATAAGCACAGCTATGACGACGTGTATAGAACAACAAATTACGAGTTCGGCTGGATAGACGATTACAACGGCGAAAAAATATTGTTTTTGGACGAGTTTCGGAGTTCGTTCAAAATCTCTGAAATACTGGACTACTTGGACGGGCAACCTATTAGAATTAGAGGGCGACACTATAACCGCGTTGCTTGCTATGATACGGTGTATATAGTTTCTAATCTTTCATTGAAAGAACAATACACAAACATACAGCAAAGTGAGCCTAAAACGTGGGCGGCGTTTCTGCGACGAATAACGGCGGTATATAATTTTGACATAAGCAAGGAAACGCCCGTAAACAAGCATACGGGCAAACCGATAGAAAAGGCTATAACAACTTTAATACCGCTTGATGATGACGGCGAAAGTCCGTTTTAGCGGCTTGCTGGGTGGGTTCTCTTGGGTGGGCAATAGAAAAAGCACAAGGCGTTTCAACCTTGTGCTTTTTCCTTACCTTTCAGCGATAAAACCCGCATACCCGTTTACAAATAGATATTTCGGGTTCAATCTCTGTCTGTCTTGGTGCGGAGGATGGGACTTGAACCCACACGTACAAAAAGCCACAGGCGTCTGAAACCTGCGCGTCTGCCATTCCGCCACCTCCGCAAAACGGCTTGATTTTTCGCGCCGACTATGATATTATACGTTGCGGGCGGCGGTTTGTCAACAAAACAAGCGCAAATAGTGAAAAATTTGTATGTGAACAATTTACAAACATCACCTATTTTTAAAAAAAATCTTGACTTTGCCTTTATATAATGGTATACTGATTAAGGAAGATTTTCGCCTGTATCGCGGCGGAACAAACGGAGGCAGAGCATATTTGGAAAAGATAGAAAACAGCTTTTTCAAGGTGGAGATCGATTTGCACGGAGGAACTCTCGGATCGGTTTACGATAAACAGGCGGGAAAAGAATTGCTTTGGCAAGGGGCGGCGGATTCTTGGAAGAATAAAGATGTCGTGATTTTTCCGTTTATAGCCCGTCTCGAGAATAAGACGTTCGCATGGGAAGGTCGGGAATATACTCTCGACAATCACGGGCTTGCGCGGTATGACGATTTCGAGGTTTTCAGGCGCTCTCCGAATTCGCTCGTTTTGCTGTATGAGTCGGACGCGAAAACGCTTGCGCGCTATCCGTTCGAGTTCGCATTATACGTTACATATACGCTCAAGCTCAGGTCTCTTTCGGTAGCCATGCGTGTCGAAAACCAAGGAAAAACGCCTATGTATTTCGGTGCGGGCTTTCATCCTGCGTATGCCGTAGATTGCACACGCGGTACGGATAGCGACGATATAAGCGGCAACACGCTCGTTTTCGACGGCAAGCAAAAACTTACAAGGTACGTGCTCGACGAAAACGGCGCATTCATAGTGGGGACGGAAAAATGCGAGATGGGCGAGCTTGCTCTGTCCAAGCGGATTTTCCGTGAGGCAAAGACGCTCATCTACGGCGGAGTGAAAGGCGACATAACTCTTTACGGAAAGAGCGGAGGAGGCATAACGTACGATATGTGCGGCGCGCCGTATATCGCGGTATGGTCGCATGAGAGCCGCGGCGGATATGTGTGCGTGGAGCCATGGTGGGGACTTCCCGATTTCGCCGGAGCGGATAAGGATATTTCCCGTAAAACAGGTATAAACAAACTCGAAGCTCAAGAGGTATTCGAGTGCGGATATAAAGTCAAATATAATTTCGGAGGCGAAGATAATGACAAGTAAGGAAAAATACGAGCTTTGGCGCAAGAATGTGAGCGATAAGGAAGTCGCGGCACAGCTCGACGCAATGAAAGGAAACGATAAGGCGATCGAAAACGCGTTTTATAAAGATCTCGAGTTCGGAACGGGAGGACTTCGCGGCGAGCTCGGGGCGGGCACGAATTGTCTGAACGTATATACGATACGCAAGGTTACTCAGGGCATTGCCGACTGTATGAAACATTACGGCTATAAAAAGGCGGCTATAAGTCATGACTCGCGTATAAATTCCGACGTGTTTGCGGCGGAAGTCGCGCGTGTGTTTGCGGCAAACGGCATAAAAGCCTATCTTACGAAGGAGCTTATGCCCACTCCGTATCTGTCGTTCATAACCCGTCACTACGGCGCGGATATCGGCGTAATGATTACGGCAAGTCACAATCCCGCAAAATACAACGGGTATAAGGTCTACGGAAGCGACGGCTGCCAGCTCACCGACGCACGCGCAAACGAGATGATAGGCTATATAGAAAAGGTCGATCCGTTTGCCGTAAAAGTCGCGGCGCTGTCCGAAAGCGTAAAGGAAGGCAAAATCGAATATGTGAGCGACGACGTCACCGAGCTCTATCTCGCCGAGGTGAAAAAGCGCTCGGTAGGAAGCGCTGACGGGCTTAAAGTCGCTTATTCGCCGCTTAACGGTACGGGATATAAGCTCGTGCCCGAAATGCTCAAAAGAATAGGGGTTGCCGCTCTCGACATAGTCAAGGAACAGGGCTATCCCGACGGACGCTTTACGACGTGTTCCTATCCCAACCCCGAAAAGGCCGAAGCGCTTAAACTCGGTCTCGAGCTTGCAAAAGCAAAAGACTCGGACATTCTCATCGCTACCGATCCGGATGCGGACAGAATGGGTATTGCCGTAAAGCACGGCGGCGGCTATACGCTGATGACGGGCAACGAAGTGGGCGTGCTTCTTACGGATTTTCTGTTCTCTCGCAGAAAGGAAAACGGAACGCTTCCAAAAAATCCCGTGCTCGTAAAGACTATCGTCAGCACCGCTCTTGCGGTCAAGGTCGCGGAAGAATACGGCGCGGAGATTTACAACGTGCTTACGGGCTTCAAGTATATCGGCGACGTTATCGGCAAGCTCGAGGCAAAGGGCGAGGCGGACAGATTCGTTCTCGGCTTCGAAGAGAGCTACGGCTATCTTTCGGGCAG
Organism: uncultured Christensenellaceae bacterium; assembly: GCA_910587445.1. Taxonomy (GTDB): domain Bacteria; phylum Bacillota; class Clostridia; order Christensenellales; family Pumilibacteraceae; genus MGBC157735. The sequence goes on from CAJULE010000031.1 coordinate 5,017, forward strand.
TTATGTCAGAGACAAGGACGCCGTCGTCGCAAGTATGTTGACTGCGGAAATGACCGCGTACTATAAAGGCAAGGGAAAGACGCTTGTCGACCGAATAAACGAGATATACGAAAAATACGGTTATTACGAGCATAGGCTTTGCTCCTACGAATATGCGGGTGCGGAGGGCAATGCAAAGATGAAGGAATTGCTTGCGGCGCTTCGAGCTCATTTGCCGAGCGAAATAGGCGGCGTGAAAGTAGTCGACACTATAGACTATCTGACGCAGAAGAAATTCGATTTGCCTAAGTCTAACGTGCTTAGCTTCACGCTCGAAAACGGTTGCTCGCTTATAGTCCGTCCGTCGGGTACGGAACCGCTCATCAAGGTGTATTATACTGCGGCAAAGACGAGGGAAGAAAACAAAAAGCTTTTCGAAAGTATGCAGTCCTATGCGGATTCGGTTTTGAAAGCGTAGTTGAATATCGGTACGAAAAGCGCACGGTACGCCGCGCGCTTTTTTGTATATTCGGGTACGATACTTGACAGGATTTGTTATGTGTGCTATACTATCGTAAGCAAAAAAGTGTTTGAAGGGACGAGAGAAAGTATGTACGAAATAGCGGAGCTTAGGTGCAAGAATTGCGGCGGAGCGTTGAATGTAGAGGCAGCGGAAGAAGGTGTAATAGAGTGTAAGTATTGCCACAGCCTGTTTGCGGTGAACAGGAAAGAGACGCTTCCCGAGGCGGTCGCACAGCTTAGGATCGCGGAAAACGAGCTGGACAACAACGCATTCGACAGGGCGCTCACGGCATACAAGCGTGCAATCGAGATAGATGCAAACGAGCCGCAGGCGTATTTCGGAATGGCTCTCGCTCGCCATAAGGTGCAGTATTTAAGGGCGGTTAAGGACGAGAATAAGGATGAGAATAAGGACGAGAACGGCGAAAAGATAAGCTATTTGCAGCCCATATGCCACGAGTACGAGGGGAAACGATTCACCGAGGACGAGAGCTATAAAAAGGCGATAGAACTCTCGAGCGGCAGACAGAGGAAGTATTACGAGAGTAAAGGCGAAGAGATAGAGTACATAGTGGGTGAGTTCGAGCGGCTTAGCAGCAGCGGGCTCGACTACGACTGCTTTATATGCGTAAAGGTCACGGACGACAGAACGGGATTTAGGACGAAGGACTATAAGGACGCGGACGACATATATTACTATCTGAAGCGGAAAGGATATAAGCCGTTCTTTTCGGAGACGGAAATAAGCGATAAGAGCGGAGCGGACTATGAGGCGCATATTCTTTACGCATTGTACAGAGCGGAGTGTATGGTGGTCGTGTGCCACTACGAGAGATATCTCGAGACGCCGTGGGTCAAGAACGAGTATACGAGATTCATAAATCTCATACGAAGCGAGAGAAAGGAAAGCGACGCGGTTACGATAGCGTTCTCGGGGAAGGCGATAGAACGGCTTCCCGGACGAAACGGGAAGCTTCAGGGGATAGATTTACGCAGAGGCGACAGCCTGGAGAAGATACGTGAGTTCGCGGAAAAGCACACTCCCGAGGCAAGGGCGAGGCGTGCGGAAGAGGAAGAGAGAAAAGCGCGGGAAAGCGAGCGAGTAAAGCGCGAGACTGAGGAGCTCAAGCGCAGGCTGGAAGAGCAGCAGAGAGAGTTCGAGGAGAGAAACAGACGACTTCAGGAGCAGCTTGAGGAGCTGGCGAAAGCGAAGGCGTCGGAGCAAGCAAAGACTGTGGACGTAAGCGGGCTGTCGGGTGAAGAAATGCTCGCCATGATGGAGCGTGCGCAGAAAGAGCGGGAGGAGAAGGCACGCCGCGAGCGTGAGAAAAAAGAAGCGGAAGAACGGGCTCGGCAAGCGGAAGAAGAGAGAAAGAGAAAGGAAAGAGAAGCGGCTGAGCGCAAGAGAAAAGCGGAAGAAGAACGAAAGAGAAAGGAAGCCGAGGAGCAAGCCCGCAAAGAGCGTGAAGAGCACGAAGCGGAAGAACGCAGACAGATAGAAGAGGAGATACGCATAGCGCGCGAGGAGCGGGCAAAACAACTGATTCGCGAGCAAGAAGAGCGTGCAAGGCAGCGCGCGATTGAAGAGGAACGAGAAATACAGGCGAGAGAAAACCCTACGCTTGAAAACTATATAAAGGCAGACTTTAATATAAGAGAACGAACCGATATAAATGGTTGTCATTTTGTGGATTTGGTTCGTTATACGGGAAAGCAAAAGATTGTGAAAATTCCCAAAGGCATAACGACAATAACGAACAGCGCTTTTGAGGGGTGTGCGACTGTGGAAGAAGTTGGCATTCCTGATACTGTAATTGATATCTGTTATCGCGCGTTTGCCAAATGCTCTAATTTGAAAAGCATGATAATTCCAAATACGGTAAAATATATTTGTCAAGAATCATTCAGAGAGACATATTTGCATAAATTGTCTGTACCGTCTATTCACTATTATATAGGTTCGAGAAAAGGATCATATCGTGATGCTTTAGATACCTTATTCGGTCCAGGCGGAGAGGGGTGGTCAACTTTATGTTGTTTGAGAGAAGTTACGATTACGGGTGGAACTATAAAAAGAGGTATGTTCAACAATTGTAAGCTGCTTGAGCATATTATTATTGACGGAGAAGTTACAACCATAGAGGGCGGCGCATTTTCCAGTTTGCAAAATCTGAAAAAAGTAACTTTATCAGATAAAGTGACCTATATTGGGGGTAATAATTTTCCGGATCATTTGGAGAGTATTGATGTCAAAGAGGGCAATCCCGTTTATTGTATGAAAGAAAATTGCTTGATAAACAAGCATACGGGCAGTCTTGAAAAAGCGTTTATGGCTTCTTCGATTCCCAAAGGCATAAACATTATATGCTCAAGCGCATTTGCAAATAATACAAACATCATGGTCGCCGATATACCCGACGGAGTGTGTGAGATAGGTAACTGGGCTTTTTCATTCTGTCGTTCGCTTAAATCCGTTGTCATTCCGAATAGTGTAACTTCTATACACGGAGAAGCCTTTATCGGGTGTGTAAATTTGACAAGTGTAACTATGCCGAAAAAGCTTAAGTCTTTTATTAAGTCTGCGTTTATCTATAAGAGTTCGGGGAAAAAGATAGACGAACGCAAGCATATCAAATTTATTTTTACTTAAGCGGCAAACGGTTAATTTAAAAAATCTTGACGGCTATACGAAAAAAACTTGACAAAACGGGAGCAGTTAGTGTAATATATTCGGGATAGGCATATGCGTTCGTCCCGTATACGACAGTACGAAAAGATGAACGCGAATTTTATGTAAAGGAGTACGCGCCTAATGAGTCGCCCCGCAGACATTGTTCTCGGATATGCTATGCACCGCGACGCCGAGTCGACGAAACGCTTGCCCGCTCTGAACGGACGGCATAGGACTTTTTCCCGTTTTTCGTCGGCGCATTGTTCTTTACGCTGTGCCTACGACCCGTCGTTCTCCGTTGTTTCCGATATTTCGGAAAACAAAGCCGAATCGGACTTATTGCTCATTTCCGTTTTTGCCGCTTCGATGCTATCGAAAGCAGGGCAAAAGGCGAGACGGGCGGTAAGTCTTTTTTCTAAATTTACGGGAAGAAGCGGGAGGCTGAATTGTACGCGCTCATAGCGACGGGCTCGCAAAAGGCTCAGTCGGAGATAGCCGAAGTCGTGCGTAACTGTGCGGATTTCGACGTGGTTTTCGCTTCAAGCGCAGGCGAGGCGGTAAGCAAGGCGGAAAGCAGCCCGTTCGATTTGTGCGTCATAAACGGCGACAAAACGGGCAAAGCGAAAACCGCCGCCGTAAAGATAGCCAAGCTTTCCGAAGGCGGCGTGATATTTTTGGAAGAAGCCGAAGCTTTCGAAACAAGCGTTGCCGAGCTTTCTTTGAGCGGCATAGTGGTAGTGCCGAAGCCGCTTTCGAAGATGTCGCTCGTCACGGCTATAAGAAGCGTTTGCGCCGCAAATATGCGGCTTGTCGAGCTGAAAGAGGCAAACCGCAGTCTCGAGCAAAAACTCGAAGATCTCAAATTTATCGACAGAGCAAAGATTTCGCTCATAAAGCAGTTCGGCTACAGCGAAGACGAGGCTCATAAATATATAGAAAAGCAGGCGATGAATCTTCGCGTCACCAAACGCGAGGTTGCAATGAACATCTTAAGGACTTACGAGAACTGACAAGAGGCATTATGAACATTTACGACGATAAACCAACCGAAGAATGCGGAGTGTTCGGAATAATATCACCCGAGCCGTTGCCGTGCGCGGCGCTCGCTTCCGTTGCGCTTCTCGCGCTTCAGCACAGAGGGCAGGAGGGCGCTGGTATAGCTCTTTTCGAGGGCGACGACGTTCGCTGCAAAAAGGACGTAGGACTTGTCGACGAAGTTTTCGGCTCGGACTATCTCGAGTATGCGCCTCTCGCAAAGGTCGCGGCGGCTCACGTTAGATATTCTACTACGGGAAGCAACACCGCCGAAAATACGCAGCCCATAGTCACGCGTCATTCGCGGCTCACCTGTGCGCTTGCGCACAACGGCAATCTCACGAACGCGGGAGCGCTTCGCGAACAAATGGTGGATAAGGGCGGCAAGGTGTTCTATACGACGAACGACACCGAAGTCGTGAATATGCTTCTCATAGAAGAAATGATAAAATGCGACGACCTCATGCTCGCCGTCGAAAAAGCGACTGACAGGATAGAGGGCGCGTATTCGCTTGTGATTGCGACGGGCGACAAGCTCGTTGCCGTGCGCGACAGAAACGGGTTCAGACCGCTTTGTATGGGACGATTGGGCAATGCGACGGTGTTTGCTTCCGAAAGCTGTGCGCTCGATGCGCTCGGCGCCGGGTTTGTGCGTGACATAGAACCGGGCGAAATCGTATGCGTCGATATTTCCGGCAAAGTTACGACGAAAAAGCGTCCGCCCGCAAAGCGAGGATTGTGCGTGTTCGAGCTTATATACTTTGCACGTCCCGATTCGGTGATCGACGGAATGAGCGTTTATAAAGCCCGCCTCGAAATGGGAAAGGCTCTTTGGGAGCAACAGCCTACGGACGCCGATCTCGTATGCGGCGTGCCCGATTCGGGTCTCGTTTCCGCATACGGCTATGCCATGGCTTCGGGCATACCTTACGGCACGGCCTTTATAAAGAACAAATACGTGGGACGAAGCTTTATCGTTCCGTCGCAGATAAAGCGTGAAGCTACCGTAAACGTAAAGCTCAACCCGCTTCGTGCGGCTGTCGAGGGCAAGCGTATCGTGCTTGTCGACGATTCCATAGTGCGAGGTACGACAAGTAAGCGCATCATAGAAATGCTACGAAACGCGGGCGCGAAAGAAATACATATGCGCATAGCTTCTCCGCCGTTCAGACACCCGTGTCATTTCGGCGTGGACATAGACAGCGAGGACAACCTTATTGCCAACAAGATGAGCGTCAACGAGATCCGTAAACTTATTGGGGCGGACAGTCTCGTATATATGGATGTCGAAAGACTCATGAAAATAGATCTCGGAAGCGGCGTTAAGTTTTGCAACGGCTGTTTTACGGGAAGCTATCCGATAGATGTCAAAGCGGCTACGACAAAAAACAAATTCGACGATTGAAAGAGGCAAGGAGGACAGATATGGCAAAAGCATATTTGATATTGGCAAACGGCGACGTTTATGCGGGCGAGAGCATAGGCGCGGAAGGCGAAACCATAGGCGAAGCCGTATTTACGACGGGCATGGGCGCTTATATGGAGACGCTTACCGACCCGAGCTATTACGGTCAGCTCATAACGCAGACCTTTCCGCTTATAGGAAATTACGGTAGGATATCTGCGGACTACGAATCGGAAAAGCCCGCGCTGTTCGGATACATTGTTCGCGAGCTTTGCGACAACGGAAGCAATTTCCGCAAGGAGAGCGAGCTTAACGATTTCCTTGTCGAAAACGGTATCGTCGGCATATGCGGCGTGGATACGCGCCAAATAACGCGCACGCTTCGCTCGTGCGGCGTAATGAACGCCATGATCGCTTCCTCGCTTAAGGGCATGGACGAAAAGCTTGCGCGCATAAAGGCGTTTAAGATTAAAAACGCAGTGGAAAAGACGACCTGCAAAGAGGCGGTCAAAGTCTCTGACGGTGACAAGAGAATAGTTCTTTGGGACTTCGGCGCCAAGAGCAATATAGAGCGAGAGTTCGCCGCGCGCGGCTGTGAAGTCATACGTGTGCCTTCTTTCTACAGTGCGGAGCAGATAGCTGAGCTTAGCCCGGACGGCATTATGCTTAGCAACGGCGGCGGCAATCCCGCCGACAATGTTTCCGTAATAGAGGAGCTTAAAAAGCTTAACGAGAAAAAGATCCCCACATTCGGCATCTGTCTCGGACACCAGCTTCTCGCACTGTCCAAGGGTGCGAAGACGAAGAAACTGAAGTTCGGTCACAGAGGCGCTAACCAGCCGGTTAAGGATCTCACTTCGGGCAGAACGTACATAACGTCTCAAAATCACGGTTATGCCGTCGTCGCTTCGTCGCTTCCCGAAACGGCAAAAGTGCTGTTCGTGAACGCAAACGACCGCACCTGCGAGGGAGTCGAATATACGGACGCTCCCGCATTTTCGGTGCAGTTCCATCCCGAGGCTTGCGGCGGACCGCATGATACGGGATACTTGTTTGACAGATTTATGAGCCTTGTCGGAGGAAAAAAGAATGCCTAAGAATAAAGAAATCAAAAAAGTGCTTGTAATAGGTTCGGGTCCCATTACTATCGGTCAGGCGGCGGAGTTCGACTATGCGGGGACGCAAGCTTGCCGTACGCTTAAGTCCGAAAAGATCGAAGTCGTGCTGGTAAACTCCAATCCCGCGACCATAATGACGGACAGGGCAATGGCGGACGCGATATATATCGAGCCGCTCACGCTTCCCACACTCGAGAGAATAATCGACCTCGAAAAGCCCGACGGCATACTTCCGTCGCTCGGCGGTCAGACGGGACTTACGCTTTCCATGCAGCTTGCGCGCAGCGGCTTCCTTGCCGAGCGCGGCGTGAAGCTTCTCGGTATGAAAGTAGAGGCGATAGAAAAGGCGGAGGACAGAGAGCTGTTTAAAGAGACCATGGAGTCCATAAATCAGCCTTGCATACCTTCTGCGGTCGTAAACGACGTTCCCGCTGCTGTGGAATTCGCCGAAAAGATAGGCTATCCCGTAATAGTGCGCCCCGCCTTTACGCTCGGCGGCGCAGGCGGCGGCATAGCCGCCAACGAAACGGAGCTTAGGGAAATCGCATCGGGCGGACTTGCGCTTTCTCCGATTACGCAGGTGCTTATCGAAAAGAGCATTTACGGCTGGAAGGAAATAGAGTTCGAGGTCATGCGCGACGCTATAGGCAATGTCGTTGCAATATGTTCTATGGAGAATCTCGACCCCGTCGGCATACACACGGGCGACAGTATAGTAGTCGCGCCCACCATGACGCTTTCAGATAAGGAATATCAAATGCTTCGTACCGCGGCGCTCAACATCATCACGTCGCTCGGCATAGAGGGGGGCTGTAACTGTCAGTTTGCGCTCGAGCCGAACAGTATGCAGTACGCCGTCATAGAAGTTAATCCGAGAGTTTCGCGTTCGTCCGCGCTTGCTTCGAAAGCGACGGGCTATCCGATTGCAAAGGTTGCGACTCTCGTTGCGCTCGGATATACGCTCGACGAAATACCCAATGCAGTGACGGGCAAAACCTGCGCTTGCTTCGAGCCTACTATCGACTACTGTGTCGTCAAGCTTCCCAAGTGGCCGTTTGATAAGTTCGTATACGCAAAGAGAACGCTCGGCACGCAGATGAAGGCTACGGGCGAAGTTATGGCAATCGCACCGAGCTTCGAAATGGGACTCATGAAAGCGGTTCGCGGAGCCGAGGGCATACTTACTCTGTCCAACCCGCATTACAGCGAACTTTCCGACGAAGAGATCGTCTCCCGTCTCATGCCCGCTACGGACTTCCGTCTGTTTGTGCTTTACGAAGCGTTGAAGCGCGGACTTAAAACCGTCGAAGAGATTGCGGACGAGACTAAGATTGACGCATGGTTCCTTAATAAGATACTCAATCTCGTTAATTACGAAAAGAGCATAGTCGGCAGAGCTATCGACAAGGACGAATATTTGCGCGGCAAGAAGCTCGGCTATCCCGATAAGGCGCTTAAAGCTCTTACGGGACACGAGCTGCCCACGCACGCCCGTGCCGTCTATAAGATGGTCGATACCTGCGCCGCGGAGTTCGACGCGGAAACTCCGTATTTTTACTCTACGTACGACAACACGAACGAGGCTCTCGAATTCAGAGCCGCTCGCGGAAGCAAAAAGAGACGCGTCATAGTGTTCGGCTCGGGTCCGATAAGAATAGGACAGGGCATAGAATTCGACTATGCGTCCGTGCATTGCGTGTGGGCGCTCAAGGAAGCTGGCTATGAGGTCGTAATAGTAAACAACAATCCCGAGACGGTTTCCACCGACTTCGACACTGCGGACAGACTTTATTTCGAAGCGCTTACCGACGAGGACGTGGAAAACGTGATCGCGACGGAAAAGCCGTACGGCGTTGTCGTGGCGTTCGGCGGTCAGACGGCAATCAAGCTCACGAAGCACTTGTCCGATATGGGCGTGAAAATTCTCGGTACGCCCGCCGATTCCATAGATATGGCGGAGGACCGGGAGCGTTTCGACGAGCTTTTGGAACAGCTCGGAATAGCGCGTCCCAAGGGAACTACGGTAAAGACTACTCGGCAGGCGCTCGAAGCGGGAGAGTCTCTCGGCTATCCCGTACTCCTTCGTCCTTCATATGTTCTCGGCGGTCAGAATATGATAATCGCGTTCTCGGCGGCGGACATCGAAGAATATATGAAAATAATTCTCGAGGAAAACCCCGACAACACCATACTGATAGACAAATACGTCATGGGCACCGAGGTCGAAGTCGACGCTATCTGCGACGGCGAAAAGATACTCATTCCCGGCATTATGGAACACATAGAGCGCACCGGAATACACAGCGGCGACTCAATAGCCGTATATCCTCCGCAGAACATCGGCGACGCGATTACGGCGAAGCTTATCGAATATACGGAAAAGCTTGCGGTATCCTTAAAGACCAAAGGACTTGTAAACATACAGTATATAATTGCCGATAACAATATTTACGTAATAGAAGTAAATCCCCGTTCGTCGCGCACGATTCCGTACATTTCGAAAGTTACGGGCGTGCCCATGATAAAGCTTGCTACGGAATGTATGCTCGGCAAAAAGCTCGAGCGGCTCGGTTACGGAACGGGACTTTATAAGACGTCTCCGTACACTGCGGTAAAAGTTCCCATTTTCTCGTTTGAAAAATTGCAGGATCTTGACACGCATCTCGGACCCGAAATGAAATCGACGGGCGAGGTGCTCGGCGTGGGCAAGGCTCTCGACGAGGCTCTTTACAAAGGACTTGTAGCCGCGGGATATAAAATGCAGAAAAACGGCGGCATACTCATCACCGTGCGCAACACGGATAAGGCGGAGATTGCGGACGTAGCCAAAAAGTTTGCAGAGCTCGGATTTAAGCTCTATGCGACGTTCGGCACGGCGGACGTGCTCGAAAAGTGCGGACTCGAAGTGGAACGCGTAAAGAAGCTCAGCGAGTGCGAGACAAACAACACAATGACGCTTTTAAAGAGCGGACTTGTAAATCTCATAATTTCCACGAGCACGCGAGGAAGGATCCCCACGAACGACGACGTGAGACTTCGCAGGCGCGCCGTGGCTCTCGGTATACCTTGCCTTACGAGCCTCGATACGGCAAACGCCCTTGCCTACAGCTTGAAATCGCGCTACAGTCAGCTCAATACCGAGCTTGTCGACATCAATCATATGCGCGCCGATAAGCAGAAAATCAACTTCATCAAAATGCACGGCACGGGAAACGACTATATCTACATAGACTGTCTGAACAAGTCGTTCAACAACATGGAGTCGATTGCCGTAAATCTTTCCGACAGGCATCTCGGCGTGGGCGGAGACGGCGTAGTGTTCATCTATCCGTCCGACGAGGCAGATGCGAGAATGAGAATGTTCAACGCCGACGGCACGGAAGGCATGATGTGCGGCAATGCCGTGCGCTGCGTAGCAAAGTATTTGTACGAGAGCGGCAAGGCGAAGAGCGAGGATGTGCGAGTGGAAACCGAAAGCGGCGTCAAACGCGTCAAGCTGTTTGCCCGCGGCGGAAGAGCCGATTCGGCTTCCGTAGATATGGGTGCGCCCGTATTCGCTCCCGAAAAGATTCCCGCTTGCACCGAGGGCGAAAGGATAATCGAGAAGAATATTTTCGTCGGCGGAAAGGAACGCAAGGTCAGTCTCGTTTCCATGGGCAATCCCCATTGCGTAATTTTCACCGACAACGTAACGGTAAGCGACGTGTGCGGAGAGGGCAGAGCGGTCGAAAACGACAAACTGTTCCCTCGCAGGACAAATGTCGAATTCGTTCAGGTGATTGACGCAAGACATATCAAAATGCGCGTATGGGAGCGCGGCAGCGGCGAGACGTTCGCTTGCGGAACGGGCGCTTGTGCGGCGGTAGTCGCGGCGGTCGAAGCCGGTTACTGCGAGCGCGGCGCCGACATAAGCGTCAAGCTTCCCGGCGGCGAGCTCATAATAAACTACGGCAATACGGTTGTGATGACGGGCGACGCCGTAGAAGTTTACAGAGGAGTGGTCAAATTATGATAAAGTATATTTTTGTTACGGGCGGCGTCGTATCGGGACTCGGTAAAGGCATAACCGCGGCTTCGCTCGGCATGATGCTCAAGGCAAAAGGTCTTAAGGTGATTGCGCAGAAGCTCGATCCGTACATAAATATCGACCCGGGCACCATGAGTCCTTACCAGCACGGCGAAGTCTATGTCACGGAGGACGGCGCGGAAACCGATCTCGACCTCGGACATTACGAACGCTTCATAGACGAAAATCTCAACAAGTATTCCAATCTTACGACGGGCAAGGTCTATTGGAATGTCCTTAACAACGAGCGTCGAGGAGATTACAACGGCGAGACGGTGCAGGTCATTCCGCACGTTACGAACGAGATCAAGAAGTTTATTTACTCGGTCGGCAAAAAGATAAATGCGGATGTCGTAATAACCGAAATCGGCGGAACTACGGGCGATATAGAGTCGCTTCCGTTTATCGAGGCTATACGCCAAGTGAGCAACGAGGTGGGCAGAGACAATTGTCTTTTCGTGCACGTCACGCTTGCGCCCGTGATCGCTTCGAGCGGCGAAATGAAGACAAAGCCCACGCAACATTCGGTTAAGGAACTCCGTTCGCTCGGCATATCTCCCAACATCATAGTGCTTCGTTGCGACCGTCCCGTCGACAAATCCACGAGGGACAAAATAGCTCTGTTCTGCGACGTTGCTCCCGATTGCGTAATAGAGAACAGCAATGTTCCGCTTTTGTACGAAGCTCCGATAATGCTCGAAAAGAGCAACTTTACGAAGATAGTCTCGCGCGAACTCGGACTGCCCGATGTGGAGCCAGACCTCGGAGTGTGGAAAGAAATGCTTGTCAAGGCGCATAATCGCGACAAGACGGTCAAAATAGGTCTTGTCGGCAAGTACGTCAAGATGTATGATACCTATCTTTCGATAGTCGAAGCGCTCACTCATGCCGGCATTTACAACGGAGCGAATATCGATCTTCATTGGATAGACGCGGAAAAAATAACCGATTCGACCGCGGACGAGCTTCTCGGAGATTGCGACGGAATAATCGTTCCGGGCGGCTTCGGCGACAGAGGCATAGAAGGCATGGTTTCGGCGGCGCGTTGGTGCCGTGAAAGCGACGTTCCGTACTTCGGAATATGTCTCGGGATGCAGATAGCCGTCATTGAGTTTGCAAGGAGCGTTGCGGGTCTTGCCGACGCAAACAGCAGAGAATTCAATCACGCTTCGCAAAATAAAGTAATAGACATTATGGAAGGTCAAATAGGCTGCGAAAATACCGGCGGCAGTATGCGTCTCGGCGCTTACGAGTGTTCCGTCCAGCCGAATACGCGTCTCATGGCGGCATACGGTCAGCCCGCTGTTTTCGAGCGTCACCGCCACCGTTATGAGTTCAACAACGCCTATCGCGAGACGTTCACATCGCTCGGACTTACGCTTTGCGGCATTTCGCCCGACGGCGGTCTCGTGGAGGCTGTGGAGGTTTCCGATAAAAAATTCCACCTCGGCGTACAGTATCACCCCGAATTCAAATCCCGTCCGCATAAGCCGCATCCGTTGTTTGTCGAATTTATCGCGCGGTCGTTGGAGAATGCGGAAAGCAAGGGGTAAGGAGATTAAATGAAACTCAACGAAAATTATGCAAATCTCAAGGAAAGCTACCTTTTTGCGGAAGTTGCGCAGCGCGCGTCCGCATATGCGGAAAGACACCCGAATGCCGAAATAATAAAGCTCGGTATCGGCGACGTCACGTTGCCCATATGCACGGCGGCAGTCGAAGCGGGCAAGCGCGCCGCAGAGGAAATGGGCAGGGCAGACTCGTTCCGCGGGTATGGTCCCTACGAGGGATATGGTTTTTTGCGCGAAAAAATAGTCGATTATTACGCGCGCAGAAGCGTCAGGCTCGACCTTTCCGAAGTATTCGTAAGCGAGGGCGCTAAGAGCGACGTGAGCGGCATACTCGATCTGTTCGATAACAGCGCAGAAGTTCTCGTTCCCGATCCAGTCTATCCCGTGTATGTGGATTCGAACGTCATGGACGGCAGGCGCATTTCCTATGTCGGCGGCAACGAGAAGAACGGCTTTTTGCCTCTTCCCGATAAGGATACGAAAGCGGATATAATTTATCTGTGCTCTCCGAATAACCCCACGGGTGCGGCGTACGACAGAGACGGACTTAAGGCATGGGTCGATAAGGCAAACGAGCTCGGCGCAGTCATACTTTTCGACGCGGCTTACGAATTTTTTATTTCGGACGAAAAGCTTCCTCATTCGATATACGAAATAGACGGCGCGGAAAAGTGCGCTGTGGAGATTTGCTCGCTTTCCAAAACCGCGGGATTTACGGGCGTCCGTCTCGGCTATATGATAATTCCGAAAGCCATAGAGGGCGGCAAGCTCAACTTAATGTGGCTCAGACGTCAGTCGACGAAGTACAACGGCGCGTCGTATATAATTCAGCGTATGGCGGAAGCAGTATTTACCGACGAGGGCATGAGGCAGATAAAAGCGAATGTGAATGTCTACAAGAAAAATGCCGCTCTTATGTCGGATACATTGAAGGAGCTCGGTATTCCTCATACGGGCGGAGTTAATTCCCCGTACATTTGGCTTAAGTGTCCGGGCGGTGATTCGTGGGCGTTTTTCGACAGACTTTTAAACGAAGCTCAAATCGTAGGAACACCCGGCGCGGGCTTCGGCGAAAACGGGGAAGGGTATTTCAGGCTTACCGCTTTCAATACTTACGAAAACACATCGAAGGCAATGCAAAGATTGAAAAATCTCAAGATTTAAAAAAGTAACGGGCGATTGCTTTTGCGATCGCCCGAATATTTCTTTCCCCGCTGTGCCGTGGCATTGTCGTTTTAAACCCGCTTTTCAGCAGGTGGGCAAGCCGATTGCAACGTCTGTCTTCCACTGGCTTTCTTTAGAAGAAAAATTACTGAGGCCTGACATAGTTTGCAGATACAAGCAATCCCTTGATTATACTGTGGTTCCAAAAAGAACAAGCTCACGCACACCGCAGGTATTTATGCGTCACCTATATTATATGACGACGCGATAAAAAAATCAATGCCGCAAGGTAAAATATTTTTTGTGAAATTTTTCGAAACCCCCTTGACAAAAGCTGTGTTTTGTGATATGGCGAAGTTTCGATAGGAAGGAGAGCGCATATGAATCTTACGGTACTCGGCAAATACGGACCTTATCCCGCAGCCGGCGGCGGTACAAGCTCGTACATTATCGAAAGCGGAAAGACCCGGGTCAATTTGGATTTCGGCAGCGGTGCGATCGGCAGTACTTTGGAGGCTGTGGGAAAATTGCCGAATACAATAGTGCTTTCGCATTTGCACTTCGATCATACAAGCGATTTGCTTCCGCTTGCGTATGCCCTCAAAGAGCCTGTGCCCGTATATCTTCCGTTTGACGGCAGTCCGATAAGTGAAATCGTTTCGGCTCTTGCCGTGTTTACTCCCGTAAAGATATATGACGGAATGACGACAAGAATAGGAGATTTGACTTTCGAATTTGTTCGCTTGCCGCACCCCGCGGAAAGCTATGGCATGAAAATTTCCGACGGTAAAGCAAGTTTCTTTTACAGCGGAGATACGACGTACGATAGGCGCATTGCGGAAAAAATGCGCGGCTGCAAACTTGCGCTTCTCGATGCTTCCGTGCCTGCCGCTCACTCTGAAGGCAAGCCGCATATGTCTATAGCAGAGGCGAGAAAGCTGTCGAATGAAACGGGCGTAAGAGTTTTACTTACTCATGTTCATCCCGAGTTTTCACCGGTAGACGAGGCACTTCAAGCGGGACTCGAAATCGCCGAGGAAATGAAAATTTACGAAATATGAATTTCGAAAGATTTTAATATGAGTAAAACCTCGATAAATTCGGGGTTTTTGCTTTTTTTCGGTGCGTCATAGCTCGGACGACTGCGGAATAGATTATTATATATGTTGTATCGGAGAGCCGTTTATGCGCCGTAGAAGAGTTGTACGAACATTTCATTTCGATCGTATTCTTGCCTTTGTGATATTTGTCTGTTTTGCCGTGGCAATGGTATGCGTAGCGCTGTCTTTCAATATGGGAGCGCCGAGTATCGTCGTTAAAGGGCGTTCGCTGTATGTGGTTACGTATGCAAGGTGCGCGTCGGAGTCGGAGGCAAAACTTAAGTCCGAAGAATGTTTTGCGAGGGGAGGTGCGGGAAACGTAGTGCCGGACGGAGACGATTTCCTTATTGCGGCTTCCGCGTATACGTCGTACGAAGAGGCGCTTACGGTTGCGGAAAGACTCGACGGCTCGAGCGTGAAGGAGATTGCTCTCGAAAAGCTGAAATTCGTTTCGTCGTCTGCGTCGGAGCTTGCGGCAGATGCGGCGATACTTTGTTACGTCACGTTTGCAAACGAGCTTTCCGAGTGTGCGAGCGAGCTCGATGCACGCGAGGTTTCGGAAGCGGTGGCTGTTGAAAGATGCAAGCTGTGCCTAAGCGAAGCGTCGCGCCTGTTGCGCCTTGCGTCGGCGCAAATGTCACTTTCTGCGACCTCTCCCGAGGAGAAAGCTCTGCTTTCGGCAACCGTCGAACTGTTGTCCGAAGCGGCGGCGCTGCTTAAAGATACGGAAACGGGGGAGGGCTTGCTTACGTCGCGAATACGGCGTGCGTTTGTCGCTTTGGCTTTAAAAACGCGGGATTTTTCGAAAGGTTTAAAATAGCGAAAAGCGTCGAAAAATTGCGATAACAGCCCTTTAAATACTTGTAAAGAATCGAAAAATATGTTATTATTATATTCGTAACTTATAATAAGGAGAAACCTTATGAAATTAAGGACAATCATTGATATTCTCGACGCGGAAGTCCTCACGGAGAATGATGGGAGCGAGCTCGATATCGATGTCCATACCGCTTGCGGTTCGGACATGATGAGCGACGTTCTTGCGTTTGTCAAGGATCAGGGACTTTTGCTTACGGGACTTGTGAATCCGCAAGTCGTGCGTACCGCCGAAATGGTAGATATCGTCGTAATTGCTTTTGTGCGCGGAAAACGTCCCGACGATATGACCGTAGATCTCGCAAAGCAGAAAGGGATCATACTTCTCGGTACAAACGACAAGATGTATCAGGCGTGCGGCAAGCTGTACGACGGCGGGCTCGGGCGTTAAGGTCGTGGGAAGCGGAGAGAGCATAAAACTGCGCTACGATGTGGACGGCAGGGACTTTGTAACTTGCGGTCAGGCGTCGGAGGACGTAAAGCGTACGCTTAAAAGTATAGGCATACCGTCTGCGTCGATAAGGCGCGTATCCATAGCCATGTACGAGGGCGAAATCAATATGGTCATTCACGGCGGCGGCGGCGTTGCCGAAGTGGAGATATTCGACGACGAAATAAATATCGTACTCTCGGATACGGGAAAGGGCATAGCCGATATAGACAAAGCCATGCAAGAGGGATTCTCTACGGCAACGGACGATATACGCGAACTCGGCTTCGGCGCGGGAATGGGGCTTCCGAACATGAAGAAGTATTCGGACGAATTCCATATCGAAAGTCGCGTGGGCGTCGGAACGACTGTCACGATGACAATCAAATTCTAAATTCTGAAAAGGAGGTGGCGCGAAGTGAATTCGGATATAAAACCCGTATATCTCGACGCCGATAAATGTAACGGCTGCGTAAGTTGCATGAAGCGCTGCCCTACGGAAGCGATAAGGGTGAGAAGCGGAAAGGCGACGGTGATGTACGAGCGTTGCGTAGGCTGCGGCGAATGTGTTAAGGTGTGTCCTACTCATGCGAAAAAGGAATCGTGCGACGGTCTCGGTTCGCTCAAGGATTTCAAATACACGGTGGCTCTTGCTTGTCCGTCCATATATGCGCAGTTCAATCATCTCGACAATCTCGATTATGTCTTGAACGGAATCAAGAAGCTCGGCTTCGACGATGTGTACGACGTGGGCGTTGCGGACAGAAAAGTATCCGCGGCGACAATGGATTACATAAAGCGAGCGGAAACTGTGAAGCCGATAATAAGCTCCTCTTGTCCCGCCGTCTTGAATCTTATACGAATGAGATACGAACATCTTCTCGATCATCTCTCGCCGATGAAACAGCCCGAAGAGGTTGCGGCGGAAGAGGCTGTAAAAGACGCGATCGCAAAGACGGGGCTCAAGAGAGAAGAAATAGGGATTTTTCTCATAACGCATTGCGCGGCAAATCTTTTGAACAAGCACGACTCTCACAACGAGATCGACCGATTTGTTTCGTTCAAGGAGATATATTTTCCGTTGCTGTCGGAGATGAACCGACTGAAAAAAGACGAGCTCGAACCGCTTGCGAAATGCGACGCTATCGGTGTGAGCTGGGGCAGCTCGACGGGTGAGTCCATGGGGCTCGGCACAAAGAACTTTGTTGTCGCCGACGGCATAGAAAACGTGATGACTGTTTTAAACGACCTCGAGCACGACAAGCTCGGCGATATAGATTTCCTCGAGCTTAACGCTTGCACCCAAGGGTGTGTGGGCGGATCTATGAACATCGAGAATCCCTTTCTTGCCCGCACGCGTCTGAGGCTGTTTAGGGAGAAGCTGCCGCTTTTCGATTACGAGTCGAGTGACGGTTATGCGAAGTTTGAGCGAAGCGAGCCGTATACGGGACTCGAGAGCGCCTACAGGCTTTCCGAAAACCGAAAGGAAGCAATGCAGAGAATGATCAGCATGAAGCGAATTTACGCTGCTCTTCCGCATAAGATCGGAAGAGCACACGTCTGAACTCCAGTCACCAGTGCTTATC
>CAJULE010000032.1:0-1110 GCA_910587445.1 uncultured Christensenellaceae bacterium
GCAAGAAAGGTGAGTGCGTTTTTACTTTACCTTTTGATTTTGTCGTTGTATAATAATAGAGCGATAAACAGTAATTTAACGGAGAAATTTTATGAAAAAACAGATAAAATATAAAATAATTACGTTTGTATTATCTTTGATTTTAGTTGCCGTTCTTATAGTATTGTTCTTTTCAGATAAATCGTTGGAATGGGGTTTGCAAAAAATTCTCTCTTGTATAGTATGTAGTATTTGGGTGTTTTTTTTACCGCCAAGTGTTTTGTATTTTGCATATAAAATGAAAAATTCCGATTTGGAATTTAGCGTAAAATTAGGGTTTTATATCGGCACGGGGTGTTTTATCGGTTTTTTGATAACACCATACTATGGTGTAAAATCATATTTTTCAAATCTTAATTCCATTCGCTATAACGGTGAAATTATTTGGTAAAATATTGACTAAATTTCAATTTATCATCAATTATAAAAAGCGAAGATTTTTAAATTCTTCGCTTTTTATATTCCCTACGGGAAGTACGCTTTGCAAGTCGCATTTTTTTACACCGAAAAACATGGGATTTTGTTGCGGAATGACAAAGAAGCCTACTCATCCATGAGGCAATCGCTTCGCTCCGTGGCGTGTGGGATTTCTGTCAAGGGAAAGCTTTATACGGAATAACAATCCCCTCAGTCTGCTTCGCAGACAGCTTCCGGCTCGAAGCACAGCTTCTCGCCGCTCTGCGCTAACTACAGTCCACAGGACTGTAGTTTCGGCTTTCGCCGCCGCGTTCGCCCCAGCTCGAAGCACAGCTTCTCGCCGCTCTGCGCTAACTACAGTCCACAGGACTGTAGTTTCGGCTTTCGCCGCCGCGTTCGCGCCCTTGCTAAGGGGAGCCTTTATTTCAGAATAGATTTCTCGACTTCGCTTCGCTGCGCTCGAAATGACATAAAAAGAGGAACGGGACATGATACTTTTTTGTCACCTTGAACGCAGTCGAAAGGTCTTTAGATTCCTCGGCTACGCTCGGAATGACACGGGAGGGGCGATTACGCTTCGCTCCGTGGCGGTCGCGCTCCGCGCACCTTAAACGAAATGACATATAAAATAAGGTCTTACTCCGTGGCGGTCGC
>CAJULE010000032.1:1210-19604 GCA_910587445.1 uncultured Christensenellaceae bacterium
GTCGTCTATATTGCGCGTTCGGCTAAAGCAAAATGACATAAATAAGGTCTTACTTAGTGGCGGTCGCGTCGTCTATATTGCGCGTTCGGCTAAAGCAAAATGACATAAATAAGGTCTTACTTCGTACAGCTCCCGCCGCAGAGGAGCACGCAGACCGACTTACGAAACATATAAGACGTCAGAGGTTGAAAGGGTCATTAGCGTCGCCGCCGCTCCCATCGTTATCCTTTCTCCTGAGGTCGACGAATATATCTCCGCTCGATGAATCCTCGTAGTCCATGCCGAACACGGCGACCTTAAGTTTACGAACCGAAGGCGGCTTCGGCGGATATTTCTTTTCGAACACGCGCGCTATGGGAATGAGCGCGATCGCCGCCAAAAGTATGACGCCTATGGCTATGACGGACGGTATCCAAATTTTCGTGAGCACGGAATAATCGCGAACCGTCTCTTTCGTATTTTCGACGGACGCTATGAAATCTTCGGACAAAAGACAGGAATAGACGAGATTTGCCGCGTCCGCCATTTTAAACGCATACGACGGCATATGCGAGTTCAGATACTCGACGTTGTCGTTTTCCGTATAGGCGACGTTTGCTTCGCCCTTTGTCTCGTCGAGCCCCAACGAGAACGTATCGAACGTCCCGCCGAAAATATTTGCGCAAGGTATCCCCTTGCTTGCGAATTCGGACGACGCGCCGAGCATACCCATGTGCGTAAAAGGCAAATCGTCGATATACTCGGCAGGCATTCTCGGCAATGTGTCGGGAACGGTTTTGAGCTCTATTGCGCTTTTCTCCGCTTTTCCGAATATATAGTTTCCGTGATCGGTCGGCACCTCGTCGGCGTAAGCATACAGATTATCGCCGCCGAGCCGCTGTAAATTTATCATAAGAAGCGTGCGTTCGTACTGCGCCGCCGTCAGATAGGATTCGACGAACGAGCGAGCTCCGTAATTTCCGAGCTCCCCGCAACCGAAGAACACGACGTAGAGATCGAAATCGAGCTCGGCTCTTGTTTTCGCGAGCTTTTCGGCAAGCGCCGTGAGAGCCGCCGTTCCCGTTCCGTTTACGTATGCGCCGCTCGAGTGCGTCGCCTCGAGCAAAACCTGCGGCCCCGTATATCGAGACGCGGCGGGAAGCGTGAACGACGAGTACTGATTGTCGTAGTTTGCTCCTATTACAACGGCTTTCGCGTTCGGCTTTCCGCACTTTCTTACCGACACTACGTTTTGCGACTTGTAAACAGTCGTATCGTCGTTTGAATACGGCTTATATGTCACTTCTTCCATCTCGGTTTCGAATCCGTCGAGCGCGCTCATACGCTCGGAAAGATATTCGGCAGCCGCCCTTTCCCCTTCGGAAAACGGCGTGCGATCGGTGCGATCGGACATAAACGCCGCGAGCTCGTCTTTCATTTCATCCTGCGAAAAAACGGTTTCCGTACGCGCAAATAGAGCCGCTTCCGACATATTTTCCGCGGACGAACAGCCCGCAGCAAACAGCGAAACGGCAACAAACGCGACTGCGAGAACGATTGCATACAGGTTTCTTCTTTTTTTAACACCGCTGTTTTTCATGCAAACGCCCCCACGAGAAGCTCGAACACGGCGAGCACGCCGTAAACTACGGCAAAAGCGCTCCCGAGCAAATATATTATCGACGCATAACGCGTCTTGTCTACATAATTTTTCAGCGCATACCACATAAACAGCGCAATAAACGGAAGCGGCACGAGCGAATCGACAAGGACGGACGCAAACGACAGTCCGAGCGGATAAAACAGAAACACGAGCTTTATGCCGCCCATCACGAGCCCCGCCGGCAGATAGAAAAACCGAAGCGCATAGCGCATATCCTCGGCGGCAGGCACGCCGCGGGCACGCACGAGCCTGAATACGAACGAGCTTAAAAGCTCGTATACGAGAACGGGCACTATGCCTGCGGCAAGAAAAGCGACAATGTCGTTGTTTATTGCGGCGGGCAGTCCGTAATTTACGGACAAAAGCGCAACCGTTCCGCGCATGGGGACATAATACGCAAACGAAAAACAGACGTACAGAGCCGCAACGACTATCCATTTATTCAGCTTTTTTTCTTTTATGAAGTTCACACTGCCTCCGAAAGAAGATGACTTTTACGCCGTCGCGGCACAGAGCATTTCGGCTATGAACGAATCGAGCGCAAGTCTGTCGTTCGTCTGCCCGGACTTGAATGCGAAATCGATTTCCGACAGCTTGTCAACCGTCTTCTTGAGTTTTACGGGCGTATACATTTTCGCCTGACGCATTGCCATTTCCATTGCGTACGGCTTGACCCGCAAAAACCGCGCGAGCGTATCGCGGTCGAACTTGCCCGTCGCCGCATATAACAGCCGACGAAAATGCGAGTACAGCGCGCCGATTATCACGACGGGCGGAGTCGACACGATAAGGCTGTCGTAGATGAGATAGGTTCTGTCCGTGTTCTTTTTCGCAAGCGCGTCGGACAGCTCGTAGATCTTATAGTCTCCGTCGGGAGTGACAAACTCGCGAACACGCTCTTCCTCTATCATGCCTTCCCCCGCTTCGGCAAGCTTATCGAGTTCGACGTCTATGCGCGTCAGATTTCCGAGGCAATAGTCCGTGAGAAGCTCGGCGGCGGCTGTCGAGATCCTTATCCCTCGAGCCGTAGCATTGGAAGCGATCCACTTGATGACCATGGGTTTGTCGAGGCGTTTACAATCGACGAATTCCGAGTTTTCGAAGCTTGCGGCAATTGCGGGCGGCGCACCCGACAAATCGCACGCGACGATAGTAGCGGGATTCGGATATTTGCGAACGTGCTCGAGAAAGCGTTTTATCTCGCCGGCAGAGCGGTTTTCCACTACGAAAATCATGAGTCTGTACTCGCTCATCATGGGAAGTTGGCTGTATGCCGCCGTCATTGCCTCCACGGCGGCGCCGTCGCCGAATACGGATATATTCAGCTCGGGCATATCTATCCGCTTTTTAAGCATGGAAAGAGCGCTTTTTACGAGAAATTCGTCGTCGCCCGAAAAAGCGTACACGGGGGCAAACGCTCCCGACGCAACGTGCTTTTTGAAATCGACAAACTTAATCATGTCTCTATTGTAATACATTTCACGCGATTTTGCAATCGTTTTGAGTCAAGTGGAAAAAAGTGTGCAAAAGGTGAAAAAATACCGCGATTGCCTGCTTAGACGCGTATTGAATTTTGCCGCCAAACATTTGCTTTTGTCTTCATTTTGATATATAATGAAATTATAACAAAGGAGAACTGCATGAAACCGAAGTTAAGTATAGACGAGCAAATAAAACACATGAAATCCAAAGGGATTCTATTTGATATTATGTCCGAAGACTCAGCAAAAGAATTCATTACGGACAACACATATTATTTTAAAATCAAAGCTTATGCTAAAAATTACCCGAAGAACACGGACGATAAATATGTCAATCTCGAATTTGCCGCTCTTCATGAATTATCGGTTTTGGATATGCATTTGAGGCGGATTATACTGTCGCTGACTTTAAACATAGAACACGCCGTCAGAACCAATCTGAACCGTCATTTCTGTACCAATGCGCAAGAAGACGGTTACTCCATTGTAAAGTCTTTCAGAAGCAGTATAGACTATCAAGACGTACAATCAAACAAGTACACAAAAAGTCTTGTAAAACGATACGATCCGGATTTTGCAATATGGAATTACCTTGAAATCATTTCATTCGGCACACTATGCGACTTTTACAAGCACTACTATAATATTTACGACAAGCAAGAACTCAAATTTCACCCTCTGCTGTTCTCATGCAGAATAGTCAGAAACATTGCGGCTCACAATAATTGTCTCCTAAACAACATTACAAACAAGACAACAATAAATCCTTCCTGGCAATTGACGCGGTACATGGGGCAAGGAAAGCACTTTTCGGAAAAAGCCTTGGAAAAATTAAAGATTCCCGTTCTAAACGACTTTTCCGCCGCACTATATCTGTTTAATCATTTTGTAGTAAGCTTATCCATGCGACGACATACATATAAGGATCTTCATTTGCTTATCGAAAGAATATCAAGAAATATAAATTATTTCGATAAACACCCTAATATCAAAAATAATTTGCTGTTTTTCGAAAAAATAGTTGACTTTTTCGAAAAAATAGCATAAACTATCAGTACAGAACAAAAATCGAATGATTTTTGAGAGAGCTTCGCTTGCGTTGCTCTCTATTTTTTTGCGCGCCATATAACAGCGAACAGGCGCTTTTTCATAGACCGTTACAGCAAATTCGGGAGAGTCGGGTGCGTGTCGTCCTTGAGACCGCCAAAGTAAGTTACGAGCGCCTCGGCAGTGACGGTCAGATCCTCCCACTGTTCGGTTTTACTCTGCTGTTTCAAGGAGAACAGACGTTCCTCCACGGACTTTACGACGGTGTGGTTTATGACGGACTGCAAGAGAAAACGGTGTCTTTCCCAATAGCTTAAAAGCTCGTCGATCTTTTTTTCGATCTCGGATTTTGAAGTCTCGAGCCCTGCCTTTGCCCTCTCGTTTTCGCCGTTGTTCTGCATAAGGCTCAGTTCGTTTTCTTTTTTGTATTCGACGCACACCATGCCGATACGCGAGACTTCGCCGGACATCTGCTCGAGACGGGAAAACCAATCGGTTGTGAGCACGATTTCGGTCACGGCGACTCCTATGAGCAGCAGGAACGCAACGAGAGCTATTATAAGCTTTTTCATTACCAATTCCCTCCGCCGCCGATACTTACGCTCGAAGTAAAGCACGGTGCGTTTTTCGGCGACACATAAAGCGTTCCGTCCTGACGTATGTCCGCGTACAGGACGTCGCGCACGTCGCTCACCTTATGCTTATTGAGCTCCTTGGTGACCTGAGGTCGCGTGATCCCCGCAAGCGTCATGCTTTTGTCGTCCCACTTCCCGTCCACGAGAAGGGCGAGCGGCAGCAGCGCAGGCGCGGGCTTTGTGGGATCGGACGGCTTTTCTATGACGCATAGCTTGCCGTTGGTCTCGAAAATCGCGTATTCGATATCCTTTAAGTCCGAGTAGCCGCTCGAGCGCACGGCTTCGATAAGGTCGTTGACGTTTATGTTCATCTTGCGAAGATTTTTGTAGTTTATCCCGTCCTTGTCGATCGCTATTACGCTCGAGCCGGACAGCAGCTTTCTGACAGCCATGCTCTTTCTGGATACGAAAGAAAACACGATGTGCAAAAACGCGAGCGTCACTATCGGTATGACGCCGCTGTAGAACGGGATATACGGGTCGTTCATGGGTATGCACGCGACCTCGGCTATTATGAGCGTGATCACGAGCTCGAGCGGCTGCATTTCGCCGAGCTGGCGTTTACCCATGAGCCGTATAAAGAAAAACACTATTACGAAAGTTATTACGGATTTTATGAGAACTATCAGCATATCCGTAGTATCTTATTTATTTTATATTTTTATAAGCGTCTTGCGATAAGATTCCTTTGCCTTATCGCCGCGTCCGCCCTTTCGGAGGTCGCCGTCGACACGGAATCAAGAGGCGCTTTTGAGAGCCGTAAGAAGCGCTTCCGTGAAGATCTCGCAGACTTTCGGAGCGAAAGTCGTGAAATCGGCAATACTGTCGCCGTTGTCGGAAACGGCGCGAAGCACGGCAAACGGAACGCCCGCCTTAAAGCACACCTGCGCGACCGAGCCGCTTTCCATTTCCACACCGCCCGCCTCGAAGTCCGAACAGATACGGCGCATTTTTTCCGCGTCCGAGACAAAGGCGTCGCCGCTTGCTATCGTCGTCCTTTCGTGCTCTACGCCCGCACTTGCGAGCGCCGCGGAAAGAGCCGAAGAGAGCTCGTCGTCGGCATGAAAAAAAGCGCTGTCGAAATCGCTGTTCCGACCGCGAGGCAAGCCCTCCGCCGTCATATCGAAATCGTACTGCACGCACCTTGTCGCGACCATGACGGTTCCTATAGGGAATTTCCCCGCCGCAAGCCCCGTGTTTATCACCTTGTCCGCACCAAACACGGAAATCGCAACTGCCGTCGCGGAAGCCGCCGCGGCTTTGCCTATGCCGCTTTTTATTATCACGCAGTCCTTTCCCTCGAGAACGCCTCTTGTACATTCCATGCCGCATACGCACGTCGTTTCGGCGTCCTTTGCCTCTCGCTTTAAGAGTTCGACTTCCATATTCATTGCGGCAATAATCGCTATCATTGCGGATTCTCCTTATTCGGGGGTGGGATTGTTATATTTATATTGGGAATAGATTCTTCTACTCCGCTTCACTTCGCTCGGAATGACAAGAACGGGGACGTTTCGCACTTCGGTACTCCGCTTGCGCTTCGTCGCGCTCGCGCCATTTTAAGGAAGGCTTTCCCAACGAATCAGCGACGCACGGATTTGAGGATCCTGCGGAGCGGGAAACAGAGCGCGGTCGCCGCGACTATTTTTATCGCGTCGCCGATAAGGAACGGGACCACGCACGCCATGAGTGCGGCGGAAAGGCTTACGCCCGACTGTATCATATACCAGGCGGTACCGCAGGCATAAAGCGCCGCTGTGCCCGCAACCATGGCAACGGGGTACGCCCAAATGTGTTTTTCGAGCGCGTCCACCATCAGTCCTATTACGAGAGCGCACGGAATATAGCCGATTATGTAGCCGCCCGTCGCGCCGACTATCTTGTGAAAGCCGCCGGTAAAGTTCGTAAATACGGGCACGCCGAAAGCTCCGAGCAATATGAATACGACTACCGCCGCAATGCCGTGCCATTTGTTTATGAGACAGGCGGCTATGTAGACGGCGAGAGAGCCGAACGACAGCGGAATGGGTCCTATGTTTATAGCAAACGGCGACAACACGCATATGATTGCCGCAAGAAGTGCAACGGTCGTTATTGTGCGCGTCGCTATGCGCGCGCGTGTTTTTGTAGCTTCTTTCATAATTTCAGCGACACCTCTCCTGCCGAAAATTTCATTGTTCCGTTTCCGTCTTTAAGTATAAGCGAACAATCGTCGTCTATTGCCACAGCCTCGGCATAAAACTTGCCGTTCACATTTACGGTCCTTCCTATTACGCAGGAACGGGCGCGATATTCGTCCAAGAAGTCGCCCTTTGCTATCTCCTCGTCCATGTTCCAAAGCCCGTCGAGAATAGCCGCGGCAAGCTCGTTTCTGTCTATCGTCCTGCCGCATTCGTCCTCGACGCTTGTCGCAATGCCCTTAAGCTCGTCCGGAAGCGCGCCTTTTCGGACGTTCACGCCGATGCCGACGACCGCATACTCGGAAGAACCGTTTTCGAGCGACACGCTGCTTTCCGTAAGAATACCGCAGATCTTTCTTCCGTTCATAAACAGGTCGTTTACCCATTTGATAGTTACGGGAGCGCCGCAAAGCCCTTCCACCGCACGCGCCGTGACAATGCCCGCATAGGCGGTTATCTTGCCGCAATCTGCCATAGTGAGCTTAGGGCGAACAACGGCGGACAAATAAAGTCCCGCGCCCGCAGGCGAACTGAAGCTTCTCGAAAGCCTGCCTTTTCCCGCGGACTGTCTGTCGGCTATGACGGCAAGCCTGTCCCGCCCCGCTGCCGCAAAGCGTTTTGCGACGTCGTTTGTGGACGTGGTTTCGGCAAGCGTCTCTATTTCCCACTCGCTACGCATAAAATGCTTTATCTTGGCGGAGCCGAGCATATTGTCGGGCTCGAGACGATAACCGCTTCCCGTAACGGCGGTTATGTTGTGACCTTCCTTTCTGAGGGTTTCGACGCACTTCCACACCGCCGCGCGGCTTACTCCGAGAGTCTCGGCTATTTTGCCGCCGCTTCTTTCTCCTTCCACGAGCATGGCAAGAATTTGTTCTTTCAGTTCCATGAGGCTATTTTATACTATACAAAGAAAATTGTCAACTGATTTTATGCAAATAGTTGACAATTTTTATAGGTTTAGATTTCTCGACTACGCTTCGCTCCGCTCGAAATGACAATGCAGCGGGCGACTTCGGTCGAAATGACATAAGGCGGTAACGCTTTGCTTCGTGGCGGTCGCGCTTTGCGCTCGGTTAAAGCGAAATGACATGGGGCACCACTGTCACCTTGAGCGCAGTCGAAAGGTCTTAGGTTTCTTTAGTTTCGCGTCGCACCGAATGAAAAGAAAATCTACTCATCCGTCGCGGCAGTCGCTTCGCTTTGTGCCGCGACACCTTCCCTCTCAAAGGAAGGCTTTTTAAAGGAGAACAATCCCCTCAGTCTGCTTCGCAGACAGCTTCCCTTGCCAAGGGGAGCCTTTACTTAGGAATAGATTTCTCGACTTCGCTTCGCTCCGCTCGAAATGACAAAATAAAAAAACGCTCGAAATGACAAAATAAAAAAATGCTCGAAATGACATAAAAGAATAAGCCCGGAATGACATTTGCGTCGCTTACGCCGCCGCGTTCGCGCCCTTGCTAAGGGGGCTTTTTTATTATCCGTCAAAGTATCGGTATGGAAGCGAGAAAGATGATATCGTCACGCTTTGCCGCGTCGCCCTCGGCGAGCACGCACGCCTTTTCCGTAACCGTGCCGCCTGCCGTTTCGACAAGCGTCTCGAGTGCGGAAAGCGAACCGCCCGTGGAGATCACGTCGTCGATCACGGCAACGCGTTTGCCGCGCAAAAGCGCCGCGTCGTGAGCGGACAGATAGAGCGTCTGCGCGCCCGCGGTTGTAATCGATCTTGCCGTCGCGGAAATTCCGTCCTGCATATAAAGCTTTTTCGATTTACGGGCAACGGCGTAAAAGTCCATGCCGAGGATTCGGGCAAGGCAATGCGTGAGCTGAAGTCCCTTGCTCTCCGCCGTAATCAATACGTCCGTGCGCGATCTATCGAGCCTTTCCGCCATTTTCGCGGCGCAATGCTCGGTAAGAGGCACATTGCCGTGAAGGTTGAAAAACGCGATCTTCTCGCCCGACGGAAGGGGCAGAACGGGAAGCTCCTCGATTCTGCCGCATATGTCTACCTTATATGTCATAAGCGGGTTTTCCTTATTTTGAAGCAGTTTTGATTTTCCGAGGTTGAGATTTCTCCACTGCGCACTTCGCGCTTCGGTCGAAATGACAAAGAAGTTATGTTGTCATCGAGCGAAGCGTCTCCCTTAAATCTTGTTACCACTCATCCGTCATGACGTTCGCTCGTACCTCGCTCTGCGTCATGCCACCTTCCCCGCAAGGGAAGGCTTTATAAAGGTTTAAGGTCCAACTACAGTAGAAGCGGGGATCGATATTTCGAGGTACTCGGTAAAGGTTTGAGCTTCACCGCCTGCCGCCGAAGTAATGGCAGCCGTCACTTTTATGTATATGACGACATCGCCGCTCTGCGGCACTGCCGTAAAGGTCGCCTTATGCGCATTTTCGTCCGAGCCTGCCGTTATTCCGTTATCCGTCTCGTCCGTGTAACCGCTTATCGCTTCGCTTCCCGCAATTACCGCATAAGAATACGTAACCGTCGCGCCTTCGGGCAGATTTTCGAGCGCGTTCGTAATCGTGTACACGTTTTCGTCCGTTCCCTCGCCTTGCGCAAAACTCGACGTAAATACGGGATCGGGAGCCTCGGCTTCCACGTGAACGGGCTCGAGCACGCATTTGAGAACAACGGGATCTTTTCCGCTTTCCGTGATCGTTACAGTGACCTCAACGACTATATCGACGGGATAATCGAGATGTTTGACCGTAAAGCTTGTTGCATTGTTTTCAAGCGTTCCGACTATTGCCGCGCTTCCCGCAAGCACTCTGTACGAATATTCGACAGTTGCTCCGCTCGGAACTTTCTCGACGTTGTTCGCAATATTATACTTATCGTTTTCTGCCGAGTCCTTTGCTATGCTCGAAGTAAATACGGGCGGAACGGCGGCAACGAGAATAGGACCGACGGTCGCCTTGTGAGTTTCCGTACGGAATGCGTTTATCTTCACCGTCGCCGTAACCTCGATCACTATGTATACGTCTTTATCGAGGGGTTTGACCGTAAACGTCGCCTTATTCTTATCGCTCGAAACTTCGGTTATGCGTCCGTCGATCGCTTCGCTTCCCGAAATTACTTTGTATTCGTATTTCGTAACCTCGTATTTGGAGACGGTGTTTTCAATCGTATATTCGTTCGACGCATCGCCCGTGCCCTGCTTGACGCTCGAGGAAAGCAATTGCGAAGAAGCCTTTGCGGGAACGGTTATCGGCTCGAGCGTAAACTTGAGTTCTTCCTTGCCGTAAGAGGTCGGAATCGACGCCGTCACTTCTATTACCACGGTCACAACGTCGTCGCAAGACTGCACGGTGAAGCTCGTCGCGCCGCTTGCGATCGAACCGCCGACTATCGCTTCGCTTCCCGATATTATTCTGTAGGAATACGTCGGAGCGCCCGTGTTGTTCGTCACACTGTTTGTAATATTGTAATTATTCGTGTCTCCGTCTTTAGCCGCCGAAGAAGTAAACGTCGGAGCGGGAGCGGCGGAAACTTCAATAGCTTCGAGACGCTCGGTAAGCGTATGAACGCCGCCGTCGGTCGCCGTAATCGTCGCCGTGACTTCTATGACTACATCGACTTTGTTCTTCAAGTGTTTTACGGTGAAGCTTGACGCATTGGCTGCAATCGCGCCGCCGACTATCGCTTCGCTTCCCGTGATAATTGAGTATTTATATGTCGGAGTAGTACCGTCCTTCTCATTCGTCACGGTGTGATTAAACGTATAGACGTCGCCGCTTAACTCTCCGTTAGGCGTAAACGTAGGAATAACGGGCTTGGAAAGAACGGTTACGTCGATTTCGCCGAGCGTGTAAACGTGACCGCAAATTTCGACTTTCATAACCGCTTTGTCGGACGTACCTTCTTGCGTTGCGGAATTAGCCGTATAGGTGTAAACAAGCTTCGTCGCGTTGTTTTCGAGCGTCTTAGTCGCAAGGCAAGTTCCGTGCGCCGCGCTCATGCGAACGTCGGTAATTGCGCTGTTGTCCGTCGTAAACTCGCCGTTAATCGTGTACGTCACGGTAAAGCTTTCGCCGACTTTAAGAGACTTCGACTTTTCTTCCGTATCGCAATTTACTTCGACCTTTCTCGGAACAATGTTTACCGTGATATAGCCGACGTAAGTTCCCGATGCGCCCGTTGCCCTAACCTTGACTTTTACGGGAATATTTGCGGGAGCGGTATCTCCGAAATATCTGTGAGTGCCGATGTCGACGGACAGTTTGCTTTTGTCGTCGCCGTTTATCAAAAGATCGGCATTATCTGTTTCGAGCGCGATTACGTTTCCCGTTACGGACTCGCTCGTGCTCAATTCGATATGCGAATTGTTAAGCTCGAGCGTATTGCCGTCCGCGGTCACGTAAGGAGTCGTGCCGCCTGCCGCCGATATGCCCAAAACTCTGACCTCATAGCCGCCAGAGAGCGTGAGATTTTGCACGGAGAACACGCCCGCCGCAACGCTTGCGGTAACGCTTACGCCGCCAGAGACGATTCCGCCCGCGCCTACAACCGAAACGAAAGTCTCGCCGTTTACGGAGCCGAGAGTATTATCGGAAACCGCGTAAGTAACAGACGTGACATAAGTTTTTGTTCCGTCAATGTTGACGTAAGGCTTTGTAAACGAAACGGTTTCACCCGCCGTGACGTTGTAATTCGTTTTGTCGGAATAAAGTTTTGTCGGAGCGACGTAAAGCGTAATTGTTCCCTCTTCGGTGTATGTGCCGCCGCCGAGCTCGCTTCTTCTCGTGAACGTAGCCGTCACCTTGACCGTGACCGTTCCGCCGTTGCCGCTCGAAGTATCGGCAGTCACGAGACCGCTCGCCGCATTTACACTCGCGTACGTGCTTCCGGAGGTTATCTCGTACTTAAGAGCGGCGTTCGTATCGCCGCTGCCTGCTTCGGCAGTCGCGTCTATTTGATAAGTATCCGACGCACCGAGAACGACGGGAGTTGCGGGCTGAGTGAGCGTAAATTCGCCCTCGGTTGCGCCCGTAACGGTTATGTCGATATATTTCTCGATTACCGTATCTTTATGATAGCCGTTTAGCACGGTCAATGTGGCGCGGATACGAGCCGTGCCGCCGCCGTACGTCCACTTAGCAGTGACGGGCATTTCATTGTTCGCCGACAAAGTTCCGAGAGCGACGTAATCACCGCCGGAAACTATTGCATACTCGACTTTGTAATCGCCTGCAAAGTTTGCGGGAGCGTTAAACGTCGGAGTAAGACTTGCACTGTTATTGCCGGAATCCGCAGGGCCGAGGTTCGTATTGTTGCTCGATACCGCGAAGCTGTCCGCCGAAGGACGCGCGCTTGCATAGAATGTAGCGCTCTGTTCCTCGGAAGCATAGTACGCGCCGTCTTTCGCGGAGGAAGCGAATATCGTCGTCGTGCCTACTTCGTTTACCGTAAACGTCCACTTCGCAGTCTTTGCCGCCGTGTTATATTCGACATCGGAAACGGAAAGGATATTGCTGTTGTAGTGGACAGTGAAATCTCCGTCTGCAAAGTCTCTGCCCGACTTCGACCAATCTATCGTGTAAGTTACGGTCTTCTTGTCTGTCGTATAATCGACATAGTGCTTGCCATCTACTGCTTCGAATATGCCGAGACTGCTCGTAATTTGCGAACCGTCGTTTGTCACGAAGAAGGACAGCGTGCCGACGTCGAACTTCTTGCCGTATTTGGTGTAAGTAGCGGAAACCACTACCGAGCCTACGTTCGTGAAGGTAAGCTTGCCGTCGGACAGCGTCGCGCCCGAAACGGTATAATCGAAGTTTTCGCTTATAGCGGAGTCCGAAATCTTATCGAGCTCGTACTTGCCGCTGTTTATGAGCTTGAGCGTGCGCCCCGTAACGTCGACGGGAGATCCGCCGCTTGTATCGACAACTTTAAACAGAACGTCCGTATAGCTCTTATCCGCCGACACACGCACATAGAGCTTGACGGTGTTCGACGCGTTTACACCGCCGACGGTTGCCGAAACGGTAAATACGTACGTCTTGACGCTCGAAAGATTTTCACTCGCGAATGCGGCGTAATTCAAGGTCAGTACATTGTTTGCGTACGAGAACAATTCGCTCGTTATCGCGTCGCCCGCAACAGACGCGACTACGGCGCCGCTCGTCGAGGACGAAAGATTAAACGCAAACGCCTTGTTTGCCGTTATGTCCATGATATTGACCTGTGCCGTATCGCCGTCGGCAAAAGCCGCCGTAAACGTCGGAGCAACCGCTTCGAGCGTGAACGTCCTTTCGATGTATACGTTCGAGCCCGGATAGGTCTCTGCCCTGAGCGTGAACGAAGACTTGCCCACTCCGACATATGTTATCGTCTTTGTACTCTCTTCGTAAGCGAATACGCCGTTGTTAGGAGTCCAGACGACTTCGTATACCGCGCCCGAATAGGCCTTCTTGCCGTCCTTGCCGACAAGGGTTATGTCGCTCAGCCCGAGCGTGGGACTGTTTCCTCCGAAGAGCACGGGAGAAAGCGTAATGTCTCCCGACGTCGAAGTATTTCCGTCAAACGTCGTCCGAATATTCGTCACGGCATTTTCAAGCACGAAATTGACTGTAAGCGAAGTAAGCGAGCCGCTTGAAATCACGACCTTAAACGACGCGCTTCCGACGTCGTTAAAGGACAGTATGCCGCCGCTTATACTTGCGGGTTCGTTACCCGAAGCGAACGGGTTGCCGTCCATTTGAAGAACGGAGTAAGTAAGAGCTTCTTCGAGTACGTTCTCCGTACCGCTGTTTCTCACCTCGGCGGACAGATTGTACGTGTCGCTCACATCGTGAGAAGTATAAGTTCCGCCGTCACTGACGTTTGCCGCGCCTGTGAATGCGATATGCTTTGCCGTAGTGCTTAAAGTAAGCGTGACTTTTTCCGATTCAACGCCGCCCGCGACCGCGCTTACGCCGTAAGTGTAATCCAAGTTAAACACGCTGTTCTTTACGCCGACATACCACTCTCCCGATTTTTCTACGAGATAGAACGGGAAATGCCCGCCGACGTCGTTCGTTATGTCGGTTTCGCCTCTATAGAGCTTGTAGGTCACGTCGCCGCTTTTAGGCGAGTGCTCGGGTTTGCCGTCGTTCAAAGTCGCGGTGAGTTTGCGCTCTATTTCTCCCGCGCCGCCGTCTGTAACGAACGAGCTTCCGCCATCGATTGCGAGGACGTTTTTATACACGGAAGCCGTTACCTCCACCGTGAACTCGATCGTAAACACGTTAAGTTGATGTTTGAAATCTTCATGCGAAGCATATTCGGTTACGACCACTTCGAGAGAAAGCGGCTTTTCGGTCACTTTGCCTTTCGACGTAAGCGTCAAAGTACGACTGCTTGCGTTATATTGCCAATCGAGCAAATCGGAGACAAGCCCGGTCGAACTGCCCTTTTCGCGCAACAGCACCTCGTACGACGTGCCGCCGCCCGTAGCGCCCGTATTCTGCTCCTGCAAGAAACAGTTGAGCACCCATGATTTTTCGGGCTTATCTTCCGCGCTCGCAATATTCATGGAGACGCGGTCCGTTCTGCCGTCGTCGCTCAAAAACTTATCCTGCGTTTTCGTATCCGCCATTTCTATGCCGCTTGCAGGCGTGTAGCCGAGCATATGAACATTACTCGATGCCTTTTTATTGATATCGGACTGCAAATAAAAGTCGGACGTACCGTTGTCCTTTGCATTAAGGGTTATATACCCCGTAAATTCGAACTTTCCTCCGCCGCTTGCAATCGAATTGTCGTTGTTCGGGAAAATCGGCTCGTAAGCGATTCCGAGATGACTATCCATATAATAGAACGACACTGTCTCGTAGGAAATGAAATCGCTCAAATTTCCCGTATAGTTTATCTTATAATAAATCTTATCGTATGCCAAAGGTTCTTTCAGCGTATTCAACAAAACGTGTCCGCCGTCCGCTATCTCGTTTAGCATTTCTTTGTCCGAAAAAAGCTTTATGCCGGAAACGGGAAGCGTGCGGTTATGAACGGTAACGACGAGCGTAGTCTCTTTACCGTTCTGCGTATACTTTATGACGACCTTAGGCTCTTCGTTGCTTTGAACGACAGGCATATTGAATGTATGACCGTTTGCGGTGCTCGAAAACGTGATACTTTGACTGTTACACTCTGCCGATACTTGCTGAACGTCCGCAAGATTTGCGTCGTCGATGTTGTAGTCGTAAACTTTGCTACCGCTCGGCTCGGACAAATCCGCCGTACCCAAATACAGCTTTGCCCCTATAACCACAGTGAAACGGCTTCCGCTCGTAGCCTGAGCCGTATAGCTGTTTTCGCCCGCCGCAATGCCGTTACCCGAAAGAATTATCTCGTCGATAATACGAACGGGCGTAACCGCATAATCGTCTGCGGCATAGCTCAAATCGGGCGTGCCGTTTTCGTCGCACGGATAGAGCCTGAAGCGGATCTGATTTATCTTGCTTCCGCCCTCCCAGCCGACCGAAGAATAATCGGTCGTATAGAGATCCTGCAGCAGATGTACTTCCTTGGGCGTCTCGTTGTAGCTGCGCTTTACGGCAAACATCGCCGTACGTCTCGCCTCCTGCCTGAAGGCATCTACGGAGTTCTGATCGGTAAGCGTCTTAGCAAGATTTTCGAGTGCGGCCGCGCTCTGCTCCGTAGCAAAGTAATAGACGTAAGGGATCTGCGCGTCCGTAATCAAATCTCTATCGACAAACTTCAAAGGGTCGACCTGAATGAGCTCGTTATTCATCGTGTTTATGTGTATCGACACATAATATCTCGACGGAGAACGAACCGCCTCCGAAGCGTAGGTCTGAGTTACGCTTGCGGGAAGAACGGCGATATTGCGAAGAACGCTCGAATCCGTTGCCGGACAGCCGTAACTGAAGCTGCTCGGACTGCCGGAATAGCTTAACTGAAGGGGCGTGTCTATCGAAACTATCGTAAGCTTTCTCGTCGTATCTTTCAACGAGAACGTAATAGAGGCATTTTTGAAATTGTTGATCCTGTCGTCGGAATCAAACGCGGGCGCTATTTTCGACAGCGGCGACGGAGTATCTCCGCTGAGCGTGAACGCCTGATCATAATTGTCGGAGAGCGTGACGCGCGTGTTTTCGTAACCAGACAGCGACGCGTCGTTGCCGCTTGCGTCGAAGAACTTTACGAGATCCGACAATACGAATTGCGTATAATAGCCCGGCGTTTTGCTCATATTGAGGCTGAGTACGGCATTGCCGCTTGCGTCCACCGAGTAGGTCGCGTACTTAAGCAGCGGATCTTTTGCGATGTGCTCTGCCTTAAGCTCGTTCCACTCCGCTTCGGTTATGAACTCGAAGCGCGTCGCTTCCACTCTCGCCTCTACGGTGACCGTAAGCTGCGAATCGGAAGTGGATCCGAGCGGCGTGAGCGTGAAGGAAACGGGAGCGCTTCCGATGTCGGGATCGACGTCGAAATACAGGGTGGCTTTCATCGTGACGTTGTGGCTTCGCTCGTCGTAACCGACAAACCTCGACGTGACCGCGATTACGTCGGTCGTGCCCTTTACTATGTCGTGAAAAGCTATGCCTTTGCCGCCGCTCACCTTGAGATAGGCGTTTATTTCCGAGGGTTTTACTTCCGCGTTCTTATCCGTGAGAATATACGTGACTTCGAGCTCGTTACGTTCCGACCCCGTGATGACCTTTACAGAGTGCGTTTCCGCCACTCTGTCGCCGTAACCGAAACGGCTTATGTCATAGCGCACATTCACTTTAAAGCGCATTGTAGTGCCTATAGAGTTCGCGCTATTGTCCGTAATCGTGACGTATGCCGTACCCGGAGAAAGCGGCTCGAGGGTTATGCCCTGCCCGTTGGAACCCATACGCACTATGGTATTGCCGATAGCCTGACCTTTTTCGTCGGTTATCGAAACCGAGACGTTCTTACCCGCCCAGCTCTTCTGAAGTCTCCACGGCGTGACCGCTATGTGAGACTGCAAATCGTAGGCGTTGCGCCCCGTGCCCGTGGCGGCAAGAAGTTCTATTTCGTCTATGCCGTCGCCCGCAGGCGCATTCTCGGCATTTACGTCGACGGCGTTTTCCATGAGCTTATAGCCCGTAACGACGTCGAAAGCGTCTATGGGATTGACGATTATCTTGACCGTCTTTGTTATCTCGGGGCTGCCGTTATACCTGTTGCCCGTAACTTTTACCACCGCCGTGCCTACGGAATTTACGCCGAACGAAAATGCGTTCGACGCCGTGGAATCGGGCGTTATGAGATTTATAGCCGTTTGCTCGCCCACCGTTTCGGCAAGTATGGCGTTCGTGGCATAGCGGCTTCCGCTGCTCGAAAGCTCGTTCGTCAGACGTACGGTTATGGGCATTTCCCTACCCGTGCCGTCCACTTCGGGGATCTGTTCCATATATACGTTGTAGCTCGTCGACGTGGGGCGGTTTATGTACGGCAGGCGAAGCACGGCGTCTATTCCCTCCTCGTCGCTCGGCGTGAGCGCGGCGGGCGGAGTGTTCGCCTGCGTAGTGACGCGCGTAAATTCGAGCTCTCTCGCACCGACGTCGCGCACCTCTATTTCTATAGTCTTGGTCTGGAACGCGTTCTGTTCCTTGTCTTTGGCATTCGTGCGTACCGTTACGGTAGCCTTATTGCCCGAAAGCGCATTCGAATCTATCTTGAATTTGCAATAGTCGTAAACGACCTTCGTATTCTCGTCGGGAGAAAGCGTCGCGTCGCGGCGGGCTTCCTGCATATCGCTTTCGCTTATTTCGTTCGCGTTCGTTCGCGTGAACTGCGCCGGAAGCACCCATTCGAGCGAGGTGTCGAGCGTGTCGTCTCCGCTGTAGCCGACAACGGCGCAAAGCGTATATTCCTTTTCGGCGTTGCCCTTTGCCGCTATGAAAGCGTCTCCGTCTTTATAGAGATTGCTCGTAAGCTCCAGCCCGCTTATCTCACCTGCGGAAGCCGCTGGTTTCAAGATGAACAACAAGAGAAACAGTACGGTCGTCGCAAGCAAAACGCCCATTATAACATAAAAAATTATGTTCTTCTTCTTGTTTACCGGTGACAGTTCTATTACCTTATCCGTGATTGCCATTTATAGCACCCTCCGTGTGGAAAGCGGTCATTCCCTCATGGGACTCCGTTATTATCATACTACATTTATACGCAAATGTCAATACATTTTTAGCACTTTAAGCACGAGAGTGCTAATTATGTACATTATGTCTTTTTTGAAAAGACACGGAAAAGTCTATTCACCTTTTTTCGAAAAGGTGCTCCAAAAAGAGTATTGCGCTTTTTGAAAACCGCGGAAAATGTTTCTGCACCTTTTTTCGAAAAGGTGCTCCAAAAAGAGTATTGCGCTTTTTGAAAACCGCGGAAAATGTTTCTGCACCTTTTTTCGAAAAGGTGCTCCAAAAAGA
>CAJULE010000033.1:0-4160 GCA_910587445.1 uncultured Christensenellaceae bacterium
GGTAATAAAAAATAGGCTTGCTTTTGAATTGCAAACCTATCTTATAACAACAATTGCCGTTTAAAATCAGGCAATGTTTTCCGTATAGCGATCTTGCGGCGACCATGCGGCGCTTCCGCCGTCTCCGTCGGGAACGATAATGGTGCCCGAAATCCTCTGTTCGGGTGTTGCTCCCACATATACGGACTGAGCCGTACGAAGCTTTGCGGCAATATTTCCCGTACCCTGCAATTCGTATGTCACGCCGGAATGCATCTTTACAAACACGCATTGTCCGCGCGTAATGTCTATAAAATCAATCATTTCAACAGCCTCTCTGCGATAGCCGAGCTGCTCGAGAGCCGCCAAAAGCGCGCTCGTAAGCTGTACGTCCGCCGAGGAGGATGAAGCAAACATATCGCCTTCCCGCAGGTCCTCGATGTCATTTGCAAGACGAAGCTCTATTATCTCCGTAGTAAGTCCCGGATTTTCGCTGATACGCATTATTTTCCCGTCGTTACTGCAAAAATAATATTTATCGCCTTTCTTTATACGCAGATATTCATATATTCTCACATAGTTGATCGAGACCGTATTAGGGAACTTCTTTTCGATATTTATGACCTTGACGTTATGAACCCCGCCGGAAACGCTGTCCATGACTTTGTCCTTGTTGAGAGTAAAAATACTGCCGCCCTTTTTTATTCCGCTGTTTTCTATTACGGCGCTGTCGAGAACCGCATCGGAATCATTATAGCAATATGCTGAAATATTTTGCACGGAAAAAATCACGCTGTTCAAAACAACCAACAGTGTGATGCTCGTGATAACTATCAAAACAATTATCAACTTCTTGTTCCGCATGATATAATTATAACACCACTACGGTACAAAATCAAGCGATTGTCCGAATTTATTAAAGTTTTTGTTATTGCGTGTATTAGAAGCTAACAGCTCACACGCACAATATCTGCGCCGAGAGAGGTCAAAATTTCTTCTATTCTATAGTACCCCCTGTCTATATATTTCGTACCGTAAACCGTAGAAACACCGTCGGCCCTCAAAGCCGCGGTTATGAGCGCCGCTCCGCCGCGAAGATCCTCCGCCGAAACAATACTTGCATGAAGCTCCCGCACACCGGTCACCAATGCGCGTCTGCCTTGCAAAGCTATGTCCGCCCCCATGTTTTCAAGCTGGCCGACATAC
Source organism: uncultured Christensenellaceae bacterium (assembly GCA_910587445.1). Lineage (GTDB taxonomy): Bacteria > Bacillota > Clostridia > Christensenellales > Pumilibacteraceae > MGBC157735. The sequence goes on from CAJULE010000033.1 coordinate 1,186, forward strand.
TTAAATCGATTTTCGAACACCGTTTCTTCTATAAGAGAAGTACCGCCCGCCGTTGCGAGCAAAGCACAAAACTGCGGTTGCATATCCGTCGGAAATGCGGGAAAAGGTCCGGTTCGCAAAAGCGGAACGCTCGAAAGATTGCCGCTCGAAACAAGTCTTATACTTCTGTCGTTCTCTTCAATTCGACAGCCGCATATCTTAAGAGCTTCCGTGACCGACTTCAAGTCTTCCGAACAACAGCCGCGTACGGTAACGTCTCCTCCGCAAGCTGCGCACATCGTAAGATATGTTCCCGCCGCTATGCGATCGCTTATCGGCGTAAAAGTAACGCTATGCAATTTCTCGACGCCCTTAACGGTTATTACGGACGTACCGGCTCCTTCCACACATCCGCCCATGGCGTTGATAAAGCGCTCCAAATCGACGATTTCGGGCTCTCGAGCCGCATTTTCTATAACGGTTTTTCCTTTTGTGAGAGCGGCAACCATTATCATATTTTCGGTCGCACCAACGCTCGGAAAGGACAGTTTCACCTTTCCGCTGTGCAATTTTTCTCCCACGCACTCAATGCATTCGGGCATCTCGTTTATATCGACTCCGAGTTCCTTTAAACCGGCAATATGTATATCTATGGGTCTTTTCCCTATTTCGCATCCTCCGGGATAGGAAATCTCGGCTCGCTTAAACCGTCCCAACATAGACCCGAGCATGAAAATCGACGACCGTATACTTTTCGTAAGCTCTTCGTCCACGGCAAGCGGCTCGATATCGGCACAGCATATCTTTATATCATCTCCGACAAACTGTACGCTTCCCCCCATACGCTCTATGATTTCCGCCATTTTTTTTACATCCGTTATAGGCGGACAGTTGCGCAATGTCACTTCTTGCGCACAAAGTATGCAACATGACATAAGCGGCAAAATAGCATTCTTTGCCGCTTGCAGGGTAATCTCGCCATTCAAGCGATTGCCGCCCATGATTATAAACTTCTCCATAAATCGGCTCCGTTGTGTGATACTACAATGTATGGAGCAGAACGCAAAAATGTTACAATATCCAAAACAAGCCGTTTGGATAAAATTCGCAAAGCAAAACGGATGCCGAGGCATCCGTTTTGCACTTTAGATTAAGATCAATTATTGTGGTTGTCGTCGTCGTTTCCGCCACGCAGACGCGCACGCAGTTTGTCGAGCACCAAAGAATTCGCAAGCCTTCTTACCTGATCGGACTGCTCTTCTATTTGCACGGTATTGAACTCGGTAGGAAGAATATCCCTTACGATTTCGTCAACCTCGTTCTCGGGAACACCGCCGTCTCCGAGCTGAACCACAAGCTGTTCCATTATAAGCTTGTTGGCAACCTGCTTTGCAAGCTTGCTTGCAAGATCCATCTCGTCCTCTGTACGATGTTCCGCAGCCACTGGATTGAGTCTGTACTCTTCCGCACCGACAGGGATTTCGAATGTTGCCGCATCAATCTTAGACAGCAATTCGTCACTGCTCACACTACTTTCGCTCACTTTTTCGGACGTAGCGGATTTTTTACGCGTAGACGATTTCTTTGCCGTACCGGTCTTAGAACGACTGCGCTTGCTCGTACTTGATTTGCTCGAAGTCGACTTACTCGAAGCGGATTTACTCGAAGTCGAAGATCTCTTCGACGGCTTGGGCTTGACGACCTTTTCGGTATCGGAGACAATATCCGCAATCTGCGTCAACTCGTTTTTAAGGTCGTTTATCGACTTTGAAATCTCTTCTGCTTCGGAATCCTTACCCGATTCGACATTCTTTTCCGTAAGAGCGACTATCTCGTCCTTCAATCTCGAAATTTCTTCGAGAACGACCGTATTCTGCCCCGAAGGTTTTTCCGCGGAAATCTCGTCTTTAAGCTTTGCAAGCTCGTCAAGAATGGTCTGATTATCGATTTCCTTTCCGCTTCCTCTCGAAATTTCATCCTTAAGCTGAGCAATTTCGTTCATGATCGCCGATGTTTCCACCGAAGGAGCCGCAAGCGAAGAAGCGATCTCTGCTTTAAGGCTTTCTATTTCGTCGGTGATCTTGGCATTGTCGTTTTGATTGATGTACTGATTCTGACGTTCTATCAATCGTGCCATTTCGGACATGAAATTGAGCGAAGTAAGGTCAGCCTCTCTCTGATTCGAAAGCTCGGTCTTGAGAGTCTCGAGTTGCGCGAGAATGGCATTGTTCGTAGCGTCCGCCTCATCGCTGCTTCTCATAGCCTGCAAATCGCTCTTAAGCTTGGCAATTTGCGACATCAATTCGCCGTCGTCGGCAGCTTGCGCGGCAATGGAACTCTTTATTTCGGCTATCTCGTCCATAATGGGCTGAGAAGCATCTTGTGCCTTATAAGCATTGAGCTCTTCGCGCAGAGCGGTTATCTCATCGAGAATAATGTTGTTGTAGCTCTCGTAAGTTACTTTATCCGTAGACCCGTCGTTGACGTTTGCCATACTGATAGCAAACATCTGATCTCTGAGTTGCTGGACTTCGGACAAAATTTCGTCGTTGGATTTCGTATTTGCTTCCGCAGACTTTTTACTTGCCATCTCGTCCTTCATTGCCTGGAATTCGTCACGAAGAGCAAGCACTTCGTTCAAAGCGCTCAAATCGGGTTCGTCCTTCATGATACGGACGTCCTCGCGTATCTGCTCGACGGTTTCGGCAAGACCCGTATCTGGCATAGAAAGCGATTCACGCAAAGCGCTCATCTCTTCACGCAAAGCCATAACTTCAGTGAGCACAGTCATATCCGCTTCCGCAGACTGATCTCCGCTTGCCGCTACCGACGCAGATGCAAGCTGCTCTTTAAGCGATACTATCTCGTCGCGCAGTGCCATGACTTCCGTCATGACTCCCATATCAGGCTCGAGAGTTTCTCCGCTCGCAACCGTAGGTGTGGCAAGCTGCTCTTTGAGCGACGCTATCTCGTCGCGTAGCGCAGATATCTCACTG
>CAJULE010000033.1:4260-18514 GCA_910587445.1 uncultured Christensenellaceae bacterium
GGCAAGCTGCTCTTTGAGCGACGCTATCTCGTCGCGTAGCGCAGATATCTCACTGTTGTCGGCATCGATACGTTGCTGCAACAAAAGCTCTTTTATCGCGGCAAGCTCGCCTTTGAGTTCGCTGTCATCAGATGCAATAAAACTCGTAGAATCGTCATCATAATTGTCGCCGTCTGCTTCATCCGCTCTGAATGCAAGCTGCTCTCTGATCGCGCCAAGTTCTTCGAGCACACGCGAATAATCGGACGAAGAAGAAAGATTCTCCACCATGCTACGAAGCTCGCCAATCTCTTCTTCGACATCGGTTACCGATGCTTCCGCGGCATCCTCCGAGTCACGACGATTTTGCAACAACGTCTTGATATCCGTCATTTCATTATGCAACAACAACATCTCGCTGAGCACGTCAAATGTGTCGTCTGGATCGACTCCGCCGTTATTCTGCTTCTTTATAGCGTCGATTTCCGAAACAATCGTGTCGTAGCGATCGTTCGAAACGACACTTCCGTTCCCCAATTCCGAAAGTCTCTCTCCGATGGCAGCTATTCCATCCTCGATTGCAGTCAAGCGATCGTCCGAAACGTCGACATCTTCGTCGTGCGATTCGCCGCTCGTTTCAAGCGTAGCATGAAGAGCGGAAATTTCCTCGTCAAAGTCCTTTTTGAAATTAGCGAGTTCGTTTAATACAACGTCGAGTCCCGCAACATTTGCGCCCCCGTCGCTTTCGCTCTCGGACGTATCCGCAAGCGTAACACGACGGCTTATCATGTCCTTCAGCTCGGCAAGTCCTTCGTGAAGTTCTTCGATACTTGCCTTGATGGGCTCGATTTCCTCGACCTGTCTTTCGTGCGTTTCGTCTTTAAATCCGGCAAGTTCGCTTCTTATACCGGTAAGCTCGTCAAGTATTACGTCTATATTCTCGTTGCCTGCGGTATCTACAGTACCTATCGACTCTTCGAATTCATCGCCATGCTGTTCTTGCGCAACCAAACGGCTATTCAATTCGTCCTTGTAAGATTGCACTTCGTCACGCAACGAAACAATCTCACTGAGAACCATATTCAATTCGCCGTCTGTAGGCAATCCCTCGGACGCAGGATCCGTCTCCTTTGCGACAGACAACTCGGTAAGCTCACGGCGCAAGCTCTCGAGTTCTTCGAGAACCGCGGCGTTTTTCTCCGCAATTTCCGATCTTATGCTTTCCAAATCGTCGCTGTCCGTAACAGTTGCTCGAGAAGCTTTCAAATCTTCCCTGAGCGACAATATCTCAGCCATGACGTCATACTCGTCGGTAGCAGAAAGCTTTTCCTTGATCTCGGCAAGATCTTCGAGTATTGTACCGATATCTTCGTCGCCCGTAGCAAATACCGTTTCATCGGTATCCGTTTCGTCGACGTTGAGCTCTATTTGATTGCGTATATAAGAAATATCTTCTTTGATTCTCTCATAATCGGCAAAAAGATTATCTTTTATTTCCGCAATTTCGTCACGAAGAGACTCGTCGACTATACCTGTCTCGCTACGCTCTATAATCTCGTTTGTCTTGTCGTCGAGAATATCCAAGCGACGCGCTATGTCGTCGGGATCATCCGCCAAAATGCTGTCGGTGTGCGCTTCCTCTGTAAATGCGCTTTCCTTAAGCTCGGTAAGCGACGTCTTTACTTCGTCGAGTTCCGCAAGCAATAACGGAATACTGTCGAGAGAAAGCGACGCAATCTCCATTCTTTCGGCAATGTCGTTCACCCTGTCGCTCATATCATTCACAGTCTGAATGATATCCGCTATACCGGAGTCGCCATCGACATTTTCCGCATTCTCTGCAAGCGTCTGCTTAATTTGAGCGATATCCTCGGATATCGGAGCAAACAAAGCTTCGTAATCTGTAGTTTCGACAGGCTCCGGCACCGACACCACAGCCTCTTTGACGACGGCGATCTCGTCGCCGAGCAATCCGAGTTGGGTCAGAGCCGTATCGCTTTGAACCTGCGAAGTTTCCTCAAGAGCCGACAAGCGTTCTCTGACTTCCGCTATTTCGTTGAGAAGCGACTGCTTTTCCGCCTCGTTATCGGTAATGCCCTCGATACTCGGTTCAAGCTCTTTCAAATGTAACTGCTCTTTGATTTCTTCGAGATGTGCGACCAAAGTCTCCATATCCGCCTGATCTCCGGCAGAAATCACATCAAGCTTATCGTTCACCGCAGACAACGTATCGTAAACATCCGAAACAGTAACTTCGGAGGTCTCGCCGGTATTCACATTTTCGAAATGCGAACGTATAAACGACAAATCATCGGCTACCGAGTTTTTAAATTCTTCTTGGGCGATCGTATTGTTTGCCAAAGAGTCGAGAATGGCGCTCTGACCTTCTTTTATTGTTGCGACATCCTCACTCATAACGCCAATCGATGTATCGGCCGCCAATATATCGAGCGTATCGTGGATCGCAACTATATTTTCCCGCATTTCGTCGATATTCAAGCCCGAAACGGTATCGGTCAAAACATTTAAATCACGAGTAAGATTGTCTCGAAGCTCGGCAAGCTCAGCGGCAAGATTTGCGCCCATATCTCCGCTTTCTTCAAAAGCCGCTCTTGCCTCTTCTCTTTCTCGCAGGAAAGCCACATCACTTACGAGCTGCAATCTGTCGTTAAGCGCGGCGTCGTCGTTGGCTCCGCTTTTGACAATGAAATCGTCGACGGCAAGTTTAAGCTCATCCGCCTTTTCGAGAATCAAAGTCGAAGCATCCGAAGTAGCCACAAGCGAAACATAATCGCGAACCTCATCCAACGTAACGGTCAGCTTGGCAAGATTGTCTGCAAGCGTCGAGTTTATGCCCGTAATGTTATTATTCGTCAGCTCGAAATTACTGTTAATTCCGTCAAGAGAAGTGTTTACGCCGGTGACAAGCGCGTTTATATTATCGATATTCGCATTTATCGAATCGATGATATTGTTGACGTTGTCCATTGTGGAACCGACGGTTTCACTTAATCTATCGACAACATTGTTTTCCGTACTTGCGAGAAGCGTGGAAATATCCTCATAAAGTTTATCGAACTGATCGTAAATTTCGTCGGAAATCTTTACTGAGGAATTCGAATCCTCGGCTGATTCCACACTTTCGGCACGTTCGACATCGCCGGACACCGTCGCACCTACAGACGGCATACTTTCGATAAGGTCGTGAAGTTCGAGAACTGTATTTTTGATCGACTTAACGTCGTCGATTATCTGTCTGTGCGAAGCAGTCTGCGCGTCGGCAATATCGGAAAGCTTAAGCTCTACGGTATCCTGCGTCAACAAATTTTCGTCATGTATAGCTTTATTGAGCTCGTCACGAACATTATAAATCTGATCGGACAACTCATTGTTCGAGTACTGTGCTTCACCGCCGGAAACGACAACGGGCTCAATTGCCCCGCCGCTAACACTCGCAAGAGCATTCAGCAGTTCGGCATATTGTCTTTTAAGCTCTGCAACGGCATCTTCGAGCTGTTTTGCCGTACAGAGATTTACTATTTCCTCTTTAACTTCGGCAAGGGGATTGACGTCCGGCGCAGACTCTTCTGCCTTTTCCGCCACTTCCGCAACATCGGCGACTTCGGGAATCTGCGATGCTCCGCGCTCGGAAATAGCCGATAACAAGCTGTCCATCTTTCCGAGAAGAGACGCAATGGATTTCTCTTCCGATGCGGAAACCGAAACGGTAAAATGAGGGAATTTAACAAAATCACTTGCGCGTAAAACGCACAAATCGGATACAAATCCCTTTGCTTCCTCGTCTTTTCCCGCCGCAAAAGCTTCGTTTATTTTGGAAACAAGCGCAACATCGGCTGCCTGTCTTACACCGCTACTTAGCTTCGATTTCGCCTCCGTAAGCTGCGGCAAAATCTCTTTTGTCTCATCGCGTTCGGACTTGACGATACGCTGAGCAAGCGTCATGAATTTATCAAGCGCTTCTCTCTTTTCCCGTCCTATCGAAAATACGGCAGTATCGTCCGCAAAATGAACAAGCTCGTCCGCAGACTTTTTGTCAAGAGGCGCTTTGAGCAGATTGCCTGCGAATTTATCGCACGCATCGGCAAGCACGACCGCTTCGGAAGAATCGAGAGCCGATACACGAGCTCCTATATCGTTCAAACGAGACAGCGTATCCCCAAAAGACATCTCGCGAGACTGTTCACGCAAAACAATGAACTCATTCATGAGAGCAAGCGCAGCTTGCTTCTTCTCGGCTTCTTTTTCGTCGCCGAAGCCTATTGCGCACGAAAGCTCGCAAATAGCCTTAAGCAACACAACCGCGTCTGTTTCGGAACTCGAAGCCGCATCTTTTAATTCGGCAAGATGCGCCTCGTAAATTGCACTCGAAAATTCGCTTACGCCATTGCTCGTGCCGCTCGCGCTCAAAGCCTCTTTCAAAGACACGATTTTGCTTGTCAACGCAGTCATATCCACTGTGCTCGCACTGCCGGCAGGCAAAGCTTTGACAGCGCTTATAAGACCCGAAATCTCATTCGTGTCCAAAGCGTCGAGTCTTTTTTTGATATCGGCAAGCTCATTGCGCATACGAGAATCAACGCTTTTCGAGCTTTTCAAAATGGACTCGTTGATAGCGATCAGTTTATTGACGTTTTCATTATCAAGTGTTACGCCCCCTAAAGCGGATTCAGGCAAATAGCCGTCATCTTCGCCTTGAGGGCTTAACGAGTTTTTTTGTAACGTCTCGATCTTTTCATTAAGTCTTTTGATTTCGGCGAGGTACTGAGACTCGTTATATTTGCGATCTCTCTCCATTTCGTCTTTAAGCCTGTTAAGCTCGACATGGAGATTCTGCGAACTTTGAGTCTTGCTCAGTTCGTCACGTAACCGTGAAATTTCGTTGTACATCAAAACATCGCCGTTGTTGCCTTGCGGCGCATTTTGCGGCAAATTGCCCGCGTACACGTAAGGTATGGACGGCTGTGAGTAAGTCGGCTGATTATTCTGCACGGCAGGAGGATTGGCAACGGCGCGTTTAAGCTCAGCCAATTCGTCGAGGACCTTATTCAGACGCTCGTCATAATAGTTATCGTCGTATCCGTCGTCATAACCATCATCGTAATCGTCGTACTCTTCCTCGTCGTAATCGTCGTCATACTCCTCGTCGTCGTACTCTTCCTCGTCATCGTCGACATCGTATTCTTCGTCACGATCGATTACTTCTTCCTCATACTCATCGTAATCGTCGGAGTCCGCCATAGACAGTCTCTGCATTTCCAAATCCAATTCTTTCATCTTGAACCTCGCATTCGATTATTCCTAATATTATTGTCTGGGTCTCGGAGATCCGCCGGGTCTCGACGGGCGACTTCCGGGACGTGTCGGACGCGCGCCGGGTCTCGACGGGCGTGCACCGGGTCTCGACGGGCGGCTTCCGGGACGTGTCGGACGCGCGCCGGGGTGCGCCGAGCGACTTCCGGGACGAGCACCGCTCGACCTCTTCTTGGGTATCTTGTTGATCCTCTCCGTGACCTTCTTAACCACGCGCTTGGGCGCTTTGTTTGCAAGAGCCTTATACATGGCAACTTCGGCGGCATGATCGGCGTCATCCATACACTTATTCAACAAATCGGTAAGCTCCGGAGTCGACTTTTCGTCATCATCGAGCTTGACCTGTTCGTTATAGAACTTCTCCTTAAGAACCTTTGCCGACGCTTCGTCGGTAATATTCTTAAGTCCGTCACGCATTTCGAGAATAATAGCTTTCTTGCGCTCGATTTTCTCTCTGATGCGCTTTTCTTCCGCCTCTTTGTTCGCCTTGTCTTTTTCGGCTTGCTCCTCGGCTTCCCTACGCGCACGCTCCGCTTCTTCTTCGGAACGCTTCTTCTCTTCCTCTAAGCGGCGCTTTTCTTCCTCGGCGTCCTTACGAGCCTGCTCTGCCTGTTCCTCAGCCTCTTTGCGCGCCTGTTCGGCTTGCTCTTCGGCTTCCTTACGCGCACGCTCCGCCTGTTCTTCGGCCTCTTTGCGGGCCTGCTCGGCTTGCTCCTCGGCTTCCTTGCGCGCACGCTCCGCTTCTTCCGCAGCTTGCAATTTCGCCTCTTCGGCTTCCTGCCTTGCTCTCTCCATCTCGAGACGCATCTGCTCGGAATCCTCCGCTGCCTTTTGTTCTGCGGCAAGTCTTGCTTCCTCAGCCTTTGCAATGGCTTCCTGCGCGGCACGCTCGGCTTCTGCCTTCGATTCGTCGGAAGCACGTTGCGCGTCGATAATTGCCTTTTCGGCATCCATTTGAGCCTGCTTTGCCTGAAGCTTCGCCTGTTCCATTGCGCTCTTGGAAAGCTCAAGCTGCTTCTTGAGATTTTCGGCTTCCATGCGCTTTCTGTCCTGAGAAATTACGCCGCTACCCGAAAGAATGAGATCCAAAGGATTGATTTTATTCATGGACTCATCCACTTTACGACTTGCCTCGTCGTACGCGGCTTGCATTTCTTCAATCCTTTGCTTGGTATCCTCAAGCTTATTGTCGTACTGCATCTGGTACTCGACTTTCTCTTTTGCCGCAGATGCCTGCAACTCGTCGAGCGCTCTCTGATTTTGCTCGAGCTGCTCGTTGAGCGACATCTGATCTATTGAAAGCATAAGCTTATCGTCGTCGGAAGCCGCTTCAATCTGCTCGTTAAGCGCGGCAAGAGAGGCTTGAGTTTCGGCAAGAGCGTCCTCTGCCGCCTTAACGGCTTCGGTAGCACGAACCGCCATATTCATAACTTCGGCGTCGTAACCGGACACAAGCTCGTCATACTCGGCTTGAAGCTCCGACAGACTCTTCTCGGCGTTTTCTCTCTCCTCGTGAGCGGACTTGATGTATTCGTCAAACGCCATTTTGCCGATTACGTCGTCCTCTTCCGCCACGACATCCTCGACCTCGAGCTCTTCCTTATCGATAAACTCATTGGTCTTGCGACGTTCGCCGTTGAAGCGGATTGTTCCGTCGGCTTTGCTCTTGTTTGCCGCAGCAATCTTCTTATCGAGCTCGGAAACTCGCTTATTGAGCACAGACAGCTTTTCGGTAAGCTCCTTCACGGCAGCAATATCGTTCGTAGACAACATCTGCTTTTGCAATTCGGAAGCGTTTGCCTTTACCTCGTCTTTCTCCTTGGTATCCTTCTCTATCTGGTTTTCGAGATTGCGAAGATCGGCGTCGAGAGTATTGACCGACTCGAGCATGGGACGCAAACGCGACCTCTTCTCCTTAGTCTCCTGAGCCTTTCTCGCTTTCTCGAGAAGCTCCTGCGCCACACGATAATTCTCGCGAGCCTCTTCGACCTCGGACTGAGCTTTATCGCGAGCATTGCCGGTTTCGGTATTCCTGGTATCGTACTTGTCGCGTATTCCGCACAAGATATCGTAATTGGAACGCTTGCGCGTGAGCTCCTCGGTAAGCTTCGTAATAATCTCCTTATTGGACGCTATTACGTGCTCCTTATTCTCTATATCCTTTGTGATCTTGTCTTTCTCTTTATTCTTAGCCGTAGCAAGCTTGAACTCGAGATCCTCTATCGACTTGCGCAATGCTTCGTTAGAGTCTTCCTTAGCCTTCAAAGCTTCTTCTTTTTCGTCGACTACGCTCTTAGCCTTGTCGATTTCGGAAACGGTCTTATCGAGACGCTCTTGAAGCACGGCAAGCTCTTTCTCGATACGTTCGAGACGCAACTCGGAATTCTTAAGAGCAACTTCTTCCTCGATCATTCCGTCCGTTGCCTCGATCGGTGCGGGCGCGGCTTCCTCAAGTAAAGGAGAATCGGGATCGAAGCCGAGAATAACGAGAATGGAATCCTCGGGTATCTCTTCAGTCTTTGTTTCGGCATCCGTCGTAACTGCGGCATTTGCCTGAGCCGCCTGACGCTCGCTGAGCGATTTGCTGGCTTCTTCGATCGTCATGCCGCTGCGGACGTCGTCACGAATACGCGCTTTCTCTTTTTCAAGCTCGCGCGATTGCAAATCCTTGCTCTTGAAGAACGAGCGGCGAGCCATTCCTCTCGGCTCGTATTTCTCGGCGAAGATACGTTCCAAAAGTTCGTCGTCCGAAAGCGGAATATAAATATCGTCGCCTGCGGGCTGCTGCGGCTGAGCGCCCGTCCCGCCGTTAAGCGCTATGCCCTGCGTTTCCGCACCTGCGGGCGCACTCGTGGTATTAACTCCCGCACTGAGCTGCAGTGCATCGGAAGGATGCACGCCCGTCGTCGTGGGACCTGCTCCGAGCGCAAGCATTTGCGTCTGAGCCGTGTTAAATGCCTGCGTAGTGACAATGCGCTGCTGCGCCTGAGAAGCGGCAATCGTGGAATTGAGCTTTATGATGTACGCACTCGTAGGAGCGGTGGTTTCGTTCTCTTCCTGACGGCGCTTGCTCACACCGCGTATGAACATCCATACTATGAACAATATGAGTGCAAGAGCCACAATACCTAAGCCTATAAAGAACAACACAAGCTGTATTGTCGTCCAAGTGGCAAATATAGTACCTCTGTCGTACTCTATCTGAATCGTAGTCTTAATGTATATCTGATTACCTTGCAGATCCATAAATCCGAAACGAAGGTTTGCCTCACCCGTAGAATGAGGATGCAAAGTAATGCTGTTTGTAGCACGCGAAATGGTTACGATATCCTTGTTGTCCGATTCGGCGAAATTCAAATAGAAGTCGCCGGAAGCGAGCTCTCTGAATCCCGTAACTCCGAAGCCGTCTTTGTCGGAAAAGTCGACCAAAGTGGAAAGCGTCCTGTCCTTTCTGCCGTCCATCTGTCTGAAAATAAGCGAATAATTTCCGAACACGTTAAAGACGACGGGAACGGTCATATCTCTCGACGAAGCACCTGCCACAGGGGCATATTTAATGGGAAACTCCACGACGGCGCTACCCGTGCCGATCGCCGAAATCAGGTAATAATCAACGACCGTATCGCCTGCTTCGTCTCTGTGAAATACAGGAGAAACTTCTACGATATCGTCGACGGTATATTTGTCGGTCTGCGGACCGAACGAAAGAGAACCGCGCGTAGGATATTCGACAAGGTTGGACGGAACGACGCGAACCTGCGAATAGCCTGCGGCTTTTTCCTCGACGCCCGCCGCGACATAATCGGAAGGCGTAGTCGTAGAATTGCCTTTTTCGACGTAGGAATCACTGCCGTTGTAAATTCCCACGTATTGATATTCACTCGAATAATTGAGCTTTACGGGCATTCCGCCGTAATCTTTCTTGTAAGTCGGAGTTCCCGTGACGAAATAAACTCGCTTATAAAAAGTAACGCTCGGCTGATTTCCTTCCTTATCCACAAGCTTGAAAGTCAAATAATGCGGACGCGTCCAAAAAGTGGAGTTTACGTCTGTCTCGTCGAAGCTTACTTTTATGGTAATAACGGGATTGGACAAACCGTCCGCACCGCCCGTAACTCTTATATCCGAGCCGCTGACAATCTCGCCTATTGCCGCATCGGTTATGACGAAATTGGAAACGTCGCGAAGAAGCCATTCCTTCGTATTATCTACTGTTTCGTTCAAAAGCGTGGTAGTGCTTTCGAGCGTATCGAGCGACATACTCGAACCGTAACGAAGGGGCTTGTTCACTATTCCGTAGTTACCGTCGAGCGCAAGGACATAATCCTGATTGTTTACAAGCTCGATACGTCTGTAACCTGCGGGCTGACTGCCGTCTGCGGACGCCTTGATATCCTCGTCGAGATAGACGTTCGTAAAAGAAAGGCTTGCACTGGCTGCGGGCGTAAACGTGGAATCTATAGTGAAACGAATATATACCGTGATTTGTTCGGGCAGATCGTCATTAAGTCCCAAATTGGTAAATACGACGGCAATATAAGGATTGGGATTGCGCTTATATTTCTTTGCCTCGAAAATCAACTGTCTGTGCAAATTGCCGGATTGGCTTGCACGCGAAACATCGAGATATTCTCCGAACGAATTGTATATAGTGGAGCTCGTAAACAGACCGAAGTTGTTGTCATTGTACGCATTGCGATTTTCGACATTGTTTTTCTCGGCATAAGCCTGCAAAAGCGCAGACGTATTTACAGCACGCCTTCTATATCCCAAATCATTGTTTCCGACAACGGTCGTCAAGGAATCTTCCGCGCGAGCCGTAGCGTCCTCGCCGTTGACGTCAAGCGTCATGTCGAGAGTAAATCCCGCGTCGCCGTTAGGAGGATATGCGGTATATCCTCCGTCGGCGAGAGAAAGATCGGTTTTTGCATATGACGCACCGCACAAGACTGCGACCAGCGCCATAAGCACACATAACAGCGCCGAAAGGTATATGTTTTTGCTTTTGACTTTCATTGACATTTTCCTTTCAACTCCTACTTGTTGTCGTCCAACGTCTCGACATCAAACAGGATATTTTCGTCGGAGTTGATATTATTGTTCATGTCGTCGCCGCCCATGCCGTCGAACGAACCGTTGCCGAAAGCGCCGAAGTCGGCAGGCTCTACGGGAATATCGTCAACAGGCATAGCAACGCCTTCCATTTGCATTTTATTGAATTCTTCACGCTTTGCGGCAAGCTCGGCCTTCAGTTCGTCAATCGACTTCTTTCCGTTCTTCTTGCCCTTCTTTTTACCCTTCTTGGGTGCGTCCTCGATGGTAATTTTGCTTTCCTCGGCTTCCTTCTTCATTTCGTTAAACATCTTCGCATATTTGGGATCTTCGAGTTTAAGCTTCGTCTGGACGAGTTTTTCTTTATTGGCCGATTCTCCTTTTCCGTGCATCTTATCGCGCAATTTGATAAGCATTTGATTCTTGCGGATAATTCTCTTCTGCTCGGCTTTCTTTTTCCAATATATACCCATTCTGATGATGAATACTATCAGAAGAACGACAAACACGCATACCGCGACTATTACCCATATCATGACATATTGATTGGTCGTAAGCACTTCGACAATGCCCGAAACGGTTACGTCGAATGTCAGGATATATCTGAGATTTGTCATATTCGAAGAAATTACGACGTTTATGGCAAGCGGCTCGGTCGTGTTGCGCTTGGGTTCGATCTCGATATAATTACCGCTATTTATAACGTCGAAATACTCGTAAGTGTTGTCGGCGACAGGGACTGCGATCTGCACGGAATATGTGCCGAAGTAATTGATGTCGCTTGCAAACGCGTCCAACTCCGAAAGCGAAATAACATATTTGTCGTGGTTGTCGCTGGGAGTACCCAATTGACTGTCGTTTTCTTGTACTACCTTGTTTACTCTCGAAACATTTATGACAAGCGGCACGTCGTTTGCGGCATACAGCTTTTTCTTTGCCGGTCTTATCTTAACGGAGGACTCGTACTTATTGGTACCGTTCACATCCACAAACTTTACTACAAGCAAAGTATCTACGGAAACGGCGCTGCCTGCGTAATTGTCGACAAGCGACAGCAAAATCGCGTTATCCACTCTGTTTGTCTGCAATACGCTCACATTTTTGATAAAGTTCGGTTGAGCCACTTTTTCGTACTCGTGAGTTTCGGGGTTTTCCTGCAAGAAATAGTACCCGTCCGGAGCCGAAGAATCGGACTTGTCGAGAACATAGTCGTCAAAATTGAACGACGTTATAGTGTGCGCTATCGCCGCTTTGAAATCGGCGAGATAAATCGTCTCCGTATCCATAAGCGCAATTTCTTTATCCATTTCCGAACGACCGGCAACGGAAATATTGAATGAACCGCTCTTAGAGCGTAATCCGTATTGGAACACTTGGAATATTATCTGAGCATAACCGCTCGCAACGGGAGTTATTATAAGCTCCTGTCCGTCATCGGAAATCGCAACAGTCGCGACGCTCGTATCCGTGGAATAGCAATATTTCTCGTTGCTTGCGCCCACTATGCCGAAAGACACGTTAAGTGCTTTGGTGAACGTAGTGACAGGTACGCGCAAAGTACTGCTTACGACAGGCGGCTCGTAAGAGAACAGCGTGCTCGTAACAAATGCGGACTGCTGTACGCTTATGTTGAATACAAGCGTTATGACTTCCGCGTCGGTTCGGTCATTCCCCTCTCCCGTCTTAATCGGAGTAGCCGTCGTGCTCGTTGTAAAGCGGCGAAGCTCTATACGTATATCGTTGTATTCGCCAGCTTCCTTTGCCTCGAAAGTGAAAGTATCGGAATTTAAAGTTACGTTCGTAAGGACGGAATCGAACTGATTTCCGAAAACATTCCATGCGTCATAACGTCCGTCGCTCGGCGAGGTCAGGAAAATATTCGTGTAATCTCTGAACAGACCGGAAGAACGCAAGTTGAACGTAAACACACGGTTGCTCTGAACGCTGTCCGCGACGGTAAGTCTCTGCGTAGGGTAAGTATATACGTTGTGCCCCGCTTCGGATCTATAATACGACGTATTGCCGTTCGGATCCGTTCCGTCCATTTGAGTCATTACCATTGAGCCCTGAACAAATGCGGGAACACGATGACGACCGCGCTCTATAAGCGAGTTGTTTCTCGTATGCGTGCCGGTGGAATCGGTGTATGTCTCGGCAAGCACTACAGTATATGCGCACATATTATCTATATCGCCGTTGATTTTCGGACTTCTCAAGTCATTGTCGTCTTCATAGAGCAACAACTCGCCGCCCATAGCCGTCTTTGCCGTAAGTCTCAAGACGTCGTACTCTATGTGCAAGCAATCGTTTCCGTCCACAGTCGTCAAAGAGGCTTTAAAACCATAAATATTGTTGAAGTGGTGTAGGTTATTCTCATTCACATTGAGGACAAACCCCTTTCCGGAAAGAGGTATATCGAACCCTATAGTGACGACGCCCGCCGAGAAATAATCGCTTGTACCCGAAAGCGACGGGGCTACCTCGCTTGCCACAAACGAGACGGCGTCTCCGTCCGGATCGGACATGAAATATTGATACCTGTCGGTGAAATAGTTGTTTTGCTCGTTATTCTTATAGTAGCGCGAAAGAGACGCGTCGACCACTCTCTGCCTTGCGGGGAAACCTGCGTCGGCGGCATATGCCTTTTCGATTACATAGTTGTCGAACGTCGTCAAATCAGTCACGCCGAAATAATTCGCGAGACGATTGAGACCGAACTGCACGTTTGTAAGCGCAATGGAATAGGCGTTATTTAAAGGGTTGTTGATATCGAGCACAGGGACGCTTATATTGGATTCGTCACCGTTTAAACGATTGGCGAACTCGGCAAACGAAGCTTCCGTATTTGCGATCGTAATGCGCACGTCCACAGCGGCATAATCGTAAAATTTATAGTCTTTGAAATCAGAGGTTGCGTCCGAATTGTATTTCGTAGAAATCGACGCGGACTTTAGCGAGTCGCTCGAACATCTTGCGACATAATACCGCATTATTATCGTTCTTCCGTGAGTCGACTGATAAGGTACGATCTTTATGCCTATATCGGAAGTTGCCCCCGAACTTGTGTTGACAAATTCCCACTTGAAATAGTGCTCCAACACCTCGGGCTCGATCGGATCCGTCTCGCCTTCGAAATAGAATAGCGGCGCACCGTTGTTCGGAACCTGAGTCTGAGTGCCGATAAGATTATTACCTATTATCGATCTCGTCTGAAGCTTCTCGTCCTCTCCCGTCAATATGCGGTAGGAATCGCCTATTGCATTCGAACTTATGATATTCTCATAAGAAGTAGTTTCCGCCATTATGGAAGTATCTGCGCTTGCCGCTCCGACATCGGTTTTGCCGACCAACGTCAAAGTCGTATATATATTCTCTTTCTGAGCGCCGTCCGAAGCCTTGAGCGGTCTTCCGTTACTGACGGCAAAATCGATTCTGTTATTTGCTCTGATCGAATAGTTTGTGACCGCAGAAGGATTTACTTCCTGGCTTTCCCTGTCTCTGAAACTGTCTTTAAGGGTAACGGAAATGCCGTTGACGTCAGTCGCACTGTCCGATACGTCGATCTGCAAAATCTTTCCGTAGGTCGTCAAGGCAACCATGTGCCCACCGTAACCGGCAAAAAGCTGTGCGACTCTATTGGAAGAATCCACGCTCGTGTTTATTCCGTATGTCTCGAGCTTTGAGTCTATAGACGTAAAGCCCATGTTCTTATTCCAAACATAGACCCCGCTGTCGGTTATCATGCCGCTCAGGAAATCGTCGCCGTCGAGATAAGGATCAAATCCTGTTACTGTCACAAGACCTTCAGTACTCGGGTTTGTCATGACAAGATTGCCATCATTTGTCAAAGTAGGCTGCGAAAGAGTGTCTATGATCTTATCGCCCATCCGCG
>CAJULE010000034.1 GCA_910587445.1 uncultured Christensenellaceae bacterium
GACCGCTTCCGCTCGCCACGCTTCCTCGCCGTAGTACAAATACATTACCAGATTTGTCAGCCAACCGCCTCCGATTTTACTCTGTACGTTTTCTTTCGGGAAAAAACGCGCTATATCGTCGAAACGGTTAGCCGACAGCAGCACGGGCAACAGGCTCCAATCCGTCGACGTCATGGAGAGCTGTTCCAGCGTGGTAACGGTATACAGCGTGTCGTCAAGATAGCGCATATCGTCTTTCTGTAATGCAAGCATTGCGCCGAGATACAGAAGATTATAGCCGTCGCCGCCGAGCAGTCTGAGCCACATCTCAATCTGATATTCTTCGGGTTTGTTGAAGAAATCGATATTGCGCCCGATCTGTTCACGTTCAAAGCTGTCCATATCATAATAGTAATAAGCTTTATCCACTATATCATAATAAAGACTAACCAGCTTATCCTTTTGCGCTTTTGTCATTATGCTGCGGTTTCTCCTTTGCCTATCATATAATTTTACCCCCACCGCTTTGCGGAGAGGGTATTGGTCGAGGTGACAAGACTTGAACTTGCGACCTCTGCGTCCCGAACGCAGCGCTCTACCAAACTGAGCCACACCTCGAAAATATTAAGCCGCTTTATAAGAGCGGCATAGTAAGCAACGAATTTCGGAAATCCTTACTTTTCGTCATAATGGTCGAGGTGACAAGATTTGAACTTGCGACCCCTGCGTCCCTAACACAGTGCTCTACCAAGCTGAGCCACACCTCGATAATATCATGCTTATGAATTATATAATAAATTTTAACTTTTGTCAATGAAATAGCGGTTGTATTTTGTTTTTTCTGTGTAAAGCGTAAAATCGGGCGCATTTAGCAACGTATATAATTTCTAATATGATTTTAATCTCATTTATGTTTCATTTTAATTTTTAATGTTTATAATCGAGATATAATAAAAATCGGAGGCAAAAAAATGAAAAGAGAAATCGATAAACCTATTTCGGCGCTTGTGCTCATTGCGCTTGCCGTCGTCTGGCTGATCTACTTCATCGTAACACAAGTAAGTCCGGAACTGTCGTTCGGCATAGGCATAGCGAAGAATGTGATCCTCTGCTTGACCTATCTGGTATTATTGTATAATGCTTGGGGCTGGAGCGAGAATTTCTTAGTTCGCATAGTCTTTCTTGTAATTACGGCGTTCCTTATATTCTGTGTTGTGGCTCAGTACATTCCCAACATAAAAATGGGCGGACTTCCCGCAATAGGACTTTAAATAACAGTAAAATAAAAAAGCGCAATCCGCGGCAAAACTCTGCTGCGGATTTTTTATGTCTCCGACGGGCTTAAAAACAAGCGCAAACAAAAATCATATTAAAATTATTAAATAATAACGATACGCCGAAAATTTTTTATGAATGAATAATTTATAGGATAGTCGGATAATATATCTTTATTATATAATAAAGATATGAGACTGTTTCACATAAAATACGTGTGAAACAATCGGCAGATTGCATATAAATAATTATTTTATTAAATTATTCTCTTTTAAATTCAATTCTTATGTCAAAAAAATTTGACCTTCTTTCAAAAATATAGTATAATATAAGAAGTAATTACAGCGTCGCTTCTATATTTCGACAAAATGTGTTTCATGTGGAACGACAATTTGATTTTTGGACAAGATTGTAATTAAGAGTTTATTTAAGGAGAAAAGTATGGCAGTAAAGAAAGGTCTTGGAAAGGGACTGAGCGCGCTTATTTCCGGTTCCGAAGAGGAATACGAAGGGGCTCTCAAGGAAGAGGAAAAAAAGGAAAGTAACGGCTCTTCGGTCGAAGTTTTACTCTCGCTTATCGATCCCAACGTAAACCAACCGCGTAAGGTGTTCGACGAATTGGCAATGAGCGAGCTTGTAAACAGTATTCGCATACACGGTGTGATATCCCCTATCATTCTTGTTCGTACCGGCGAACGGTATATGATTATAGCAGGCGAACGTCGCTATCGTGCTTCCAAGAAGGCGGGGCTCAGAACTATACCCGCAATCATTCGTGATTATACGCCGCAGCAAGTAAAAGAGATTTCTCTTATCGAGAACTTGCAGCGTGAAGATCTGAATCCTATCGAGACGGCAAACGCGATTAAGCAGCTCATGGACGAGTATAATTACACACAGGAAGAGGTTGCCGACCGCATAGGCAAGAGTCGTCCTGCGATTGCCAACACGCTTCGTCTGCTTGCTTTGTCGCAACCCGTAATCGAGCTTATCGAAAAGGGAAAACTTTCGGCAGGTCATGCAAGATGTCTGGTTGTCGTTGAGGATCCTGAAGCTCAATACGCCTTGGCTAAGAGCGGAGTCGATAATAAAGTTACGGTACGCGATTTCGAAAAAATGGTCAAAAACTTCCTTTCGCCGAAACCGCCGAAAAAGCCCGTCGAACAGAGTCTCGAGCTTAAGGACCTAATATCGAGAATGCAACGCACGTTCGCCACAAAAGTCACCGCACTCGGCAACGACAACAAAGGACGTATCTATATCGACTACTATTCGAGAGACGATCTCGACAGAATAGTCGAAATAGTCGAGACGGTACAAAAAGCACAAATGCAAGCTCGTCTCGAGCAGGAAAACGACGATTAAACAGTAAAAACAATAAGAAAATAAGAAAAAAGCGACTTTGCAAAGAGAAGTCGCTTTTTTAGTTTCACATGAAACATTTGACGCTTAATTTTGACTTAAAAACAGCAAAATCCGCTTTGCGCCCCCATAAAATCTGCTTAAGTATGGGGTATTTAATGCCGATTTGTTTCATGTGAAACACGGACAGAAAACATTTTTGCTTTTATTTAAAATATATAATTTTGATATAATCGATATGGCGAGACTGTATATAAAAAAGTTTATATACGAGATTGTCGTGGTATAAATATATGTCGGTTGGCTGTGCGATGATCGGGAGATCAACTGCTATTTTGGTATAATCATTGCGAGAGACTTTTTATACGCATTGACATCTTATATTCATAGTTGAGACTATATAAATACCGTTCGACAATAGAAATATAATTATTGAATATCAAAATGTCACACTTACATATGTGCGGCAATCGGATAAGATTATTTAACTTGATGAGTTTAATCTATAAGCTATTTGTTGCAACTTAAATATAATTTGAGAATAGCATAAGAAAATAGAGACCTCGCATTGTTGAATGCCGAATGGATTCATGCTGCATATCAGCGGTAAACGAATAAATATTATTTTAAGTTATTGCTTTATACGTATCAACCCATAAGATATTGCAACTAAAATAATTCGAGAATGTATTGAAGAATCGCACTTAAGATCGAAAGACTCTATAGAATAACCGGACATATCGAAGAAAAGTTATCGGCAAAGAAATATTGTGGTTGGTGAATTGATATTCAAATTGCTTTAAAATCAATATCGGCATTGGCTCGTGCCGTCTGTATTTGCGGTCGAAATTATTAAAAAGCATTTATCAACTGCTGTATTTGGGCTTTTCCAAACGGATAGATGCTTTACGGGTCATACATTGCTTCATGTGAAACAAATATCGACATAATACTCGGATTTTGTGTTCCGAAAAACGGTATGCGATTTTGTGAGACAACTTAAAAGAAATGATATTATGACAATCAAGGCGGAACTTTGCCACCTGGAAAACTTGTGTCAATGGGCAGAAGTGCATTATATATTCGACGTCAAGTGGCGGATAAGTAACATTAAAATATTTACATATATTTACAATGTATCAACCATTGGTTTTTTTGAAGAAAAATAGAAAAGCTGCTCCGAAAGAAATTTGTCATAGTCACGGACTGCGGGGACATACGTGTTAAACACGATTATCGCAAAATCGCAACATATAGATTTATGGTTCTGAATTTGCCATGAAACGCGAATATAGTATATAATATTTTCGCTGTTCAGACAGAATAAAGCTTTTTCGGCTCGCCCCAAAAATATGCGATTCTGCGTAATTTTATGATTTAATATAGTGAATTTTCGGACATTTTGCCGCGGTTCTTCTATACACATTGCTCGCTTTGCGTAAAGCTATGCTTTTAAGCAGAATCATAAACAGAGGCAGTGACGCTTGAGCGCAGGGGGCTTTATTGCCTAAAAATCAAATGCGGCTTTGCTTTGGAGACGGATCGCCTGGAACAAGAAGCGCGGGGCTAAACGATTGTGAAAGTAAATTCGTATATATAAACGCCTCGACAAGATCTAATCGAGACACGTTTATCGGGGGTGTATTTCATCGAATGCAAAAGATCGGCTAAGTACGACAGGGCGCTACCTATGAAAGATGTGCGGTGCGTAACTAAATCCGGACGTGCTTGCTTATTTCTGAGCCGATTTAATTGTATTTTATGTCATGATTGTTTCTTTTCATGCTCGATTATCCCATAGAGTGGACAAGCATATTCTTTCTACGCCGCGAGATGTTCCCTTCGAGGGCGGCAATCGGGAATAAGGGCAAAAAAGCGATTCAATGCGGAATATTTACTATATTAAATCATAAACTGCGTCGATTTTACGCAATCAATGAATAAAATCTTCCGAGGAAAATAATAAACTTGCGAAAATCAAAAATAGCCGCAAAGACAAGCCCGGTTGCATATTATAATTATGATATAATAATATTTCGCGGTAAAAAGCGGCATGAGGTGAAGAAATCGTCGGAAAAGAAAAATTTGCGCATAAAAATCGAAAAATAGCAAAAAAGTACAAAACATTCATGAAAAAATGCGTGTTTGCAAAAAACAGCTTCAAGCTTGCGCGTAATTTTTCGAGCTCGATTTTCGATTCGTTCGGTCTCGAATCGTAGTGCTGCATGAATTTCCTGTTTGACTGATAAAATGAGGGAACAAATAAGTTTGCGAAGTTGGAGAGAGCGTGAGTCGAGCTTAAATGTAACGTCTTTTCGCAGTATAAGCGGTTTTTCAATTGTCCGTCTGTGTTTTCCGCCACCGAGTATCGAAAATTCGTCTTTAAAGACCCAAACGAACGTATTTTCCGCTTTAACGCAGTCGATCCGTGCAAATAATTCAAAAAATCGTGATTTTGCTTATCGATTTCAAATAATAAAAATATAAATAATTTATTATCTATTTAATTCAGTATTCAAGAGAAAATAATTTATTTTTAAATATAGAATATTAAAATATATTATTTGCTATAAAATTTGCAAAATGCACGAGGATTGAACAATGGCAAAAATCGATGTAAAATTTTGCCAATATTTATCCCGATTCGGATGTCTATACTATTCTACCGAAAAAAAACAGACGCTGCAGTTTTATATATGTGGTACAAAACGTCGCAGATTCAAATCGGCAATGGACATATAAACCGAATATTGCTTCCATGGAAACAATATTTTGTGAATCGCTCGTTTCAAGTACAATATGACTAATAGGATATATTTGGTATAAAACGGGCAATAAAACAGGCGATATATACAAATTGTGAATACCAAATGTACAATTTTTTCATTAGACGAACTTTTTCAAACGGCACATCCGAGTCATAAATAAGCTTTTCGGATCGATACTATTTTGAAATCCGAGTGATCGAATCGTTGACCGAATATTTAATTTTCGAGCAAGATCTATGGACAATCGACGTATCGAATAAACGGCGGATATTTTTTTAAATGCGCGCAAAGACGATAGAATATGGTTGAAGCGGAAACAATGCGGTTTTACATATAAAAAAACGCCGCAAGGGCGTTTTATCGGTTGATTGTAAATTTCAAAGGCGATTTCGGTCGAAAAGCTCACAGATCCCACTTCGGAGTGAGGGCGCTCGTTGCGCTGGATTTTTCCTGCATAAAGCCGTCAAGCCCGAGTTTTTCCGCCTCGCCGAGCACGCTTTCATACTCGAAGGACGTGACTTTGCGATTCAGCTCGAGATAGTCCGAACGGTTGAATTCGGGCGTGTATTGACTCATAAGAGAGACAAGAGCGCCGTCTTTCCAGCGGGAGGCAATATCCCGAACCACGGCAATCGAATCCTGTCGGCAGTTCGGAAGCACGAGATGACGTATAATGACTCCGCGCTTTATCAGTCCGCCGTTCATCACAATATCGGGCTGTTGTCTTATCATTTCGCCTATTGCGGCGCGCGCGATCTCGGGATAGTCTTTTCGCCCGGAGTAGCGTTCGGCGATTTCGGGCGAAAAATACTTGTAGTCGGGAAGATAGACGTCCGCAAGTCCGTCGAGTCTCTTGAGCGCAGCTCGCGTCTCATAACCGCCGCTGTTGTATACGACGGGGCAAGAAAGCTTCGGCTTGACTCGCTCGAGTACGGGCAAAATGAGGTCGAGCATATGTCCCGCCGTGACTAAATTGACGTTTTCGCAGGTTTCGGCAAGGCGCATGATCGTATGTTCGAGTTCGCTTTCGGAATAGATTTTGCCGCCGCCCGCCGTGCTTATTTCGCCGTTTTGGCAAAAAACACATCGCAGAGAACAACCGGAAAAGAAAACGGCGCCGCTTCCTCGTCTGCCGACAAGAGGCGGCTCTTCTCCGAAATGCGCTCCCGCAAATCCTATTCTGATTTTGTCGTCCGCGCCGCACGCGCCGCGCGCTTTCGATCTGTCCGCGCCGCACGATACGGGACAAAGTCTGCAACCGTTCATTTAAATCGGACCTCTGTTTGTAATGCGGAGTTTGCCCGATTCGAATCCGAAAACGAGCGGGGCTGCCGCTTATACAGATAATATCATAAACACGGGCGGAAATTCAAGCGTTTACGGATATTATCGCGAGTTTTATGCCCTCTCAATGCAAAGAAATGCCGCATGAAATTGCCGGAAAAAGCAAATCTTTCGACTCGGCTCGAGCCATAAAGCTTTTTAATGTTCTTATATTGCGGTGCGAGCGGCTTGACATTTAGGGCGTTTTGTAATACAATAAATACCATGGAAGTTTTAACTCCGCAAGGTCTCTGGAAAGACTACAATCGCAAGGCGCTGCCGCTCGACGTATCGGTGGTCACGTCCTTTCAAGAGGACGACGTAAAAATCGAACGCCTGTATTTTTCGGGAGAAAGGACGGCGGACGGCGTTACGCGCATATATGCTCGGCTTTGGATACCGAAGGTGCAAGATCCGCCCGTCATCATTCTGATGAACGAACTCGGCGCCTGCGTGGACGAATGTGATTGTCTTCCGCTTGCGAAGCTCGGGTATGCCGTGCTTGTGCTCGATTATGCGGGCGAGCGTGACGACAGGGAACGCTATACTCTCTATCCGAAAGCGCTCGATTTCGCGAACTATTTCAAGCATCCCGAAACGGCCGATACTTTCCCCGCCAATCCCAAGCAGTCCTGCCGCTATATTTGGATGACCGTCCTCATGCGGGCGATCACCTTTGTCGAGGAGGACAAACGGCTTTCGGACACCATGGCGGTCATGGGCGTGGGCGAGGGCGGCAGTCAGGTGTTTAAGATAGCGGCGCTTGAGGATCTCAAGTGCGGAGTGACCATGTTCTCTACGCACGAGCCCGAACCGAAGGCGGACGATCTTGCGTTCCGAACCTGTCTCGACAACAGCGGATATGCGAAAATGTGCCGATTCCCCATACTTAACGCCGTTTGCAGCAACGATCACGACGGCTATTTCGACCGCATAAGCGCGACCTGCCGAAATGTGGACAAATACTATCTTACGACGGGACAGCGCGTGAGCAAAGCGCTTTTGTCGCGTCAGAAAAACTGTATAAAAAGGTGGCTGAACCGCTATTTGCAGATGGGACTGCCGCTCGACATAAAGCCCCCGGAAATCTTTGCAAAGGAGAGCGACAGGCAGCTTTATTACACTGTGAAAGCCGATACGCGCGAGAACATCGTAAAGGTCGATCTCTTTGTTGCATATTCGATGAAGGTGGGGGCGTTCAGGAATTGGCGGCATATCCCCACGCTTACGGCGGCTGTCGGCGAATACATCGCCAAGGTCCCCGTGTATGACGCGTCCCGTCCCGTCTATGCCTTCGCAAGCGTGACGTACGTCGACGGCAATACCTTTTCGACTCCGCTTCTCACTTGTACGCCCGCGCTTCTCGGAATAAAGGAACATAACATCGTCAAAAGCAGGCTTCTGTACGACAGCGACAGCGGCACCGACGATTTTGTTTCCCCTCAGGGCGGCGACGAAGCGGTCGTAATGCGCGGCGGCGCATACGGAATAGAGGGCGTTTGCTCGCTTTCGGGAGAGCTTGCGACCTATAAATTCAGCGACATACAGTTTAAAGCCGAGCCCGACAGCGTCTTGCAGCTCATAGTATACAGCGACGTCGAACAGGAACTTTCGTTCTCGGTCCGCACGGAAGAGGACGACGGCGACGTGGAATACGTATGCGTCAAAAAGCTCGAGAAGGACAATAATTGGACGAAGTTTACGCTCAGCGCGGACGAGTTCAAGTCATGCGAGGGCGCGCTCGACTCGTTCGCGGATGCGATCTATTTCAGCGTTCGCGGCGAGAAACTGCTCGTAAATACCATGCTCTGGGTGTGATATGATATTTACTGTTGGCGAAATACTCATACTCAAAAAAGCGCACCCTTGCGGCGGAAACCGTTTCCGGGTGGCGGAAAGCGCGTCCGACGTAAAAATAGAATGTTTAAAGTGCGGTCGGCGGCTCGTCATGGATATAGACAAACTGCTTAAAAGCGTCAAAAAAAGAGAAGGTAAGATAATTGGCGAAGAATAAAGAAAAAGAATCGAGAGCGCTCAGAAAAAGGTTTCTGCGCGGGGAAGAGCCCGAAAATCTCTACCTTACTTTTGCGCTGTACTTCGTCATAGTCTTTCTCAGCTTCATGCTCATATTCGTCTATCTCGTCGGTATGTGCCATGTCAGCGGAACGAGCATGAATCCGTCCTTAAACGACGACGACTATGTTTTGATGCTCAAAAACCCTTCGTCGTTCGAATGCGGCGATATAATCACTTTCCGCACCGAAATAGTCAAAAACGGAGTCAAGGTCGAGGAATCGCTCATAAAGCGCGTAATAGGCGTGGGCGGAGACGAGATCGTGTTTATAGAGCGCTCGGGTACGGCTTACGTCGATCTGTATCGCAAGGCAAGCGGAGACGAGTCGTTTAAGATCGTAAGCAACGACGCTTTCGGCGAACGTGTGGACGATATGTTGCGCTCGACCGTCGTTTCGGGCGGCAAGTTTGCCGGCAACATTGCCGCGAACGCATCCGCAGAGGAATTGGAAAAGCACAAATTCCGCATAGACGAAGGGTATTTGTTTGTGCTCGGCGACAATCGCAACGACTCTACGGACTCGCGCGCTATCGGGGCTATTCCCATAGATTACGTGCGCGGAAAGATGTTCTACCGTCTTACGCGCGGATCGCTTTTGGAAAGAATGTTATTGCTCATATACAGAGAAGAAACTCTGTGACGGGCGGGAAAATAAGGAGAAAGCTATGGTAAAAATCACTACCGATTCGACGGCGGATCTCAATGCCGATTTCGAAAAATACGATATAGGCGTGTTGCCGCTTAACGTCATTTTGGACGGAGAAAGTCATCTCGACGGCGAGACCATTTCGCCCGACGACATCTACGCGAAGTATGCGGAGAAAAAGATATTGCCGAAAACCGCGGCGCGCTCGCCCGAGGACTTCAAGGCTTTTTTCGAGCGGTACACAAGCGCGGGCGACGAGGTCGTGCATATAAACATTTCGTCTAAAATAAGCATGACGCACGAAAATGCGGCAAAAGCCGCTTCGGAAATGAAGGGCGTCTACGTCGTGGACAGCCTCTCGCTTTCGTCGGGTACGGGACTTTTGGTGCTCTATGCGGCGGAGCTTGCAAAAAAAGGACTTGAGGGCAGGGAGATAGCCGAGCTTGTCAGAAAGCGCATACCGCACGTGCAGACCTCGTTTGTCGTCGACACTATGGAATATCTTCACAAGGGCGGACGGTGCAGCTCGCTTGCGCGCATAGCGGCAACCGTTTTGAGAATAAAGCCGACGATTCTCATGAAGGACGGCGCAATGGAGGTCGGCAAGAAGTATATGGGCTCGTTCGACAAGGTTATAACGAAGTACGTCGAAAACACGCTTGCCGAGTTCGACAGTCCCGACCTTACGCGAATATTCATCACGCACACGTCGGCGTCGCCCGAAACCGTAAATAAAGTTCGCGAGAAGATTACGGAAATCGCGCCGTTTGCCGAGATAAAGGAGACCATCGCAAGCTCGACGATAACCTCGCACTGCGGCAAAGGTACGCTCGGAATACTCTATATAAACGACGGCGAAAAGTTGAAAAAACAATAAGGCGAATATCGTAAACCCCGAAGCTCGTGAGGCTTCGGGGTTTTTGAATACATGGGGTTTTATAATGATGTCGAGTCGGTTTTTTCACGGCGTATAGCAGTCGAGGATCTCGCCGAAGTACATGGTGTGGAAGTCCTTTTGCGCATACATATCGCCGAACAGCTCGGGGTCGAGCTGTTCCTTTGTCATGTCCGCGGAAAGAATCACTCGGCATTCGAGCACGAGTCCGCACTCGGCAAGCACATATGACTCGATGTGGCGGGCGCGTTTGGGGTGGAGGTGGAGCTCGTCGAATTTGTTGGTCTTAAAGCCGGAAAGATGATCGCAAAGAACGATTTCGTCGCGCATATCCTTTATGGGCATACACACGGCAAAAGAGCCTGTTTTTGCGATTATCTCGTGCGACAGCTTGCTTTCGCGCACGGGAAGCACGAAGACGTCGCGATTCCACATCGTGCCCAAAGTTCCCCAATGCGTGCTCATGACGTTGTGCGGCTCTATTCCGCAGGTCACAAACAGTCCGCAGGTGTTCATCGTCGTCATGAGCTTTTGCAGTTGTCTCTCGCTTATTCCCGCCATAAAAATCTCCTTTCATGTCTTTATGAATATCTTACCACACAACGAGAAAAAAAGCAAGGGGCAAAGCGGGATTTTTTTGCGGAAAAAGAGCATATAAACGAGCCTCGGTTTTTTATCCGAATGAAAGATCGAGTTTATATGTCGCGCTTGCTCCGATAGGAACGACGGCGATAAGAAAATTCATATCACCCTTAAAAGCAGACAGCCGACGACGCAGCCCGTAAACGTCGCGATGAGAGCGACGGGTATGGCATAGCGCAGTCTTTTTACGTTGCATTGAGAAAAGTAGATCGCCGTTATGTAGAATACGGTTTCGCTTGAGCCGTATATGAGAGAGGCGCACCTGCCGATAAAAGTGTCCGTGCCGTACGTCACGAAAATATTGTCGAGTATGGCGAGCGAGCCCGCGCCCGACAGCGGACGCAGCAGGAGGAGCTCCGTGAGTTCTTTCGGCAGACCGAACAGCGACATTACGGGCGAAAGGAAGTTCGCGACGGCGCTCGAGACGCCGCTCGCGCGGAAAACCGCAACCGCCATCATTATCGTTACGAGATAGGGAAACACGCCGACCATGAGGTCGATCGCCTGAGACGAGCCGTCCACAAACAGAGAATACGCGTCTTTCTTTTTGAAGAACGACAAAACGAGAACCGTGAGAAATATCACGGGAATTATATACGAAGTCACGTCTCACCTCTGCGGCGGCGGAACGGACGCTTCGCCTTCTTTGCTTTCGGGGAGCTTGCCGCGGCAAGTCGCTTTTTTTCCAGCCTTGCCGCATACTTTTCGTCGGGAAAGAGCTTCGAAAAAAGTTTTACGAGCAGAATGCCGAGTACGGTCGAAAGGACGGTTGCGACTATGGACGCGGGCAGAAAGGACGCTGGCGCTACGGATCCGTGAGTTGCGCGCAGACCTATGACGGTGGACGGCAGGATTTGGAGCGACGTTGCGGAAATGACTATCATCATTATCATGTTGCTTGTCGCGAAAGTCTTGTCCTTGGACAGGCGGTTTATTGCGTTTATGCCCATGGGCGTTGCGGCGTTGCCGAGTCCCAAAAGGTTGGCGGACATATTCATAGTGATATATTTTTGCGTTTCGCCGTCTATGTCCTTAAAGAGAAAGCGCATAAGCGGTTTGAGCAGCTTGGCGATCACATTCGAAATGCCGATCTTTTCGAGTATCGCGAAAAAGCCGAGCCAAAATGCGTACAAGGCGACAAGGTTCATCGCGAGTTCGACTGCCGAATGCGAGCCGTCTATCATTGCGGCGACAGCCGCGTCGGGGCTTGTGAACAGAAGCGTCGCTATCGCCGCGATAAGCATGATTATCCAGATCTTACCCATGTTATAAGGTATTGCGCGCTCGGCGAAAAAAGTACTTTTCGGGCGAATTTCGCCGAGTCTGACAATGCACCGACATCATGTGTGCGACGGCATATTTGTTTTACACGGAATTTTCTTATTTTTCTAATCCGATTTTAATGAAAAAAGCGTAAAAATTTTGTATAAAACCCTTGACAAGCGGATATATAAGTGTTATATTGTTACTGCAATACCACGTTATGCGTAGTATCGCGCGAAACAGAGTATTCCGCTTTGCGGGGTATTTGAAGAAGAAAAGAAGGGTTACAAAAGAGGAAAAGGGACTATGGATAGGAAATATCAATAGGTTTAAGGAGGTAACAAATTGGACGCACAACTCAAAAAAGGACTGCTCGAAGTGTGCGTGCTTGCGGCAATCAAGGAGGAGGAATCGTACGGTTACAAGATAATCGCCGACGTATCCCGTTATGTCGAAATCTCCGAGTCCACGCTCTATCCCATACTCAAACGCCTCGAATCCACGGGTATGGTCACGACGAGGAGTAAGGAGTACAACGGCAGACTGCGCAAGTACTACATGATAACCGAGCGCGGAAGGCAGAAGATAAACGACTTTGCCGCCGACCTCGAGGAGTTCGAGAGGATTTACAAATTCATCTATGGGAGGTCAGACAGAAAATGACCAGGATCGAATGGGAAAACGAACTGAAGAAAAATATGAAGGGTTTGCCCGAGTCCGAACAGACGCGCGTGCTCGAATACTACAACGAGATGTTCGCGGACGGAATAGAGTTCGGTAAGAGCGAAAAACAGCTCATAGCCGAGTTCGGCAATCCCGTCGACGTAGCTTACCGCATTATGACCGAGTACGGCATGGACGAGCGCGTTAAGGACGGAGAGAGAACAATTGAGCCGCCCGACAGGACGAAAAACGTTTTCGTAGAAACGCCGCCCGATTTTTGGGCGGGACGCGGAGCCAAAAAGGCGCAAACGCCCGAAACCCCCGAAAAGAGCAAAAACAATCGCAAAGAAAACGCATTTGACGCCGAAAGAAAGGAAAGAAAAACGGGCGGCATAACGCTCGGCTCGACCTTGGGATTTATTGCCGAAGTCGTATTCCTCGGCTGGCTTCCGCTCACGAGCGTCGTTGTTCTCGTAGCGCTCGGGATTTCCGTACTTGCAGCGGGATTCGGCTTTGCCGCCGGCGCGGTATGGGCGGTCATCGCTTCGCTCATGCCGGGCTTGACCGCGGGAGTGAGAATAGTGGGATTTGCGATGGCGCTCGTTGCGGCGGGGCTTGCCTGCTTCATAATACCGCAAACGGCGACGATTGCAAAGGGCATAGGAAAGTGCAGCGTAGGAATAACAAAAGGTTTCTTCGGCTGGTACTTTAAAGGAGGACGCAAGATATGAAAAAGAGATTTCTTATAGCGGGTCTCGCACTCGTGCTTGCGGGCGGTCTCGCGTTCGTCGTGGGAATGAGCGCTCTCGGTTGGAACTTCGCGCTGCTCGATTCCGAAGTCTACGAGGCTAAGACGTTCGAGCTCGAATCGTCGCCCGAAAGCCTCTCGCTCGTCTCGGTGGACGTGCGCAACGCGGAAATCAAGATAGTGACGGGCAGTGAGATCAAAATCGAGTACGAGGAGAGCGACCGCTTAAAGTATTCGGTCGTATACGACGAAGAGGCAAAATCGCTCGTCATGGAAGAGATATACTCCGTTCCGAAAATTTTCGGAATGTTCAACTTCCACAATCAGGTAATAACGATAACCGTGCCGAAAGTCGACAAACTTAATCTTGAAAGCACGAACGGAAAAATCGAAGTGCCGAGCGGCGTTTACGACGAGATCGACATAGAGACCACGAACGGCGTAGTCGAGATAAACGACGTGATCGCAGTGCGCGGCGTCGAGGTGAGTACGACCAATTCGCGGATTACGCTGTCGAATATAAGGGCAGAAAGAGGAAAAATCGAAGCTCATTCGACGAACGGTGTGATAGTTTTTTCCGACATAACGGCAAACAGTGCGGAAGGCAAGACGACAAACGGGCAAATCACGGCAAGCGACGTCGAGACGGCGAAACTTTCCCTAATCACGACGAACGGACCCGTGGTTTGCAATCGCATCGATATAGAGGAAAGCGCTTTCTTTAAGTCCACGAACGGAAACATAACGGCGAGCTTTGTCGGCAGTATGTCGGACTTCACCGTCGAGGGATATACGACGAACGGAGACATATATCCGGGAAACGTCGTCGGCGGAAGTAAAAGAATAGAATGTCATTCGACGAACGGAGACATTAGGTTCACTTTCGAAAGGGGAGAACACGAAAATGATCACGAATAAAAACGAATGGAAGAATGTGCTTTCGAAAGCACTTAAGACTCTTCCCGCAGACGAGCGTAGGCGTGTGCTCGAGTATTACGACGAGCTTTTTGCCGACAGGATCGACGACGGTCAGAGGGAAGCCGACATCTTGGCTGCCCTCGGCGACCCGAACGACGCCGCAGGAAAGATCCTTGCGGACTACGACGCATATCTGGGCCGAGACGAGAATCCCGAGCCGAAAGAGCCCGACGGGCAAAAAGAGCCGACCGATATGTCGGAGCTCAGGCGCGGCGGAGAACGCACGTTCGAGACGGAAACGGATAAGCGCGACGACTCCCGCGTCGAAGGGAACGCCGTGCAAAACGGAAAAAGCGGCTTTTCGAATTCGGACGCGGATACGGCCGTCGAAGATTTCGACGGCGACGTCTACACGGAGGAGACAAACAGGAAGTTTGCCTCCGTGCGTAAGCTCAAAATAGATGTGACGGTGCCCGAAATAATCATTTGCAGAGCGGATAAATTCGCGCTTAAGGTCGGACATTCGAACGATACGAAGTTCGACGTGGACGTCGGCGGAGACACGCTGTACATACGCGAGCGTGCGAAAAATATCGGCGCGGCGTTCAAAAACTTTTTCGGTTTCGGGAGCGGAACGCTTAAAGTTTGCATAGAGCTTCCTTCGCTCGACGCCGTGAAATGCAACGCCGTAAAAAACGGCTGCCGTATCCGGGGCCTTTCGCTAAAGAGGGCGGAATTGGATACCGCGGGCGGCGACATCGCTTTGGTCGGCTGCGACAGCGAATATGTTTCGCTTCGCGCTACGGGCGGCGACGTCGAAGTAAAGGGCGGTATGCACGACTCGGTGAGCGTCACTTCTACGAGCGGTGACATTTCGGTTGCGGGCATTGCGGCAAAGACGCTCACTCTTACGAATGTCGGAGGAGATATAATCGTCGACGACGTAAGCTCAAAGGAAAAGACCGTGTGCCGTACGGTCGGCGGGGACATAAAAGCGACGACGCTCGAGAGCGACTGCATCGAGTGTAAGACGGTCGGCGGAGACGTAAAGCTCCGTATAGTCGGAAACGAAAGCGACTACTCCGTAAGCGCGAAATCGGTCATGGGCAAGGTCCGTGCTCCGTTCGGCGCGGAAGGAAAGAAGAGCCTTTCCGTTTCGGGGGTCGGCGGAACAATCGACGTCGATTTCGTAAAATAGCCTATCATCATTCCCTATATGGAGAAGCAAGGAGACTTTATGCCGCCTTGCTTTTCATTTGTGCCGTTTGCGGACGGAGAAGCGGTAAAAGAAAGTTGACAAATTTCGCTGCTTCGTGTATACTTGTATGTGAAGAAAAAGAGAAGGAGACGAAAGCGGAAAGCTTCGCTTTCATGCCGAGTTCTCCTGGAGGATATGGTCAATATGAAAGTAATTTGCAACGGAAACGATCTGTCCGACGCAGTCGGAAAAGTAATAAAAGCGGTGCCTTCGAGAAGCGCGAACTCCATTTTGGAAGGAATAAAGCTTGTTGCGGAGGAGGGGACGCTCACGCTTACGGCGACCGACCTCGAACTTGCGATAGAGAAGAGCATTGTCGCAGACGTAAAGATAGAGGGCGCCACAGTCGTCCCCGGCAGACTCTTTTCCGAGTTTGTAAAAAAACTCAATAAGGAACAGATAGAGCTTTCCATTTCGGACGGCAATCAGCTCAAGATAAGATATATGGATTCCGAGGGCGTGCTTCAGTGCCTGCCCGCCGACGAGTATCCAGAGGTCAAGGAGCTCAACGAAGCGCAATCGTTTTTCATAATCAAAAACGAATTTAAGGACCTCGTGAATAAAGTCGCATTCTCCGTGAGTGCGGACGATTCCCGTCCCATACTCAAGGGCGTGCTTCTCGAGATAAACGACGTGTCCGTTACGGGTGTCGCGCTCGACGGCTATCGCCTCGCAAAATGCACGAAGCCCATAGAAAAGACGACGGCGATGATGAGCGCCATTGTGCCTGCGCGCTGCATAACCGAGATCGCCCGCCTTCTCGAGGACTCGACCGACCCCGTGCAAATTTCCATTCGAAAGAACTATATGCTTGTCGACCTCATACACACGAAGATCACGTCGAGACTTCTCGACGGAGACTTCATAAACTACAAGCAGATCATTCCCACGTCTTTCGAGACGATGGTGACGGTGCCGAAAGAGCAGTTCGAATCGGGTCTCGAGCGCGCCATGCTGCTTGCGCGTGCGGAGAAGAACAATCTTGTACGCTTCGACATAAAGGAGAATATGCTCCAGCTTTCGTCGAACAGCGACGCGGGCACTATAACCGAAAAGATCCCCGTAAAGCTCGACGGCGTGGACATCGCCATAGCGTTCAATGCCCGCTATTATGCCGAGCTGTTGAAATATATCGGCTCCGAATACATCGTAATAAAATTCATAAATTCCGCGTCCCCCTGTATCGTTGCTCCTTCGGGAGGCACAGCGGATGATATTATGTATTTGATACTTCCCGTTCGCATGGGCTGACGGCTTATCTGCGTCGCGATACGGGCTGCGTGCTTCTCGGCGGCGGGAGCTGTACGTAATAGTACAGCAACCCGTCGCCTCGTCGCCTGCTGTCCGTCTCGCTCGCATCTAAGCCGTCAGAGGGTGTTCTTTTCTGTTGAGCGGGAGCTGTATGTGTGGTACGGCAACCCACCGCCTCGTCGCCTGCTGTCCGTCTCGCTCGCATCTAAGCCG
>CAJULE010000035.1:0-10883 GCA_910587445.1 uncultured Christensenellaceae bacterium
CGCCGTCGCCGATTTCGAGAATGGAAATATCGAACGTACCGCCGCCGAGGTCGTATATGAATATCTTTTGGTTCGAGTTCTGTCCCTTATCGAGACCGTACGCAAGCGCCGCCGCCGTGGGCTCGTTTATTATGCGCAGAACCTCGAGACCGGCTATTCTGCCTGCGTCCTTCGTTGCCTGACGCTGGGAGTCGGTGAAGTATGCGGGAACGGTAATTACCGCCTGACTTATGGTCTCACCGAGATATGCCTCTGCGTCGGACTTAAGCTTCGAAAGAATCATCGCCGAAATTTCCTGCGGCGAATAGTCCTTCGTATCGATGTGAACCTTGCGGTTCGTGCCCATGTCACGCTTGATGGAAATGACCGTCTTGTCGGGGTTTGCAACCGCCTGACGCTTTGCAACCTGACCGACGAGTCTTTCTCCGTCTTTCGCAAAACCGACTACGGAAGGCGTCGTACGAGCGCCCTCGGAGTTAGGAATTACGACAGGCTCGCCGCCTTCGAGAACGGCTACGCAAGAGTTCGTAGTACCCAAGTCGATACCGATAATCTTACCCATTTTTAATATCCTCCATATAAATAGAAAGTGAATTTACTTTTTGACCGATGTTATTTTGCGACTTTTACGACGCTGTGACGAATTATTCTGTCACCCATTCTATAGCCCTTTTGCATGACTTCGATGATCATGTTCGCCTTGTCCGCGTCCTTTACTTTCACCTGCATGACCGCATTGTGAAGATTCGGATCGAACTGTTCGCCGAGTGCGGGAATCTCCGTCACATTGAACGTAGCGAGCATATCGGTTATCTGGCGATATATCATCTTTATTCCGTCCGATATACTCTCGTCATCGATTGCCTGTATTGCAAGACGCAGGTTGTCGAGTATGGGAAGCAATTTTTCCACAACTTCGACTATGCCCTCTTCCTTGGTGCGCTTGTTAAGCTCGTTCGTTCGTTTACGGTAGTTGTCGAAGTCCGCCTGCATACGGCTGACGAGATTGCCGAGCTCCTCGCTGCGGCTCTTTTCCTTCATCGCAACAGTCTGCGCAATCTGCAGCTGCTGCGTAAGTCCCGAGAGCTGAGCTCCTATTGCCTCTTTATCCTTATCTTCCGCCATTTCCTGCTCCTTTATTACTTATTCTTCGACATCCTCGTCCGAGTTGTCTTTTGTTTCGTCCTCGACCTCCTGCCCCACTGCGCCGGGCGCCGGCAAAAGGTTTATGGTTTTACCTATATAATCGAGAACGGACACGACCTTTGCGTAGTCCATTCGTATAGGACCTATTACTCCCGAGCCGCCGTAATTCACGCCGTTTATATTGTAGTTCGCGGTCACGATCGCGCACTCGGGCGTGCCTTCTTTGAGCTCGTTGTCCTTGGCAATCTTTATGGACAGGTTCATGTTGTCGTTGTTTGCGAGCACGGGAACGAGATCCTCTTTCGCATCCAAAAGCTCGAGCATGGCTTTTGCCTTGGCAAGATTTTCGTACTCGGGCTGTTCGAGAATCTTCGCGCTGCCCTCGAGCACTATGTCGCTTATAAGCTCCTCATGCGCGTAGTTCTTGAGAATCTTAAGCACCGTGTCGAATACGCTTTTGTATTCCTTGTGCACGCTCTTTAAAAGCGCCTTGGGCTTTAGGACCTCGGAGACCAGATGTCCGCCGAATGCGTCGGTAATGAACTTGCTCGCACCGTCGCAATACTCATCCGAAAGCTCGCCCGCAACGCTCATTGTCGCATCCTTCATTACGCCGAGATTTGTGACAATGACTACGAGCGCCGTCGAATCGGAAATCTTGACTATTTTGATCCTGCGGATCTCGGCATCGCTCACGTTCTGCGCATAGGCGACCGACGTAAGATTTGTGATCTCCGAAATGACCTTTGCCGTGCTTTTGAGCATATCGTCTATTTCGGTGATCGTGCGGTTGAAATAGCGCTTTACTATTTTGAGCTCGCCGCGCGTAAGCTTGCGTTTGGGCATAAGCTTGCTTACGTAAAACCTATACGCTTCCGCTGTCGGCACTCTTCCCGAAGAGGTGTGCAACTGTGCGAGATACCCCATTTGCTCGAGCGAAGAAAGCTCGTTGCGAATGGTGGCGGTGCTGAGAGATGGCAAGTGCTTCTTTTGAATTTCGGCACTCGACACGGGCTCGCAACTGTTTATGTAGCTGTCCACCACCGCCTGAAGTATCTTTTCTTTACGAGACGAAAGACCCACTGTCGCTCCTTTTTCGTTATCTCTTCCGCACCCTTTTGCGCTCGGCCGATTTTAGCAATCGCGCCGTTAGAGTGCTAATATAATCATAACACATAAGGGGGCGGTTGTCAAATGAATTGAACGCTCATTTATAAGATTTTTATATGAGTGAAACTATTACGGAATTCATGATATAGTATGCTTTATCCGTGAGTTTAAGTCGCTCGGAATCCACCTCGACAAGTCCGAGACGGGAAAGCCGCGCTATTTCTCCCGCCTTTTCTTTTAAAAGATCGTAACCGCAGTTTCGGCGCAGAAGTTCGTGTTCGAGCCCATTCGACGTGCGAAGAGCGAGCATTATCGTCTCCTCGATTTCGTCTTCGCGCGAAAGCACGACCCTCGACGCCGTGCGATTGCCTTTGAGATATTCGCTTCTGTCCGAAGTGTTTTCGCTGCGCACCTTGCCGTCGAACGAATGAGCAGCAAGTCCGAGTCCGACATAGGGCGCTCTTCTCCAATACTTGAGATTGTGACGGCACTCCTTCCCCTTCATTGCGAAATTACTGACTTCATACCGCTCGTAGCCGTGTGCGCGCATAATATCCGCCGCGCTTTCGTACATATCTGCTCCCCTGTCCTCGTCGGGAAGATAGCCGCTTTCGTAAAGAGGAGTGCCTTTTTCGACGGACAGTCCGTATGCCGAAACGTGAGGAATTCCGAAATCGATAAGACGCATAAGCGAATCATTTACGTCATGAACGGTTTGCCCCGGCAGATTAAGCATAAGATCCGCATTTAAATTCGTTATGCCGACGGAGCGAGCCGCCTTGACGCTTTCGACGAATTGGGCGAACGTATGCGGACGCGAAACCGCCTTCAACAGTCTGTCTCTCGAGGACTGCAAGCCTATGCTCGCTCTGTTCACGCCTGCCGACGCGCACTCTT
Organism: uncultured Christensenellaceae bacterium; assembly: GCA_910587445.1. Lineage (GTDB taxonomy): Bacteria > Bacillota > Clostridia > Christensenellales > Pumilibacteraceae > MGBC157735. The sequence continues at coordinate 3,154 of CAJULE010000035.1, forward strand.
CGAAAAATTTTACGTCCGCCGAATCGGGATTGCACTCTACGCTTATTTCGCAATCGCTCGAAAGCTCGAAGCTTTGCCCCACGGCATACAGTATTTCGGCGAGAAATCCGCGCTCGAGCACCGACGGAGTGCCGCCGCCGACATATACCGAATCAACGGCTTTTCCGCCGCGCACGCATATCTCGCTTAAAAGCGCGTCCTTATATGCAGCCATATCGGAAAAATCGCAACCCGATACGAACGAGCAATACGCGCACCTACTGCGGCAATACGGGATATGGATATAAACGCCCCACTTTTCGGAGGCGTTTATCCTGTCTGTTTTCGCTGTTTTCATCATTTATCGTCGAGCTTGAGGACGGACATAAACGCTTCGCTCGGCACTTCGACCGAGCCTATCTGGCGCATACGTTTCTTGCCCTCTTTCTGCTTTTCGAGAAGTTTTTTCTTACGCGATATGTCGCCGCCGTAGCACTTTGCAAGCACGTCCTTGCGCATTGCCTTGACGGTTTCGCGCGCGATTACCTTGCCGCCTATCGCCGCCTGTATGGGGATCTCGAACATCTGACGCGGTATTGCTTCCTTAAGCTTTTCGGCGATTCCCCTGCCGCGGGCATACGCCTTGTCGCGATGAACGATTATCGACAACGCGTCGCAGATCTCGTTGTTCAACAGTATGTCGAGCTTGACGAGATCGCTCGGCTTATAGCCTTTAAGCTCGTAATCAAGCGACGCATAGCCGCGCGTACGCGACTTCAGTCCGTCGAAAAAGTCGTAGACTATTTCGTTAAGCGGTATTTCGTACTCTATGCGCACGCGCGTCTTGTCGAGATAGACGAGGTTTATATATTCTCCGCGCCTGAACGAGCACAGTTCCATTATCGCGCCTATATACTCGGGCGGCGTGAAGATCTCGGCTTTCACTACGGGCTCTTCTATGCTGTCTATTTCAGAGACGGGCGGAAGATTTCCCGGATTCGTAATCGTAAGCTCCTCTCCGTTCGTCTTTATCACCCTGTAATTCACGCTCGGCGCGGTGGTAATGAGATCGAGATTGAACTCGCGCTCGAGACGCTCCTGGATTATCTCCATATGGAGCAGTCCCAAAAAGCCGCAACGGAAGCCGAATCCGAGAGCTATGGACGTTTCGGGCTCGTAAAAGAGCGCCGCGTCGTTGAGCTTGAGACGCTCGAGCGCCTCTTTGAGATCGTCGTAATGCGAGCCGTCGGTCGGATATATTCCGCAATAAACGACGGGTTGCACCTTTTTATATCCCGGACATGGCTCCGACGTGGGATTGGAAGCGTCGGTGATCGTATCGCCGGGAGCCGTCTCTTCGACGTTTTTTATACTCGCGCAAAGATAGCCGACGTCGCCGGCGCGCAGTCGGTCTACGGGTTGGGATTTCGGATTGAACACGCCGACTTCGACAACGTCGTACTCGCTTCCCGTGGACATTATGCGTATCTTTGTGCCGGCGCCCACGCTTCCGTCTATGACTCGTATGACGCAGACAGCCCCCTTATAGTTGTCGTACACCGAATCGAAAATGAGCGCTTTGAGCGGCGCGTTTTCGTTCCCGCTCGGCGGCGGCAGACTGTCGACTATGCGCTCAAGCACGTCGGAAATGTTGAGCCCTTCCTTTGCGCTTATGAGCGGAGCGTTTGACGCGTCGAGTCCTATCACGTCCTCGATTTCGGCTTTGGTCTCCTCCGCGCGCGCACTCGGCAGATCTATCTTATTTATGACAGGCAAAACTTCGAGATCGTTGTCTATTGCGAGATATACGTTGGCAAGCGTCTGAGCCTCCACGCCCTGCGTCGCGTCGACGACGAGAATCGCCCCCTCGCAGGCAGCGAGAGAACGCGACACCTCGTACGTGAAATCGACGTGACCCGGGGTGTCTATGAGATTGAACGTATACTCCACTCCGTCTTTCGTATAGAACATTCTCACGGGCGTGAGCTTTATCGTTATGCCGCGCTCGCGCTCGATGTCCATGCTGTCGAGGATCTGCGCCGTAAGCTCTCGCTTAGAAACGGTACCCGTATTTTCTATGAGCCTGTCCGCAAGCGTCGATTTCCCGTGATCTATATGGGCTATGATACAAAAATTTCTTATTCGGCTCTGTCTGTCCATGCGCATATTCTATCATAAGACATGAAAAATTGCAACGATTTTGGGGTTTAAAACAGAAAAATGCGCAAATCGCTTGCTTTAGTCTTACAAAATTGTTATAATGACAGAAGTTCCTTTCAGTGAGGTAATACATGAGTATTCTCGACAGTTGGCTCTGCACGAAGCCCATTGCGCACAGAGGGCTGCATACCGAAGCCCTGCCCGAAAATTCTTTGGGCGCTTTCGAAAACGCAATCGAGCACGGATATCCCATAGAGCTTGACGTACGCACGATCGGCGACGGAAGCGTCGTCGTTTTTCATGACAGCAAGCTAAGTCGGGTAAGCGGTCTCGACGGCTATGTGAGTACGCTCGAGCCCGAAAAGCTCGGCGACGTGCACCTTTTCGGTACCGATTATACGATACCCACGTTTGAAAAAGTGCTGGAAATCGTGAACGGAAGAGTCCCCATTCTCATAGAAATAAAGAACGAGGACAAAATCGGCGGACTCGAGAAAGCCGTTGCCGAAATGCTGAACTCGTACATGGGAGACTATGCGGTGCAGTCGTTTAATCCTTATTCGCTCGGATACTTTGCGACCGCCATGCCCCACGTGATGCGCGGACAGCTTTCGACTTTCTTCAAAAAAGAAGAGCTTTCGGGATTTTTCCGCCGCAGCTTCCTCACTAAAATGAAGCTCAACAAGTCGGTTTCCAAGCCCGATTTCGTCTCGTACAACGCGGAATTTCTTCCCAATAAATACGTCGCGAAAGCCGCCTTGCCCACTCTTGCCTGGACGGTAAGAAGCAGCGCGCAAGCCGATAAGCTCGCACCCTACTGCAACAATATAATCTTCGAGAAATTTATTCCGGAAATTACGAAATGAACGAATTTTTCAACGCTCTGAAAAACAAGCGCGCCCGAAAGGAATTTTTGAAATCGGTCGTCATAGGTCTTGTGGCAACCGTGCTCGACTTTCTTGTCATGGCGGTCATACTTTACATAGAGGGGCACAACGAGTTTACGGGCTTTCTGTCCGTTTTTACGGGCAGCACCGTTTCGGGAGAACCGCACGTAACACCGACGTCAATATACCTCACCGCGAATATGCTCGGCTTTTTGGTTTCCGTAGTATTCAACTACGTAATGTGCTGTTTCTTTGTTTACGAGTACGGCAATGTCGGACGCAACAAAAAGGGCTTTTTGAAATTCCTGCTGTTCGCGCTTATCGGACTTGCGATTACGACGATCGGCTCGAGCATAGGCTACGCCGCAATGCACGGCAACGCCTGGATAGTCAAAATAGTCTCTTCCCTGCTCGTCGCCGTATTCAACTTCTTTACGCGAAAATACTTTGTGTTTAACATCGCGCTCATTCGAGACGACCAAAATACGATACAACTTTAAAAGTATGATACTGCGCTTTTTTTGAAAAGGTGCGCGAAAAAGAGTTTTTGCCGTGCGGCATGAGATTTTTTTGCGCAAATTCAACATTGCGCATGATGTTTGCGCCTTTTTCGGAAAAGGCGCGCCGAAAAACGTGAAGGGAGAGGAACTTTCGACTGTTCCTCTCCCTTTCAATTCCCTCTCCTTCAAACGACTTAAGGCTTCGCCCTAAGAATCCTTTTTAGAGATTGAAATTCATTAAAACGTAACCTTAATCTTTTTTTAATTATCTACTCATCCGTCACGGCAGTCGCTTCGCTTTGTGCCGTGTCACCTTCCCTGTCAAGGGAAGGCTTTTTATAGGTTTAGATTTCTCGACTTCGCTCGAAATGACATTCGGCTCTGCTTAGCCGAGCCAGCCTTATAGGCGAAGCGAACGCCACGAAGCGAAGCGGAGTACAAGAGCCTTGGCGAATACGGCTTAGATGCGAGTAAGACGGGTGGCAGGCGACGAGGCGCTTATTCACTGTAAGCTCTGACGGAGGAGAAACGAGTTAGGCAAGGCAGGCGCGGATTTCGCGCAAGGAGTGTGCTTCTTCGTACACGACTAAGCGAAAATGTAAGCATGACATGGAAATACGACACAGACAAGACATCAGTCTGACGGCTTAGATGCGAGTAAGACAGGCAACAGGCGACGAGGCGGTGGGTTGCTGTACTATTACGTACAGCTCCCGCCGCAGAGAAGCACGTAGCCTGTATTACGAAGCATATAAGCTGTCAGACTTCGAGACGGTCGTAAAGTCTCGCCGCCCGCACCTTCAACATCCCGTGCATAAGTACCGCAACGACTGCGGAAACGCCTATGAGGACTATATATACACCGTAATGAATGACGGTGAAAGTCAGAAGCAACTCTTCGGGGCAATTAAGCATCATAATCCGCGTTACGAGAAGAGCCACCATTATGACCATGGATATGACCATATTGATGAGAAAGGGCACCATTCCGCGCACGTTGCGCTTCATTGCCTCCTGCGGCGTCGTCCACTTGAGATTGGGCGACGTAAGATCGAGATATATTGCGAGCGTAACGAAAATATAGTTGTACGGAATCATCAGCAGCAGCCCGCCCAAAAGAGACCAGTCGGGCGCAAAAATAACTGCCGCTATCATTCCGAGAGCTATGGAGACATAGCTTATTATCAGATACAATATACGCTTTGCGTTGATCTGCGTGACAGGATCCACAGGCAAAGACTTGGAAAATGCGAACGCTTCGCCCTCGCGAGTTATGCAGGTAAGCGCACCCATATTCATGCCTATACCTATCATAAGTATTACCATTATGTCTACTACAGACATAATCGCACGCACGGTCTGCGTCGTCGTATCGTCCGCGTCCGCAAGCGAAGAACCCATAGTAAGGTTCATGAACACGATTACTATTACAGGCATGAATACGCTTAAAAAGCTGTTTAACGCAAACTGCGGAGTGCGCACGAGCTGTCTCCACTCTTTGCCGATGAGAGCTTTCACGACACCGCCGCTCGCCTTGAATTCGCGCGCTTTATTGTCCTTTCCGCGCGAGCCCTCGAGCATGACCATTACGCTGTGTTTATAGAAGCTCGAACTTGCAAGCAGAGCTATCGCAAGCAGAGCCGCGGTTATGCCGACGTACGTACCTATATTGACGAGAGCGGACACGCCGACGCTTAGACCGTACACGGGCGTGAGCGTCGCAAGGCGCGCAATGGACGAAAACGGCAACAGTATATCCGACATGAGACGAAGCGAGTCTTTGTTTTCGAGCAGGAACTTCGTCATATCCGTCCCCATCTCGTCGCCGCCCGGCGCACCGTTAAAGCCGAGCGCGTACATGAGCCCGTAATATCCGCCGAAAAACAGCAGAAACAGCACTATCATGACTATCGACGAAAGCGCGCCGCGGTTACGGAACGCCCCGACGATGAACATAAGCGGCATGGCTATAACAGAAGCGAGCACAAGCGGAACGACCGGCAAAAATGCCACGGCTATGAGAATTACGAAATAATACAATACGTTCACGCCGACGAGCGCGCCGAACACTATGAGCGTAGGCAGCAGCAGCGCCGCTTCCACGACAAGCATACTTAGGTATATCATGGCTATTTTCGCAAAATACACCGTGCTTGTCGCGACGGGAAGCGACAGGAAGAATTCCGTGTCGCGCGAAAAGTACAGCCAGGACAGTATCATCGGTATGCCGAAAAACAGCATTATGAGCACCGCGAGCGTAAACAAAAGCGTTATGATGTCCGCCATGCCCCCTGCCTCTTTCACGGCGGGCGCAAGAGAAATCACCGACGAAAGAAGCGTAAACATGAGAAAGACATAGACCACTGCAAGCACTATGCCCGTGAAAATTTTTATGTTCTTGCGCTCCGACTTCGAACGCTTGAACATATTTTTTATAAGTAATTTCAGGACGGTCGCAAAGCCTTTCATTTGCCGCTCTCCTCTTTCCCGACGGAGGGCTCTTTTTCAGCCGCAGGCTCCTTACTATGCGCGGCGGAGGAATTATCATCCATTCCGGCTATCTCATGCTTTCCCGCAACCGACAGGAAGAAGTCTTCGAGAGAGCCGTCCTTGGAAGCTTCGCGCACCTCCTCCATGCTTCCCGTCATTACCATTTTGCCCTTGAGAATGATTCCTACTTTGTCGCAAATTTTTTCCGCGACGTCGAGCACGTGCGTGGAAAAGAACACCGCATTTCCGCGGCGGCAATGCTCGCGCATGAGTTCTTTAAGCTCATAAGAGGACTGCGGATCGAGACCCGTCATAGGCTCGTCGAGCACCCAAAGTTTGGGATCGTGGATCAAAGCGCCTATTATGCTTATCTTCTGCTTCATGCCGTGCGAATAGTCTTTTATCGGGCGGTCGAAATCCTCTGTGAGCGAAAACGACGAAAGAAGTTTTTGTGCGCGCTCCTTGCGCTCGTCGATCCCCACCCCGTATATATCCGCCATAAAGTCCACGTACTCTCTGCCCGTAAGCTTGTCGAAAATGATGTGGCTGTCGGGCACATAGCCCACGTTGAGTTTGGCTTTTCTCGGATTCTTCTTTACGTCCTCGCCGCAGATCTCCACTTTGCCGTCGTTAAACGGAAGTATGCCCGTAAGCACCTTGATGAGCGTTGTTTTGCCCGCGCCGTTCGGACCTATGAAGCCGAATATCTCGCCTGCTTCCACCTCGAGACTTACGCCGTCGAGAGCCTTTACCGTCGACTTTCCGTAAACCTTGGTAAGATCGTGTATCTTTAACATTTTGTTGTCTCCTATCATCGTTAAGCTTTCTTTTAACGATTATCATTTTAAAACAAGAATACTGACTGCACGATTAAAAGAAGATTAGAAACAGATTAGAAATAATCCTATCGGCGTTTTAGCTCGACGCTCTTATCGGAGAGCGCGGCAACCTTTTTCAAAGACATGGAATTATACGAAATTCCGTCCACGAAAAGCCGCCATTTTCCGCTTCCGCCGTTGTCCACGGCAACCTCGAAATCGCACTTTTCGTCGCGGTAAGTTATGACTGCGCCGCCTATCTTTTTCGGAAGCGACGGCGAAAACACGACGGTTTCGCCGCGCGTCTTGCAACCGTAAAAGCCTTCCGTGAGCAACATATACGCGAGCGACGGCGCAATGCCGAGATCGGGCGAAAGTCCGTCTTCACTTGACATAAACGGCGTATCGCCTCGCCTTTCTATGGGATTTAGGCGCTCGAACAGAGAATATGCGGCGTCCGCTTCGCCACGTTCGAGCAACGCGGCGGAAAGCCAAATAAGCTCCGCCACGCTTGCATTTTCCGCCCTGCGAATGAGAGCGTTCACACTCGGCTCGCCCTCTCCGACAAGGGAAAGCCAGCTCAGATCCCCTGCGGAAAGCTCGGCCGTGTCGAGCTTTCGCACCTCCTCCGACAGGCGTGTCTTTATTTCGGCAAGCAGCATACGCGTCTTTCCGTCCCTTACAAGGGGCATAAACGCACCCAAGGCGCGCAGAGCCACGAGACGGGAATCTATGCCGAGGCACGGAGTAAGCCCGCCGCCATCAATGGCAAACAGCGCCTCGAGGCAATGTTCGAGCACCGACGCGGCTTTACCCGAAGATCGGCAAGAGCGTCTGTCCGTGCTTTCGAGATAGCGGCGGCGCTCGAACAGTATGTCTCTGTCGTCGGTGCAGTC
>CAJULE010000035.1:10893-15829 GCA_910587445.1 uncultured Christensenellaceae bacterium
ACACTCTTTCCCTACACGACGCTCTTCCGATCTCCATGGGAAGCATGAGAGACGCTCCGCTCCGACTCGCCCGTTCTCCTCGGTTTTTCCTGCGCGTTAAAAGTATGTCGCCGTTTGCAAAGCGATTGTCGCACGCCGCAAAAATCAAACGGCGCATTTTTTCGTGCGACGTCGGCAAAAGCGCGGCGCACTTCAAGAGCTTTTCGGCATAGCCGTCTCCCGCAGGATCGGCATATTCGAGGCTTGTCTCCGCCTGCTTTTCGAGCGCCGACGCAAAAATATCGAGCTTTCGTTCGCCGCTTACGAACGACGAACGAAGCGGTGCGCAAGACCGGTCGAGCGAGCCGAAATCGAAGCCGCCGCACGAGGACAGCGCAAAGTTCACGCTTGCGCACAGTCCCGGCTTCACCTTCAGTTCGGCGCTTAAGACAAGCGCGGGAGACACTCCGCCGCCCGAGATGTTTTCTACGCGGCAGATCGCGCCGTTTTCGTCCGTGATCGATTCCGCCGACAGCGCACGTTCGAAATTTTCCGCGTCGGTTTCCGCAAACAATCGTTTGCCCGAAAGTCTGTTGCGAGCAAAGACTCCATGCTCGCTCTCGTCAAGTTCGAGTACGTGCCGAGTATTTTCGAAGCTTTCGCCTATAACGGGACGAACCGAAAGCATGACGCGCACTTTTCGCGCAGACTTTCTCGGATTGCTCACCGAAACCGAATACACCTTCGCCCCGCCCGACAGCCGCACTTTCATTTCCGAACGGAGTCCGCCGTCCGTACAGACAAATCGCGAATACCCTCCCCCGTGAGCGCAGAAGCTTACACCCTCTTCGGCAAAGCCCCATACTCTGCCGTTTTCGCCGAGCGTTACGCTTTCCGCAGGCAATCGGCAGAGGCTGTCGGGCGCGCCCGTAAGAATGCACTCGTCATCGAACGTCGCCGAGGTCGCGTCGGCTCTCGCCGTAAATCCGAAGCCGTCCGAAACGACAATGTTTTCCGCACCAGCACAGACCGACGGGTCGTATATCCCCTCGCCCGACTCGGACACCCCGCCGCAATCGCCGCAGGCCGCAAGCTTCGGACGCTCGATAGGCAAAGCCGTCCGCTTGAAGCTTCTCACTTGCGGACAGGGCAAGCGCGTGGCTCTGCGGATATCCTCGTCTTTCGGGCAAGCCGAAACTATCTTTTCATAGAGAGCGCGGTTTTCGGCGCAGTCGAGGCATACGGCTTGTCCGTTTGCGTCAAGACCGTACTCCGTAAACATGAGCGATATTCTGTCCTTGAGCTTAAAAAAGTGTCCGCTGCCGTCGAAGCACACGACGACGGTATTGAACGGTATGCCGAGCGCACGCACCGCCGACAGTCTTTTCAGGCGGCGGCGGAGTCTGCCGAGACCGTTCTCTCCTCGAAGGACGCACACTACGGACGGAAAGCGCACGTCTGCATATCTCTCGAGCGCCACGTCGTAACTGCACCTTCCGTACAGCGCAAACGACGCCAAATCGTTTACTGCCGGCGTAAAGAGCGACGACCTCGAAAGAGCCGACACAAAAGCGGCGCCCCGCATAAAAAATCCGTCGCGAAACAGACACTCTGCCTTTTGCGCGAGAGCTGTTTTATCCGCGTCGCAACATATCGCAAACGTGACTTTCCCCGCTCGCGTTCTCGCCTCCACAGCCAGCACCGAACTTTTTTCGAAATCGCCGCGGCAAAAGATTCCGCCTCTGTTTAAAGATACCGTGCCGTTTGTATCCGCCGCCGCCGAAACATACAGCGTTTTTTCGCCCATACTTTTCACAATGCCGGCGTTATCCTCCGAAGCGACGCAACGCGCCGCCGTAAGGTGCACGCAAGCTATTTCGAAATCGCCGCCGCCGTGTGCCGTGACCGTCACTTTCTTGCCGCCCTCAAAGCCGCTCGTCTCCACGGAAAAAGTATTGCCGACGCATAGCGCATTGTTCACGGTCTTTCCGCCGCCAGACAGAAACGGAGGAACAAAAGTAAACGGCACGTACTTTCCGCCGCCGTCCTTGACATATATGTTCATTTCCTTAAAAAGCAAACTGCCGCGGTATACGTCCCTACCGCCTCCTCGCTCCGAAGACATACAGAGATAGTCGCCGCAATCGATGAACGCCACGGCGGGAAGCACGCCGTAATCGTCATACGAGCGCGAGGACTCTTCGCAGGCAATCGGAGCGGCGCTCACTTTCGGCTCAGACCTTACGGAAATATTCCCGAAAAGCGGCGACAAGGCGAACGCCGCCGCCGCGGCATAGAAAACAATACTTCCGCCCGTCACGGCAGTCATAACGGCAAGAGCGGCGGAGACGGCAACGGGAACGACGATATTCGAAACAAGAGCGACGTCTTTGCGAAAAAGCCCGAACAGGTTTTTTGCCGCTTCCCTCGGCAATCCCGCCGCCGAAACGATTTCCGAAAGCGCCGCCTTTGCCTTAACCGCTTTGCCGGAGAGCGCGTCGCGCACATCTGCCGCAAACGACGCTATTTCGCGCGAGAATACGGCAATGAGCCAATATGCGGACAAAAGCGGCGCAACGATCGCAAGCGCTATCGCAAAAAAGGGAGCAATCGCTTCGAGTACTTTGGAAATGCTTGCGACGGCGGACAAATAGGTATCTATGTTCGAAGCGTTCGTTTTTGTCTTACTTACCGTCGGCATTGCGTCTGCGGCATAGTCGGCGGAGAACTCGGAGAGAGCGGCGGTTGCGTGCGAGGCGGTCCAGCCCATTTGCTCTGCCTTGACTCGAGAGAAACGTCCGAGCAAGCGAAAGACCGCCGCAAGCGTCACGGGAAGCGACAAGACGGAAGCTATTACGAAAATGCCGCCTTTTGCGACGGACACGGCAACCGCAGGAATCGCACCGAGCAGAAATGCCGCTACTACAGCCCCGCCGAGAACATAGCCGCTCGGAACTTCCCTTTCAAGCGCCGAATAAAGGTTCTCGCCCGTAGCCGCTCTCGCCGCGGCCGTCTCATTCTCTTTTTTTCGTCTGCACAGGCGGGCAAATGCGTCTATATGCGCAAGACGACGCTCGGCAGGCAAACTCGAAAATCCCGCGCATTTCTCCTCGAAATATCCGTAAGCTCCGTAAAGTCCGAGCACGGTTTCCGCGGAAAATCTTTCTTTAAGCTCGTTTATTCCGCATATCGCCGCCGCCGCGCTTGCCGCCCGCTTTGCTTTTTCTATTTCTACGGCTCTACACACGGTCCGAACGTCTACGCCGTTTTCGAGACAGAGCGCGGTAAACTTTCGCGACGAATCATACTCGACGCAGGCATTGTATGCGCTCACATACGCCCCGAACTTGAGCATGGAGAGATTAACGCGTTCTTTTTCCGAATCCCTTTCCGCGCGTTTTTTGAGCTTCTTCTCCGACAGGGACTTCTCGACGAGAAAAGCAAGGCGTTCGAGATAGCACGCCTTAAGCATATATTCCGCCGCCTGCAATTCCTCTATGCCGAGAGGACTGTGACGATTTGTTATTTCGACCGCTCTCCTTATATCGTCGAGACTTATATAACCCCCGCTCCTCGATACCATGAGCGCGCAGAGCGTATATATGCGCGGATAACCGCCCTTATGCGGCAATGCGAAAAACTTGCTCGAGCGGCTTTCGACCTTTGCGATCGCCTCATCTATATCACGACGCGCCCCGAGCATTGCGCGCTCGAAGTCGTCGGCACGCCCGTAAGCTTCGCGCCGCATCCGTCCGTAAAAGCGACGTATGGTTCTTGCCGCACTGCGTATTCCCACGCCGCCGCCGCGCGGAGAAAGAGCCGTGCTGTTCATGGCAAGCACGGAAATTTTAAATTCGAGTTCTTCGGGCGTCAATTCCTTACCGTCCGCAAGCGGCGCTTCGGTGTGCGGCAAAGCCGCTCTCAAAAAGAGCAGCACCACAAATATCAGTACAAGCGCCGATATCGTATAATTTATTATTTGCATACGAGTAATTATTGCCTAAACAACGGCGCTTATGCGTATGATCATCCGCCCCATGCGCTTTATAACGGCATTGCGCCGCAAACAAGCAAACCGAAAATAAAGTATGCCGCCAAGCAGCGCACTTCCCATAGGGAATTAAAAACACAAATTTTAAGAGTTGCACTTTCAAGCGAGGACAAAAGCTCTCGAACAAATTTGTTTGAGAGCTTTTAACTATACATTTTCAGAACGATAAATTGAAATTAAACTGTTACACCTTGCGTATAGGGTGTCTTACGACGGTTTTAAGTTTTTCTACGGCGCACTTGCGCGGATCGCTTAAATATATCTCGTGATGATAACGGCTTTCGCTTATATCCAACGCATAGCCGTTTGCCGCCATATACTCGTGCATAAGAGCTACCGTTTTCGGCTCGTCGTCGTAAGAGCCGACGTGCATACATTGAACGCAAACGCCCTCGTCGTAGGTCAAAAACTCCACCTTTGAAAAGTCCGCTTTTTTCTTGTTCGTCGCTTCCCGCACTGCCCAATCGAAATCGGCTTTCGTTACAAAATCGGGCAATCGAATAAGAGAAATAAAGTTAAACCCGTTCTTGTTCGCATAATCTATCGTATCTGAGCCTTCCTGCCACCAAAAACCTTCAAACGGCGGGACAACATATTCAAAATACCCGCCAATTTTGTGAGAGCCTTTATAACTCATTTTAATAGTAAAGGCTATTGCGTACAAAAGCCCTATTGAATCTTTGTACTCGCCGTTTTCGTCGTTGGGATTGCCTTTACCTCGTACCGCTATGTAATTCATTTTGGGCACGGCAACGATAGACGGCTTGTTTGCCGGCATATAAAATTCTTTGTATTCCTTTTTATAGTCAAATGCCATTTTCTTTCTCCGCTAAATTGCAATTTATATTACATTAAAGTTAAATAGATTTTTGAACTCATTAAAGCAATCTTTGCATATCCATTGAG
>CAJULE010000036.1 GCA_910587445.1 uncultured Christensenellaceae bacterium
TAAGGCAAAGCCTTAAGTCGTTTAAAGGAGAGGGAATTGAAAGGGAGAGGAACAGCCGAAAGTTCCTCTCCCTTCACGTTTTTAGGCGCGCCTTTTTCGAAAAAGGCGCAAACATCATGCGAAATGTTACATTTGCGCAAAATAATCTCATGCCGCACGGCAAAAAACTCTTTTTGGTTGCACCTTTTCGAAAAAGGTGTATTTGTTTTTATGACTTTCCCGAATCTGCGCTTTCGTCGGAAGGGTCGATCATCTTGTAAGTCGCCGTGTCGTGATATAGCGCTTCGCCGTTTTCCACTATGCCGTCGTACTGATATGCGCCTATCATGCCGCAGCGTCTCGCGTAGTCGGAGAAATCCTCTGCGGCTTCGAGGTTTTGCTTTTCTATTAAGTCTTCGTCGTTTCCGAAATCGACGGTGGGCGCGCCGTTCTCGTCGAAAAAGTCCGCGGCAAATTCGCAGTTGCTGTCTCCGCACTTGCACAGTCTGCGTCCGCACTCGCGCTCGGTTATCTTTTCAAACTCGTTTTCGTTTGTTTCGTCGTTTTTGTCGTTGCGGTTGCAGTCGCAGTTATTGTTTTTGTTGTCTGTCACTTTTACAGTCCTCCTTTTTCCGTAGTATGTGCGCTGTCTCGCCGAATTAAACGAAAATACGAAAGAACGTGCTTTGCGAGTTTTCGGATTTCAATGAAATGCACAAATTTTCGACGGTATTTTATGTCGCAAATTATTTACTTTTCCATACATATATGTTAAAATCATATAAAGGGTATTTCAGGGAAGGGGCAACGGCATAAATGAAATCGGTATTTCGGATAATGGCAATCATTCTCGTACTCGCGACTGCGACGGTCGGCGTGCTTTTTGCGACGGGTTGCGATTACGATAATCCCTCCTTCAAGCCGCCCGTCGCCCCTGTCGAGCCCGGTAAACCGACGCCGACGCCCGACCCCGACCCGGAGCCTGCTCCCACGCCCGACCCCGAGCCCACGGCGGCGCAGATAATAAAGAGCATATACGAAGCGACCGTGCCGAATTTCACGGCGTCCGTAACGGTTACCGAAAGGGACGGAAAAGACAGTTCGGAAAAGAAGATCGCCGTAGTGTACGATGAAAAAGAGGGCGGATCCTTCACGGACGGAGAGGACGAGTTCATATGTGCGGACGGGCTTGTTTTCGAACGTGTCGGCGAAATTAAGATCAAGGACGACGACGGTGAAAGAACCGTGCCCACATATTCGGCAAAGCGCGGAACACTCGAAAAGCTGTCTCGCATATTGGAGAAAGCGGGCGAGATTTCCGTATCGCTCGCCGAAAAACTTAAAGATAGTATAAGCGTCGATGCGACGGACAAGGAGATAATGATAAGCTGTAAGCTGTCGTATGCAAAGACGCTCGGCAAATTGTTCGACGTCGTAAAGAGAAATACGGACAAGCCCGTGGCAAGATTTGTCTCGGACGCGATCGAAGAATTCGGCGGCGAGCGGATCACGGACGAGGAGGCGGCGTTGCTGCTTGTCGGCATCGGCGACATGACGCTCGAAAAAGTTGTCGAAGAGCGAGGCGAACTGTTTAAGTTCGAGCTTTTTGCCGCATACGGCGCGCTTAAAGCGGCGCTTGGCGGAATCGTAGAGCTTCCCGCGTTCGACGATTTTATTGCGACTTACGGGCAAATTACGGTTAAGGCTCTTCTCGGCGCGGAGAGTGCGGACGAGCTTTTTAAAACAGCTTCCGAGCTCGAGCTTTCCGAAGTCCTGAAAAAGTTCCCCTATATGCAGAGCACGCTGTTGTCGCTGTTTTCGTCGAGCGCAGAGACCTCGTTCGAAAAGGCGGATATATCGGTTGGCATAACGTCCGATTTGTCCCATAGACTCTCGTCGTTGCGCATTGCGGGCGACATCGAAATAGAAAATTTCCCCACGTTTTTGCCCAGCCTCGACGAGAGCGGTATGCGCGAAGAAATAATAGGAATAAGCCGCTCGTTTGAAGCGGACGTCGTTTTTTCGAAGGTGGGTGAAAGCGGCATGAAGTCTCCCGAATACTTTGCCTACGAAGGCGAGCAGACCGTAGAGGTCGTATGCGGAGGAGAGTATGCGTTCCATGCGGGAGAGCTCAACACGTTCGACGGGGACGGAGAGCTCGTTCTCGAGGTCGAGAGCGGCACGATAGAAGATCCCGTGCATTGGGCGGAAATCATGAAAACGATACACGAAGGGACTGAAATAGACAGAAATGCGAAGAAGATAAGGATAAGCGATAAGGCATATAAGGCGCTTGTCGAAGCCAAGAAGCTCGGGCTTACGCGTATAGCCGTGCCCGCTTACCGAGAGTTTGTGTTTGTGCTGGATATACGGTAAGCGCGCATTTTGTCTAAAACCGAATAATAGTATTAAAACGCCCTCTTTGCAAATATATTTTGTAAAGAGGGTTTTTGACTCCTCGAAAATACTCGTCTGTTCGGAGGAAACCGAATGAAAAAGAAAAAGACGGTCTCTCGTGCGGCGCAGCCGCCGAAGAATTGGCATTCGATGTCCGCGCGCGACGCTCTGAGCGTCCTGGCTTCGGACGAAAAAAACGGTCTTGACGACAGTGCGGTTTTGAAGAACCGAGAAAAGGGCGAAAACGTTCTGTCCGAGAAGAAACGCAAGCCCGTTGCGCTGCGCGTCGTAGAGGAGCTCACCGAGCCCATGATGCTTATACTTCTCGCCGCGCTCGTCATAACCGTTTCCGTAAACGCATTCACGGCGGCGAGAGGCGGACATTTCGATTTTGTCGAGGTCGTCGGCATACTCGTGGCAATTGTCGCTTCCGTGTCCATATCGCTCGTCATGGAAGGCAAGAGCTCCAAGGCGTTCGACGCGCTCCGCAAGGAAGCGAAAGCCGTAAACGTAAAGACCGTGCGAAACAAAAAGGTGGCGATGCTTTCGGCGGACAAGCTCGTCGTCGGAGATATAGTCATGCTCGAGACGGGAGATAAAGCCGCCGCGGATATGAGGATCATTTCCTCGGACGGACTGCGGGTGGATGAGTCGCCGCTCACGGGCGAGAGCAACCCCGTGGCGAAGCACGAAAAGCCGCTTGACTATCTCACGCCGCTTGCCGAAAGAAAGAACATGGTCTATTCGGGCTGTTTCGTGACGGCGGGTTCGGCGCGTGCGGTGGTCGCCGAGGTCGGGGACGACACCGAAATAGGCAAGGTCGCGCGCTCCATTGCCGAGGACGGAGAGCGCACGCCGCTCCAACAGCGGCTGTCGAGGCTGGGTAAGATCATAACCGTGCTCGGCGCAATCGTCGCGTTCGCCGTGTTTGCCGTGCAATTCGTCAAGCTTCTGTACTTGGGTAATCTGTCTTTTTCGGGCGTTTCGGACATATTCATCACGAGCATAGTCCTTATTGTCGCGTCCGTACCCGAAGGGCTTCCCACGGTGGTTGCGGTTTCGCTTGCGCTGAACGTCATTAAAATGGCGAAAAACAATGCGCTCGTAAAGAAGATGTCCGCTTGCGAGACCATAGGCTGCGTCTCCGTCATCTGCTCGGATAAGACGGGCACGCTCACCGAAAACAAGATGAGCGTTACGGATATGTTGAGCGTCGGCGATAGGGAAGCCATGTTGAAAAACTTTGCCGTGAACTCGACGGCGGACGTCGATTTCTCGGCTGCTTCTCCCGTATTCTTCGGAAATCCGACTGAGTGCGCCCTTCTCGTTTCCTACGAAAACGAGAAGAAAGAGAGCTATCTCGACGCGCGCAGGGAAGCGGTAACGGTCGTGCGTCATCCGTTTTCGTCCGAATTGAAGAGAATGACCACGGTGATAAGGGAGGGCGCGGAAAACGTAGCCTATCTCAAGGGCGCGCCCGAAGTCGTCTTGGAGCTGTGCGCTCTGTCGGAACGCGACAAGTCGAGATATCTGAAAAGCGTGGAGAAATATGCCCGTCAGGCAAAACGTGTGCTTGCGTTTGCGCACGGAACGGCTCGCGGACTCGAGCGCGAACGGGCGGAACGCGGACTTAAACTCGACGGATTTGCGGTCATCTCCGATCCGATACGCAAGGAAGTGTACGGGGCGGTGCGTCAGGCAAAGGACGCGGGAATAGACGTTGTGATGCTTACGGGCGACAATCCCGTTACGGCGAAGGCTATCGCCTTTGAACTCGGCATACAAGGCGAGGTGCTGCTCGGCGGTCAGGTGGACGCCATGAGCGACGTCGAGCTTTTGAATCGCGTTTCGGATATAAAAGTCGTCGCTCGATCCACGCCGCAGACCAAACTCAGAATAGTCGCCGCGTTAAAGACCTCGGGCGCTGTTGTGGCCGTCACGGGCGACGGCATAAACGACGCGCCCGCCATTAAGAGCGCGGACGTCGGCATAGCCATGGGCATAACCGGAACGCAGGTGTCGAAGGAGGCGAGCGATATAATCGTTCTCGACGACTCCTTTGCGACCATTATAAACGCCGTAAGGTGGGGGCGCGGCATATACGAGAATTTCCAGCGCTTTATCATGTTCCAGCTTACGGTCAACCTCGCCGCGGTGCTCACCGTCGTGATGTCCGTTCTCTTCGGCTTCGAAGCGCCGTTCAACTCGCTCGAACTCCTGTGGATAAATCTCATAATGGACGGGCCGCCCGCGCTTACATTGGGGCTCGAAAAGATCTCCGCCGATCTCATGACCCGCAGTCCCGTCAAAAGAGACGCGCCCATAGTCACGAAAAAGATGTTCGTAAGGATCGTACTGAGCGGCGTCTATATGGCTGCCGTTATGGTGGCGCAGACCTACTTCAATTTCCTCGGCATAGCGGGAGGAGCGGGCAAGGAAAAGACTGCGCTCTTTACGCTCTTTGTGCTCATGCAGCTGTTCAATGCGTTTAACGCGCGCGAGCCGGGTCTTAAAAGCATATTTCCGACCATCGGCGCGAATAAGCTCATGGTTGCGGTCATGGCGATCACGTTCGGTTTGCAGGTGGTCATAACGCAGCTCGGCGGGGCGGTGTTCAATACCGTGCCGCTCGGAGCTGTCGATTGGCTCAAAATAGTGGCGACGGCGCTCACCGTGGTACTTTTCACCGAGGGCTATAAACTGCTGCTTCGCCCCGTACGTACGTCGCTTTGGAGAGCGTCCCGCGAAAAAAGCAAATCGTAAACGACACGGACAGAGTTCGAATCCATGCTCGGATTAAAAAAACGACGGAACTTTTTGAGTTCCGCCGTTTTTCGCCGCAATTCGATTAGCACTTCTTACTTGCGGTCTTTGATGTAGCGCTCTTTGCATTCATGCTCTTTGCGCTCGAAGTCTTTGCGCTTGCGCTTTTGGCGTTCGTGCCCGAGCTTTTCGTGCCCGAAGTCTTTGCGCTTGCGCTCGAAGCCTTGGAGCTTGCCGCTTTGGAGCTGCAGTTCTTCGTAGAGCTTGCAGTCTTGGAGCTGCAATTCTTCGTAGAGCTTGCAGTCTTGGAGCTGCAATTTTTTGCCGAGCTTGCAGCCTTGGAGCTGCAATTCTTCGTCGAACTTGTCGTAGCCTTGGAACTTGCGTTCTTTGCGCCCGTAGTCTTTTTGCTTTCAGCCATTGTTTCACTCCTTATCATATTTTCGCAAACTGTCGGTTTGCAATAATAGTATTTGCCCGTATGTCTCCGATTTATACGTGCCGTAAAAGAAAAAACCGCATTGAGACAATGCGGAAAAGGCTGTGCAACGGCAAAAGAGCGATTCAGTCGTCCATGCCCATAAGATAGTCTGCCGAAATGCGAAAGATTCGGCAGAGCTCGGTCAAAAATGCGACCGACGGCATACGGCGTCCGTTTTCCCAAGCATATATGGAATCCTCGCTTGCTCCGATTTCGTCGGCAAGCTCTTTTTGCGTGTAGTTATAACTTTTGCGAAGCTCCTTGAGCCTTACTGAAAAGCTGTTCATGAGTTTCTCCTTTTGTATGATTTTCATATGTGTCCGTCTTTTTCGAGAAGCATGGCATAGCCGTTAAGCCCGTCGTTCACGGACACCGTTATGTCGTCGGCTTGCATAAGTTCCGCGACGGCGCAGGCAATGGCGAGTCCCGCTTTCACGACTTTTGCGCGCGACGGTTTTACCGCAGGGAAGCGCCGCACGATCCGATCGGGCGTAAGCGGTTGCAATATGCGGCACAGCCGTTTAAGCTCGGATAGGGAAAGAACCGTTCCGTGCACGGCGTTTTCGTCGAACGCGTCGAGCTCGAGGGAAATGCAGGCGAGCGCGGAAAACGTGCCGCCGAGTCCAACTATATGTTTTGCCGTTCCTTTCGGTCTTATCACGGCGGCGGCGTTTTTCTTTAAGGCGAAGATGTCGTTTCCCGTTTCGTCCAGCCTTACGGCGCCCACGGGGAAGCTTGCGCATTCGAGCCTTTCGCCGCATTTGACCGCTATTTCCGTGCTTGCCCCGCCTATATCGGCAAAGGCAGAGTGGGCGGGGAAGGAAAGACTTGCGCCGAGCGCGGCGATTTTCGCTTCGTCCTCACCGGAAATGATGTCGACGTCTATATTCAGCTCTGCGTTTATCCTGTCCGTAAGGAGATTTTTGTTGCTTGCCGAGCGCAGGGCTTCGGTCGCATAGACGAATATTTCGGAGACGTTTTTGTCTTTGGCGTCTCTTACGAGCGTTTCTACGGCGCGAAAGGTTCTTTCGACGGACTCGGGGTCGAGCGTTCTGCCGTTGTCCATTGAGTTTGCCGCAAGACGGCTCGTGATCACGTTCCTGTAGCCGAAGCGGCTACGGGAGGGAATGAACAGCTTTACGGAGTTGCTGCCTATGTTTATTACGGCGTATGCGCCTTGTATGTCGGTCTTTATGTGCATAACAAAGGGCGGGAAATCATTGCCCGCCCGTGATAAAGCTTATTTCGTCTCCGCCTATCATTCCGAGATACTCGCGCGCATAAGCGTCGACATATTCGTCGGTCTTGCGATAGTCGATTTCCGATTGGTTTGCTTCTATCTGCCTGTCGAGCGCCGCAAGCTGCTCTTTAAGCGCTTTTTCTCTGCTCGAAAGCGAAGCGATGCGCACGAGGTTTATGACGAGCGCCGTCGCCATGAGTACAAAAAACAACGCGGCAAACACGGTTATCATTATGATTTTTCGATTTCTCTTTACTTCTTCGGTCATAAGAATCAGCCTCCTTTTGCAAGACGTAAATAAAGTATAACACACCTTTTCGATAATGACAAGTGAATTTGTTTCGGTTGAAAACAAAAAATTTACGATTGCCGTCCGTAAAATTGACTTTTTCTGTTATGATAGCTGTAAAAAAAGTTTGCTTTAAGCCTATTTTTTGTGAGATTCGAGCCTTTAAACGGAGGTTGTTTTCACGTGCCGTCGGGCGGCGTAAATTTGTTTGAAAAAATATGTTAAAAACGCTTGACACCTTTTTCGACATATAATATACTTATGCGCGTGCGGTTTAGTGATTTTAAACTTTAAGTTTATTTTTACGAGACCCTTTAAACTTTATGTTTACTAAAAACTTACCTGCTAAACTTTAAGTTTAGTATAAAGAGGACGGTGCGGCGTGGAAATCGGTATAAGAATAAAAGAGCTGCGGCTCAAAAATTCGCTGACTCAGGAAGAGCTCGCGGACAGGTGCGAACTGACGAAAGGCTATATAAGCCAGCTCGAAAACGACCTCACGAGCCCGTCCATTACGACGCTTAAGGATATACTTACGGCTCTCGGCTGTTCGCTTTCCGAATTCTTTTCGGGTTTCGACGAGCAGGAACCGCTCTCTTACGGCGAAAACGATTACTTTGTAAAGGACATGGATTCGACCTCGATGAAATGGCTTGTGCCGACTTCGCAGAAAAACGCGCTCGAGCCCGTGATCGTAACTCTGTCGGGAGGGGGCGCAACGGCAAAGGATCTGCCGCATGAGGGCGAGGAGTTCGGATATATTCTGGGTGGAAGCGTCAAACTCGTCGTCGGCAACAGGACCGCCAATCTCACCAAGGGAATGAGCTTCTATTTTCGAAGCGACCGCACTCATTACATAGAGAACCGAACGGATGAAGTGGCGGAGGTGCTTTGGGTCACCTGTCCCCCCAACTTTTGAGGCGTATATACTTCGCGAATACGGACTGCGTTCGCCACGCCGCACGGGAGCAGTACGAAAAAGTACAGCAACCCGCGCGGCTTGGCGACAGCTGTCCGTCTTGCTCGTATCTAAGCCTCAAAAGAACCGACTGCGTGTGACGCTTCCTGTGCGAAATCCGCTTCCTCTTTTGTCATTCTGAGCGAAGCGAGCAGAGCGAGCGCAGTCGAAGAATCTCAACCATTAAAAACGCTTTACCTTTTCGAAGAATCTATATCCTTATATGTACCAAACGACTGTTACCCCCCCCGAAATATAATCCTTAACGGAGAAAGACCATGAACAACGAACTTAAACAAAGCGGCGAAAACGTCCGTCAAAAGAGCGACAAGATAGTAGAGGTAAAGAACGTCACGAAAGTTTTCGACGGCATAACGGTTGTGGACGATGTGAATCTTTCCATTCGCCGCGGCGAGTTCATAACTCTTCTCGGTCCGTCGGGTTGCGGCAAGACAACTCTTCTTCGCATGATCGCCGGCTTCGAGATACCGACGAGCGGCAAAATATTTCTCGAGCACAGGGACGTTACGGAGCTCCCTCCGCACAAGCGCAGTATAAACACCGTGTTCCAAAAGTACGCGCTTTTTCCGCATCTCAACGTCTATAAGAACATTGCGTTCGGCTTAAAGCTCAAAAAGCTCCCGAACGGCTTTAAGACTGACAAGCGCGGCGAATTCGTGCTTGATAAAAACGGAAACAAGATAGAACTTACGCGCAAGTTTACGAAAGACGAGATAGAAGAAAAGGTGACGCGCGCATTGAGACTCGTGGGTCTCGAAGCGTACGGGCACAGAGACGTGACCTCTCTTTCCGGCGGACAGCAGCAGAGAGTGGCAATTGCGCGCGCGCTCGTGTGCGAGCCGAAGGTGCTGCTTCTCGACGAACCCTTGGGCGCGCTCGATCTCAAGATGCGCAAGGATATGCAGATAGAGTTAAAGGATATGCACAAAAATCTCGGCATAACCTTTATATACGTCACGCACGACCAGGAAGAAGCGCTCACGATGAGCGACAACGTCGTCGTCATAAATTCGGGCGCCATTCAGCAGTACGGCTCTCCTAAGAAGATCTACGACGAGCCGAGTAATGCTTTCGTCGCCGACTTTATCGGGGAAAGCAACATTCTTTCGGGCGTAATGAAGTCGGATTTCAACGTAAATTTCTGCGGCACGGACTTCAAGTGCCTCGACAAGGGCTTCGAAAAGAACGAGAAAGTCGACCTCGTCATTCGTCCCGAGGACATCGGTATCGCCGTAGGCGGCAAGGGACAGCTCGAAGGCAGGGTTACGCAATCCATATTCAAGGGTACGTATTACGAAATGAACGTGGATGTCGGCGACTACGAGTTCACCGTGCAGAATACGACGGAGTTCAATCCCGGCAGTTCGGTGAGCCTTACGGTAAATCCCGACGGCATACATATAATGAAAAAGCTTCTCACGGCGAACGAATACAAGACGGAGCTCGACGGCGAAAACAGCGTCAAGATCGGCGGCGGCAGTTTCGAATTCGTAAACGCGGAGGGGCTCGAAAAGGGAGACAAGGTTACGGCGCGCGTAGACTTCGACAAAGTCGAACTCACAGACGACGAGAGCGACGGCATCATCGGCGGCAACGTGGTGCAGACCCTTTATAAGGGCAGTTATTATCAAGTGCAGGTCTACACGGACGACGATGACTATATATACGTCGATACGGCGGACGAGTGGGATCTCAACGACCGTGTCGGCATACTCATAAAGCCCGAAAATATCGTAGTCGCAAGGCGCGAAGAGGAAGCGGGCGACGATACCGCAAATGGCGACGCGTTGTCCGCAGAGGACGAAATGGCGGCGACTGCTGACTCCGACAGAGAGGAGGCGGAAGAAATTGAAAGCTAAGTTCAAACTCAAACGCTCGTACTTTTCTTTTCCGTATGCGGTGCTTGCGGCGCTGTTCGTAATACTGCCGCTGCTCATAACGGCTTTTTATGCGTTCACGCGCGACGGCGGTTTTTCGTTTATGAACTTTGTTAAGTTCTTCACGACGCCCAACACCTTAAAAGTGCTTGCGTTTTCGCTCGGGATCGCCGCGCTCGTGACTCTCATTTGCCTTGTGCTTGCCTATCCGCTTGCCATGCTTCTTGCCGATTCGTCGGTCAATAAGTCGGCGATTATGGTCATGCTGTTCATAATGCCCATGTGGATAAACTCGCTTTTGCGCACGTATGCAATCAAAAACGTGTTCCAGCTTATCGGCATGAACAATGCGTATGTCGCCGTCATCATAGGACTTGTATACGACTTTTTCCCGTTCATGCTGCTGCCGCTCTATTCGGTGCTGTCGAACATGGACAAGTCGTACATAGAGGCGGCAAAGGATCTCGGAAGCGGAAGCGTACATACGTTTTTCAAAGTGCGTCTGCCGCTGTCGCTGCCCGGAATAATGAGCGGCGTGCTGATGGTGTTCATGCCCACCGTTTCCACTTTTGCCATTAGCGAGATCTTGGGCGACACGTCGACTTATATGTTCGGCAACATAATAAACGATTGGTTCACGGCTTCGGGCGGAAGCGGTTGGAACATAGGCTCGGCATACTCGCTCATACTGCTTGCGCTCATCGGCGTGACCATGCTCATTGCGAATAAGGTGACGGGCGGCAAGGCGAGCGCCACGGGCGGAGCACAGGCGGGAGGAGGACTCTTATGAAAACCAAAAAATATCTCGGAAGAGCTTTCATATATCTGATGCTCGCACTAATATATCTGCCCATTCTCGTTCTCATAGTCTACTCTTTTACGGCGACAAAAACGATAGGTGGGGAGTGGAGCGGCTTTACCTTTTCCTTGTATGCGCAGGTCTTTTCCGATTCCGAAATGATGGGCGCGGTCGGTAACTCGCTTATAGTCGCGCTTACGTCTTCGCTCCTTGCGACGGTCATAGGTACGCTTGCCGCGGTTGGTATCTATTATACGCGCACAAAGTGGTACAAAATGCTGCTTAACGTGACGTCTCAGGTCACAATGGTGAACGCCGACATAGTGACGGGCGTGTCGTTCATGATGTTGTTTTTGGTGTTCGGAATGATACCCAAAGGATACCTTACTCTCATAATCTCGCACACGATGATCACCGTGCCTTACGTCATAATGAACGTAATGCCGCGCCTTTCACAGCTCAATCCCAACCTCTACGAGGCGGGGCTCGACCTCGGCGCGGGACCGGTGCGCACCTTCCTTACCGTGCTGCTGCCGCAGCTTATTCCGTCGATGATATCGGGCTTTGCGCTCGCGTTTACGCTCTCTCTCGACGATTTCGTCGTCACGAAGTTCGTAAACGGCGACGTTTCGACCATTTCCACATATCTCTACAATAAGATTGCCAAAAAGGGCGTAATGCCCGAGCTTCGCGCGCTTTCGACGCTTATATTCGTCGCGATACTCGCAGTGCTCGTCGCCGTGAACGTATCGTCCTATCGCCGCCGCAAAAAGCTGGCAAAGCTTTGATTTCAGGGAAGAGGAGCGTTTGCTATGAAAAGGATAACAAGTAAAATTTGCGTACTCATATTTGCCGCACTTTGTTTTATGCTGACGTTCGGAGCGTGCGATTCGCGCGACGAGGTGCTCAAGATATACAATTGGGGCGAATATATGGATCCAGAGGTGTACGAGGGATTCGAGGATTGGTACCTGAAAGAGACGGGAAAGACCATACGCGTGCAGTACAAGGAGTTCGACACGAACGAATCGATGTACACGGAGATCTCCGTAAATAAAAGCGATTACGATCTTGCCTGTCCGTCCGATTATATGATCCAGCGCATGATGAGCGAGGGACTTCTTCTCGAGCTCGACAAGACGATATTCGACGCGGATGACGATATATATTACGAGGGGCTGGCGTCTCTCATCCGCGAGAGCTTCGATCCCGAACTGAAGTTTTGCGTCCCTTACGTCTGGGGCACGTTCGGCATAATGTACGACGCTTCGAAAGTGGACGAGCCGGAGGATATGAATTCTTGGCAGGCGATGTTTTCGGAAAAGTACAAGGGCGAAATACTCATGAAAAATTCCGTGCGCGACGCCTACTCCATTGCCCGAATATACGACAA
Source organism: uncultured Christensenellaceae bacterium (assembly GCA_910587445.1). Taxonomy (GTDB): domain Bacteria; phylum Bacillota; class Clostridia; order Christensenellales; family Pumilibacteraceae; genus MGBC157735. The sequence goes on from CAJULE010000036.1 coordinate 12,198, forward strand.
TACCGAGCTTCTCGGAGAAAAGTCCGACGGCTTTACGAATTACGGCGACGAATATAAAACGGCGCTCAAGTCCATATTCGAGACGATAGACGACGACATGATAGCGGAGGCGAGAGAGACGCTCATAAAGCAGAAAAAGGTGCTTATTCGCTATGAGGTCGATGACGGAAAGGACGATATGCTTTCGGGAAACACGGCGGCAAAGCTCGGCTTTTTCTGGTCGTGCGACGCGGGCTATGTCATGAACGACACCGAAATAGAGGCGACGGGTTGCAGCGGAGGGAGAATCATTCCCGGCAATAAGAACCTTCGGTATGTCGTGCCCGAAGAGGGGGCGAACGTATGGGTGGACGGATTCGTCATTCCCAAGTACTCGCGCAACCCTTCGGCGGCAAACTACTTTTTGAAATACCTGTGCACCGCCGAATACGGCGAGGACGACGAAGAATACGAGGACTACGATACGGTTGCGGAAAAAAATACCGATTGGCTCGGCGCGAGCACTGCCGTAAAAGTCGCCATGGACAATATGCGCGCCTATTACGAAGAGGAACAGGAAAACCGCGACGACGAGGAGAGTTTCTTTTACGATACGGGCGACGACTTCTACGATATGTACATGAACATGATGTTCCCGACTTCGGATATTCTCGATCGTTGCGCCATAATGAAGGATTTCGGAAGGTTTAATTTTGAGCTTGACGGGATGTGGATCGACGTCAAAACCGCCTGACGGCTTATATGCTTCGCGAATACGGACTGCGTTCGAATTTCCGCAGGGCGCAGCACGAGTTGTACGGCAGCCCATGCGGAAATTCGACAGCTGCCGCCTTGCTCGTTTCTAAGCCGCCGGGAATTCGCTCGACTGTCTGACGCGCGCGAGTCTCGTCGTATCGCTTAAACCTATAATAAGCCAGCCCTTGTCTTTCTTGTCATTCTGAGCTTGTCGAGGAATCTCAACCGTAAAAAAGGCTCCCTTTAGTAAGGGGCGCTGTCGCCGCAGGCGACTGAGGGGATTGCAAGGGATTGTTTTCAAGTCACTCTATAGGAGAATATATGAAATTCGATTTCGAATACGACGCAATAGTTGTCGGAGCGGGGCACGCCGGTATCGAGGCGGCGCTTGCGCTTGCACGCACGGGCATAAAGACGCTCGTGCTTTCCGTTACTCTCGACAACATAGGCTATCTCGCTTGCAATCCGAGCATAGGCGGGACGGCAAAAGGACATCTCGTGCGCGAGGTGGACGCTCTCGGCGGTGAAATGGGCGTGGCTGCGGACGCGACGCTCACACAGCTTCGTATGCTGAATCGATCGAAAGGTCCCGCGGTACAGAGTCTGCGGGCGCAGGTCGATAAATACCGCTATCATTCGTATATGAAAGCTGTGCTCGAAAATTGCGAAAACCTTACGCTTCGTCAAGGAGAGGTCGAAGAGATCTTTGTCGCGAGCGGCAGAGTGCGCGGCGTTAGGACGGCGGTCGGTCTGTCATACGGAGCTAAGGTCGTCGTGCTCGCTTGCGGCGTGTATTTGAAGTCGGATATAATCGTGGGGAGCATGATAAAGCATACGGGACCGGTGTGCTTTGCCCGTGCGGAAGGACTTTCGGACGCGCTCGAAAAGCTCGGAATAGGGCTGCGCAGGTTCAAAACCGGCACGCCTGCCCGCATAGATATGCGCACGGTCGACTATTCGAAGCTCGAGGTTCAGGAGGGCGAGACCGACATATATTCTTTTTCCGAGCTGTCGAAAGGAGTCAAGGCGACAAAGGACGTGTGCTACCTCGGCTATACGAACGAGCGCACTCACGAAATTATAAGAAACAATCTCTTTAAAAGTCCGAAATATTCGGGGCTCATTCACGGTATCGGCGCGCGATATTGTCCGTCCATAGAGGACAAAATCGTGCGTTTTGCCGACAAATCCCGCCACCAATTTTTCCTCGAGCCCGAGGGCGCCGGTACTGTCGAGGGATATGTGCAGGGGCTTTCGACGGGGCTTCCCGCAGACGTTCAACTCGAGATGTACCGCTCTATAGAAGGCTTCGAAAAGGTCGAAATAATGCGCGACGCGTATGCCATAGAGTACGATTGTATCGATCCCCTTTCCTTGAAATCCACGCTCGAGCACAAGACGTACGGCGGACTGTACTTTGCGGGACAGATAAACGGCACGAGCGGTTACGAGGAGGCGGCGGCTCAAGGGATTCTCGCGGGACTCAACGCCTCGCTTGCCCTTCGCGGCATGGAGGCTTTGAATGTGCGCAGGGACAATTCGTATATCGGCGTGCTTGCCGACGATCTCGTCACGCGCGGCGCGGACGAGCCGTACAGAATGATGACGTCGCGCGCCGAGTTCAGGCTCTCTCTTCGGCAGGATAACGCCGATTTAAGGCTCACCGAAGAAGGCAGGAGAGCGGGACTTGTAAGCGATAAGCGGTGGAAAAAATACAAGAAAAAGCTTGCCGACAGAGAAAAAGCCGAGGCTTTGTGCCGCCGAACGCTTCCTCTCGAAAAGGTGAACGCGTTGCTTGCCGAAGCGGGCGAGCAGGAGACCGGCGCGCCGATGAACGCTCTTACGCTCTTTAAGCGCAGCGGCGTCACGCTCGATATGTTCATGCGGCATTTCGATTTTCTGAGCGGACTTACGGTGTCCGCCGTAAGCGACGTGTACGTTTCTTCTCGCTACGACGGATATCTCAGGCGGCAGGAGAGACTGCGCGGCGAAAGCGAGCGCCATGAAAATATGCGGCTCGAAATAGACGACTACGGCATGATAGACGGCTTGCGCCTCGAAGCGCGCGAAAAGCTGAATCGTATACGCCCCGCGACCGTCGGTCAGGCGTCGCGCATTTCGGGCGTTACTCCCGCGGATATAAATGTGCTGTTGTGCTATCTATATAAAAACAGCTGATATTTTCCGACGGCTTATATGCGTCGCTCATTATATTGTCATTTCGCTTTAGCCGAGCGCAAAGCGCGAACGCCGCGAAGCGTAGCCGCTTTATGTCATTTCGACCGAAGCTCGAAGAGCGAAGCGGAGAAATCCAAACCTATAAAAAAAGGCTCCCCTTGAGTAAAGGGGAGCTGTCGCCTATAGGCGACTGAGGGGATTGTTATTCTTAAAAACGCTGTTACTTTTTCTATTCTCATTTTAATCCTCTAAAAATGGTTCTTAGGGCACGCCCTAAGTCGTTTAAAGGAGAGGGATTATAAAGGGAGAGGAACAGTCGAAAGTTCCTCTCCCTTTATCTTTTTTGAGCGCCTTTTTTCAAAAAAAGGCGCAGTTACTTTTTGAAATGCACCCCAAAAGTTAGACAAACTAATGGAGGTGCATTTTTATGGCAA
>CAJULE010000037.1 GCA_910587445.1 uncultured Christensenellaceae bacterium
AGGTCGGCAAGTTTGTCGGGATGTCCGCTCGTAACGGACTCGGCGGTATAGATGCGTTTCGTCATTGTATCATTCTCCATTTGAATTTTGTGTTTTCGGGTATAATCCCTTGTTCTTCCATAGAAAAGCGTTTATCGAAATCGCGGACTGTGTGTCCGTTCGCCTTGAAAGTAACGGGACTATCCGCGTCCCATTTGAGCAATATCGCCCAATATTCGGGATAATTCTTGCGCAACAGTCGGAGCTGCGCCACGCTTTGATTGTGACAAAACCAACAGCCTCCACGGGCGGCGGTCGTATAAATCGGACTCAGCAAGTCGTTGTCTTCACACCACTTTCGGCACATCGCCTCTGTCCATCCGTACTCCACGAGCGGACTGCGCTTTGTGTCGGTTAAGTTATGAAAGCGTTTCGGCTCGTCGGCCGCAATTCCGATATACGTTATAGCATTGCGTTGGAGCTTGTCGAGAACGCCGACCTTCAGCCGAGCGTTACACCAATTCCCTTTTTGCAGTGGGAATCCGTATATCTTGCCGCGATTGCGGCTCTTTTCGCCTTTGCACACACTGTAAAAGTAATCTTCGTATGTGCGCGGTGCTGAAATATGTTCGACCGTTATTCCGTACTTCTCTTTGATGCTCTCGTCCGCTTTACGCTTGAATTCCATCATCGGCGGAAGATCCGCAGGAATTCCCTTTGTTGCCAATATCTCGACGTGTACTATTCGGTCGAGCGGAAGACCGTGGCGGCGGATGACTTCGAGCATTGCGAGGCTGTCTTTGCCGTAACTGATACTTGCTATGTATTGCATTGTTCCCCCTCGATTCGTTTCTTGGCTATCTCGAATATTTCGGCGTCTTTTTCTATACCGATGAATTCTCGGTTTGTGTGGCGGCAAGCCACGCCTGTCGTACCGCTACCCATACAGCAGTCGAGGACGGTTTCGCCCTCGTCCGTGTATGTTCGTATAAGGTATTCGCAAAGCGCAACGGGTTTTTGCGTCGGATGATAGCCTTTCTCCGAATTGAACTCCAACACGCTTGTCGGATACCGCTCCCCTGCGTTGACCGTGAACACCGTTTTTTGCTTATCGTAGTTCGCGCTCGGTCTGCCGCTCTTTGCCGAGTAAGGTTTGCCCTTTGTCATTTGCGGATTGTACTTCGGCGGCTTCTTGTAAAACACCAATATGTTTTCGTGGCGTTTGAGCGGCATCTTCTTTGCGTTAAGGTGTCCGCTCCCTTGCCGCTTTACCCATATCCATTCGTAACGCAAGAGTTTTTCATTGCTTGCGCCGAGTAGCTTGTCAAATGGCGTTTGAGCGAACAGCACGATTGCGCCGTTAGCTTTTATGATCCGTAGAAAACATTTCCACAGCCTATCGAGCGGTAACGGATTATCCCATTTGTTTCGCGTCGTACCGTATGGCAAGTCGGTAAGTATCATATCTACCGAGCCGTCAGGCACTTCGTTCAGCACATCGAAACAGTCGGCGTTGTACAGCTTCATACTTCGCCGAAAAATAAAGCCTTGAATATCGCCTCCAAGACTTGCACTACTATTCCGTTGCCCGCTTGCTTATACTGCTGTGTCGAGCTGACACGGGCGGCGGCTATCTTGTCTATCTGCGCGTCTATCCACCCCATCAGCCGCAAGCACTCTCGCGGCGTGAGCTTACGGATACGCACGTTTTCGGTGACGACGGCGTTCCCGTCGCCGCAAGTCAGCGTGTGCGCTATACCCTTACCCACTCTGCCGCGCTTAGTCTTGCTGCCGGGATATGTAATGTTCACATAATCGCCGCGCTCGGCTTCTTCGTACCCTTGCTTGGTTGCCACTTTTACTTTAAGCGGCTCTTCGAGTTTGAGCACGGCAGACATTCCGCCCGATACCGAACACCGCCCGGTCAGCGTCGGAGCAACATCCCCAACTTCCTGCTTATTGAACGGCTGAAACATTTCGGGAATATATCCGTTCTGTTCAATGAATTCGTCGTACTTACGCGCCACAAAATCGCTCTCGACCACAAGGTTGTCTTTTTGTACGGAGGTAAGCGTATTGCTCAAGTCTTCCTCGCCGAGTTCGAGCCGTTGCTCCAAATGCTGTCCTGCCGAACGGTCGGACGGATTGTCTGGATTGCGCCCGCGCATCGCCGCAATGCACACACAGTTCTTTCTATCTCCCGTGAGTACGGCGTTGCTTATCTCGTCGTTGCGACACTCAAAGTGTTCTTCGCGCTGTTTGCCTTTGCACTTATAATCTCGATCCACGGGTTGGAACTGCCCCGCCACTACGACTGTATCGGACTCGCCCTTTACTATCGGCAGTATTGCGGTTTTGAAACCTTCGGGTCGCGTGGTTATTGTAGGGCATAGTCCGCTTTTGTTTATCTTGCGGTTGAATGCATCAACAGTATCGCCCACTTCGCAGTCGTTTTCCAAGACCGTTTCCACAGCCTGCTTGTAGAATCGCTCCGCCGCTTTTTCCGTTATAGCCGTTACCGTGCCGTGGTTTTCCATAACAGTCGGCGCAAGTCCGTCTGGATTGACCACTCGCGCCGCATTGTGTTCGCTCGGCGAGTAGTTCCCTTCGACCACGATTTTCAGTTCGGTATTGCCGCCGCCCGCGCAATGCACGGTCGGAGACAGTCCGTTCGGATCGAACACGCGACGACTTGTTTCGTGCATACGTTCCCATTTATCTCCGACAACGTCGCCGACCTTTACGCACTGCGGACCTTTCCAATCTCGCGCAAGGATTGTATTTGCCACATCCCCTTCTTGCTTGACGCTGTTTCGCCTTGAATTGAAATGCGATGTCAGTATGCTGCGTATCGTGCTTTCTTTTAAGTAGTAGCGTTCGTCTACAACAGCGTCCAACATATCTCGCAAGCGCAGTTTGAGTTCGCGCTTTTGCGGAAAGAAAAAGGGAGCGTGTTCGCCGCAAATGGACACGCAAAACACGCGCTCTCGGTTTTGCGGAATGCCGTAATCCTTGGCGTTCAGCACCTTCCAATAGTTGGAGTATCCGAGTCCGCTCAAAAAAGAAAGCCAACTGTCAAAGTCGGCTTTGAAGCGTTTACCCACAAGGTTTTTCACGTTTTCGAGTAACAAGTATTTCGGGAGTGTGCCGTCTTGGGCGGCGGTATTCAGTAGCCGTTCGACCTCGAACAGCAAGCCGCTGCGCGTTCCCTCTTTTATTCCCGCGCCGCGTCCCGCGACCGATATATCCTGACACGGGAACGAGTACGTCCATAGGTCCGCATCGGGCAAGTGCTTGATGTGCCGTATATCGCCGAGATTGTTGGTTGCCCCGTGCATCGCCTCGTAGCTCTTTATGGCGTATTTGTCGATTTCCGATATGGCTACTACCTTATGCGGCACACCTATGTTTTTGAGAGCTTGCGTTTGACTGCCGATGCCTGCGAACAGTTCAATCAGCCGCAACGGATTTTGCTCCGTGTATTCCATCAGTTTCCGCCTCCCAATAATTTTTCCATTATATCGTCGTTCGGATTTTTCTCATCCCACTTCGACAGCTTCGATTCGCGCACGACAAGGTATATCTTGCTCCACACGTCGTTTGTTTGTTTTAAGTATTGCTGTGCCATTGCCACGAACGGCGACGGCATCGCTTTCCCGTTTGACGGATCTTTCACAAGCAAGCCGTGCTTGGTGTTCATCTCCTCGCACTCTAACCACCGCGCTTTGCAAAATGCATACTCTTCGAGGTTATACGGGAGTATGCCCGTCGTACAGCCAATGCCTTTGAGCCACGCATACACCGTTCGGTATATCTCTTTTGCCTTCGCCGACAAATAAGAAGGCGGCTCGCTCGGCAGCTCCACGCCTTCGGCATTGAACGACACGATTTCGATATCGCGCCTGCCGGGATTGCCTTCGAGTATCTTTTGGGCGGCGGCTTTTTTAGGTCTGCCTGCGCCCGGTCTTCGTCCACCGCTTGCCATATTCCCTCCGTTTTTGATTTTTGATTATTTTGATTTTTCGGGCAAAATCAAAAGGGCGGCTGTTGCCGTCCTTTAACGTAGTTAAACATTTGATTTTTTGATTTTCCCGTTTGATTTTTGATTTTGCGAAAATTCGCGCGAAGTTGCGGCCCCGCTCTTTGGTGTTGTTTCCGTAGAGATTTGACTCCCCCTGCCCCTCGCGCGTGTCAGCCTATGGGAATCAGCACGAGCACCTCGCCATCGACCGCAAGCGCGTACTTGCCCGCGCGCTCTTGCGCAAGCCGTAACGGACAACTCGTCGTATCCTTATTCTTGCTGCGCAAACACCTACCGCTCCGCACCTTTCGGAGCGCAAGCATTCCGCTTTCGTTATCCGTTCCCCATAATAGGTCGGTGTTGCGTATGTCATACTTTTCAATCGCCTGCTTACCGAAGCGCACCATTCCGTTCGCGTATATGGTTACATCGGCGGCGGTCGTTTCTTTTGTTACCGACTCGAACGTATATTTTTCGGCGGCTTTATTTTTTTCTTCGCTCATGTCTACTCCTTTCGGCTTATGCCTTTATAGTTGTAGACACATCATACCGTCTTTTTCCGAAAGAGCCCAGCGAAACGCTTGCCAAACCGCAAACTTTTTCAAACTTTATTTTTTCCCGAAGCGACTGCCTTCTTCCACCGACTTTCGACTGTGGCAACTAAAACACAGGCTTTGCAAGTTGCTCGGCGCGAATTTATCTCCGCCTTGCTTTATCGGCACAATGTGGTCGACCATAGTCGCTTTCGTGCGCCTGCCCGCTTTCAGACATTCCTCGCAAAACGGTTGGCTGTTCAGTTGCCGTTTTCGCGCCGCTCTCCATTCGGGCGTTTTGTAAAAATTCTTCGTAAAGTCATCTCGCCCGTATCTGTTGTACTGCTTATCCGTCAGGCGTTTGTGTTCTTCACAGTATTGCCCTTCCACGAGTCGCGGACAACCGGGATAGCTGCACGGTCGTTTCGGTTTTCTCGGCATTCGGTTTTTCCCTCCGTCAATTCCATTATACGGGCGTTTACCGCCTTTTCCGTTTACTTTCGTTTACTTTCGTCTACTCTTTTCAAACACGAGCGGCAAATAGGATTTCGAGCATTTCCACGGCTCGATTTCTCTTTTTGTAAATGGCTGCTTTGCAATAGCCGAGGCGATTTCCGAGTTTACTCATCGACTGACCGTTTATGTATAAGCCGCTGATGATCTCTCTCGCTTCGTCGTCGAGTGCGGCAATACATACGTCCAAAAAGTCCATATCCTCTTTAAGCCGCTTGGATTCCACCGTGCCGCCGACCGCCGCCTTTGCTTTATTGAGTTTGTAGTTTTTCAGCAGGTCTTTTATTGCCGCCATAATATCATCTCCTTCTTTGCCGTATTCTTCTTCGAGCAGCCGCTTTTGCTCGGCTTCCCTTATACGCAAATCCCACACCCAATCGGTACTTTCTTTACTGTCGAGTGATGTATTCAGCCAATTCCGTATTTGTCCGTCGTCCTCCGCCTCTCGCGTCCATTCGTCCGCTCGGCACACACCCGACAGTTCCCACATTTGCATAGTGCCGAAGCGTTTGCCCTTGTAAAAGAACAGCATCAGCATTTCGTCGGCGGTTTCGTCGTAGTATTTCGTGCGGAAATAAAAACCGTTTATCCGACCCTGCCGACCGTCTATGTATTCCTCGGTTTCCCGCTTTATGTCCGCTTTCGGTATCGGGCGATTGAATAAACACTCGTAATCGAACTTCGCCTCGTCCGTTACGACTACTTTATTTATCACTATTTCCGCCGCCATTGCTTACTCCTTTTCGAATGCCTTTATCGTTTGCCGTACTTCATCCACAGACCGCACCACCATCGCGTATCCGCCTGCGGCTATTATTTGCCGTATCGTTTGCGCTTGCAGTACGGTCGGTTTGTTCTTCCCGACTTTACACTCGAATGCTATAAACCGTCCGCGATAACACACCACTATGTCGGGTATTCCCGCTGTGCCGTACATACCGCCGTGCTCTTTCCAAAAAAAGAGGCTCGGCACGGTCTTTAAGTATTCGGATATTTTGCGTATCAAATCGCTTTCTTTCATTTTTACCTCGTTTACTAAACCAAGTGTCACAAGTGTCGTATGTGTCGAGATATGACACTTAAACACACCGACACTAACTCACTCTTGTGGATTTATCTGTTTTTTCTTCGACACTTGCGACGCTTACGACACATACTTCTTTATAAGCGACGCTTTTTCAGTCGTTCTCTCCGTCGTATATCGTCCGTTGATAGCCATACGGCATATTCCTTACGATTCGCTTGAACGTGTGCGTTCGCGTTGCGCTCCGTGTCACGGTGTGTTCTATATCGTCGCAATGCAATCGGTATTCGTACTTGCTGATGAGTTTGCCTACTCCCGTCGCGGACTCGGCAAGTTGTTTGCCTGTAACATCGTACACCGCCTTCATCAATTCCGCCGCCGTGCCTTTCCATCCGCCCATAGGATTCCGTTTGATGAGTTCTTTTATCGTGATGACAATGGGACTGTTCTCGTACTCTTGGCGTTCTTTCTTTGCTTCGACTTCTTCCGCCGTGCCGCGCACTTCCCAAAGGTAATCGTACTTATTGAACTGCACGACAATGGACGATTGCTCGATATCTCGCCCGGTCATACTCATCGTTGCATCTTCGTCGGTACGCTTTTTCTTGGATATAACGAATACGGTGTCCGCCGCCCCCATCAATGCGGTACTGCCGCTTATCATGTTGTAGACATCGGACTCGTCAGCCATTTTCCGCAAGTGATGGACGAACAGCATTGTGATGTGGTTTTTGTCGGCAAAGCGTTTGAGTTCGCCCATTTCGCGGTAGTCTATGGAGTACATCGATTCTTTGCTCGACGGCTTGCCACGCACCTTTTGCAACGTGTCGATTATAACGAGTTTGATGTTCGGGTATGTCTTTATCTCATCGACCACGCGCTCCATAAAGCCGTTATCGATCGGGTCGGCGTCGAGTGCGAAATGCACCCCGCTCGGTGCGCGTTTGCCTTTGAGCATTTTTTGCATACGGTCTTTAAGCCGCGCCTTGCTGTCTTCGAGCGCATAATACAGACACTCGCATTTCTTTGTGGCGTATCCCAAGAATTCGTTGCCCTCGGCTACTGCCATACACAGTTGCAACATCATCCACGACTTGCCGAGCTTCGACGGCGCACACAACAATGCGAGTCCTGTCGGGAGCATACCGTCCACGATCCACGTCGGCGGCGCGACTTCTTCATCTTGTAATTCCGATGCGGTGAAACTGTCTTTCGCCGTGGCGTACTTTTTCTTGGCGGCGGTCTTTGCCGCTTTGAGATTGCGTTCGAGTCGCGATTTGTTTTTGAGCAGTAGTTCGTTCGGGTCTTTGCACTCCCCGGCAATATTGTAAACGTCATACTGCACGTTGAGTTCGAGTAACATTGCGGCGAGATCGCCGCTTGCCTTTTTCCCTGCGTCGTCGTTATCGAGTGCAAGGATGAGCGTTGCCGTCGGCTTTTTGTTCTTTACGGCGTGGATGAGTTTATTGATGTTGCCCACGCCGCACAGCGCGATTGCCGGGGAACCGCACTGCATGATAGAGAGCGCGCAAATCGGAGACTCGACAACTGCGATGGGCGTTTTAGCCTTGTACAGCATATCTCCGTTAAACAGCGGCTCGGCTCCTGCATCTTCCGTTTTCGGCTTGTAGAATTTTTTATCAATCACGCTCCGCGTTTGATAGTATGTAAGTTTCGACGAGTACGGAATGACCGCCGCCTTGCGGTATGCGTCATACCCCAAGCAATATTTCTTGACGGTTTCGGCGGTCAAACCGCGTCGTGCGAAATAATCCGTTTGCGAAACATCGGCGATGCATTTTTTTAGGTAAGCCTTGATGTCGGGTTTGCTTGGTTTCGTTATTTCGCCTATGTCGATATGAAACATCTCCGCAAGCAGTTTCGCCGCTTCGAGCGGCTCGATGTTTTTCAGTTTCGACACGAACGCTATGACGTCGCCCGTCGCGCCGCACCCAAAGCAAGTGAAGATGTTGGTTTTGCGATCCACGGAGAAGGACGGCGTTTTTTCGTTATGAAACGGACACAGCCCTTTGTCTTTGCTGTTGAGCTGTACTCCGAACTGTGCTACCGCGTCCGCGATATGCACTTGCGTTTTTACTTTTTCGAATATGTCCGTCATCCTATTTCTCCGTTTCCTGCAAGACTATCCACCGTATCTCGATTTTTCGTTTACGCGCATAGTCGATTTCCTTGCGCATACCTTTTGTTATGTTCGTACCGAATACCCACAGTTCGGTGCAATGCTCCAAAAGTGCGAGCCCCATTGCCATTCCATCATTTCGCTCTTTCGGGTTATTATCGTCGAGAAATTGCGTAAAGATGGTATGCGGGGCAAGCGGTATGCACCCTTGACTGTAAGCGTACCGCGCATAATAATTCGCTTTTTCTATGTTACGCTTTACGTCGCCTTTGAGCGGCGAGCAGATATAAATCAAAGACTTGGGCGGCGGTCTTCCCACCGCCCGTACCTTATCATCTTTACTCTTCATCGAGCGCCGTGACCTTATTCGCCATCGCCTTGACTTGTTCGCTCATCGGCGTGATTGCCGCAAGTTCTTCGCTCGTCAACTCCCTGTCCACCCCGAACACCGCCTGCGAGTAGTTGATGCCGCCGCTGTTCTGCGCTTTCTTGAGCGTGAACTTCGTGACCACGCTGTTGGTCTTTTTGCCCTTGGAAAGAAGGCGCATCACATACTTGCTGAATTCGCTGAGGCTGCCCGTGGGCAACGACAGAATGATGGGAAGTTGCTCGCCCTCGCGCAAGAGATAGATGCGGCGTTTCTGCTTGCAAGCCTTCGCGCCGTTCTTGCCGCTGCCGAACTTATTGAACGGACAGTCGGCGCACGACTTGACCTCGCCCGTTTCTCCGTCGATACCGATATGACCGTCCATACTGCCGCAGTCGGGCGGATTGTTGCCTCCCGTGTACTCCTCTTTGTAGTAGCAGTTGATGGGATGGTGATGCAGTATAACCGCCTTGAACTCCTTGACGGTGTCGGGCGAGTCGGGATCGTCGCCCGGCACTTCGAACGCCAAGCCGCCGCCCGACGGAATTTTGATGCGGTCGAACGACAGATTGAGTCCGTCGAGTTCTTCGGCGAGAATGCTGCCGAGATCCACGCCGCCCATGTACTGCGCTACCGCGCTGTTGCCTTCGCTTTTCACGATTTCGTTTGCCATTGTCTTTCTATCCTCCAAATTAATATTTTTTAGACTTGGTCATGCGGATACTGTTCTTTTCCGCTATCTTGATGAGCCCTTCCAACCATTCGGGCAAGGCTCCGCCGTTTTCGGTCATAAGTTCTTTGACCGTTGCCGACAACGTCTTGCTGTTTATGCTGAAAAGGTCGTCGTATCCGTTCGAGCGCATCGCATCCCACAGTTCAGGTTTGCGGTCGGGCTCGGCGGACGGATACTCTTGCACCACGAGCGAGAACGTCGTACCGTCGCGCTTGAACGAGGTCAATTCTTCGGTCGTCATTATGCCGATCATCTCGGTCGTAACGCCGTCGATTTCTTCCTCGATTTTTTTCGCCTCGGCATCAAGTTCGCTCTTTCTCTCTTTCAGCAATTTCAGCGTGTCCGAGAGTTCCAACAGTTTGTTATTCAATTTATTCCTACCTCCTTTTTTTATAGCGTCGTCAATGGGAATTCCTTTTTTCAGTCGTTCGGCTACCGTGCTGCGCGGCTGTCCGTAAATGCGGCACAGTTCGGCGAGCGTGAATTCTTTGCCGTACAATGTGTACTTCTTCGTTTTGCCCGTATTGCGATGTTGCCGGGCGGCGGTTATCCACTCACAGTTGGACGGACAATAGTTGCCGTCGTTATCCTTGCGCTCGATGGTCAGTCCGTCCTTATATCCGTTCGACATCGCCCAATAAAAGAATGGCTCGAACTCCGCCCACTCGTCGCACACGGTTATTCCGCGTCCGCCGTAGTAGCGATAGTCCTTGTTCTTCGGATTGGCACACCGCTGTTTCATATTCTGCCAGATGCGGTGCAAGCGCAGTTCGCTGTTCGGCAAAGTCTTTCGCATTTGTTTATAGCATCCGCACGACAGCGTATGTCCGCGCGTTAAGTCCGTACCGCGCACGATTGCCGTACCGCCGCATTCGCAGTTGCATAACCACATCACAGCCGTGTTCTTTCCGTGCGGCGGCAACTTCTCCACCGCTGTCAGCCGCCCGAACTGCATTCCCGTCAAATCGTTAATCTTGCCCATTTAGCATTTGCCTCCAATTATCCACCATAAGATTGGCTATATCGCCTTTGTGCTTTAATGCGTGGAGTATTTTTTCATCCACCGTTCCCTTGCCGACAAGGTGGATGTACAGACACTTTTCCGTCTGCCCGATGCGGTGTATCCGTGCTCGGCTCTGCTCGTAGTTCGCATACGAAAAATCGAGCGAATAAAAAACAGCGACATTGGCGGCGGTCAGCGTGAGCCCCATTCCCGTGGTTTGCAGTTGCCCGACGAAGACTTTGACCGATTGGTCTTCTTGGAATCGACTGACCTGCTCCGCGCGATCTTTCGTTGCGCCGTATATGAGCGAGTACGGAATTTTCTTTTCGTGGAGCATTTCCTCTATGCCCTCGATTTCGGGTACGAACCTTGCGAATACCACGACCTTTCGCCCTTCGTCCAAGCAGGCATCGATGATGTCTTCGAGCGCTTCGAGTTTTGCACTGCTGACCTGCTCGGCTTCGCCTTTTATATCGTCGCGGATAAATCCGCCCGAACATTGGGACAGGCGCAAGAGCTGCGTCAGCACATTCCTTGCCGTTACTTCGCCGTTGTCGAGCTCGGCATAGCAGTCTTTTTCGATGCGCTTATAAATAGATTGCGCTTGCGGCTCCAACGGCACGATGCGCGTTTCGTCGATGAACGGTGGCAAGTCCACCGCATCCTCTATCTTGATTCGGAACGCCACGCTATGCACCTTTGTCACAAGTTCCGCCATATGCCGATAGCCTATAATCATACGGTTTTGGTATCCGCCGAGTATGGCGTAGCGGTTACGGAATAGATAGAAACTCGTGCCGAGTATGCTGTCATCCAAAAACTTGTACTGCGAGAAAATGTCGAGCGGACTGCCTGTTATCGGTGTTCCCGTAAGTATCATATTGTACTTGGTGAGCCGCCCCAATCGGTGCAAGGCTTTCGATTGCGACGCGCTCGGATTCTTTATCTTACTGCTCTCGTCGCATACAATGAGGTCGGGTTTCCACTTGGTTATTTCCGCCTCCAACCGCCAACAACTTTCGTAGTTCACGACGATGATTTGGAGTGCCTGTCCGTTCATAAAATCGAACGCCGACCGCTTCTTTTTCATCTCTCCGTCGAGTATAGTGAGCGCGTATTTGTAGTCGGCGAACTTACGAAACTCCTCTTCCCACACGCCGACAATCGACTTCGGACATACGATGAGCATACGCTTGACGCCTTTCTCTTTTTCGAGCGTACCCGCTATCGCTATCGTCATCATCGTTTTGCCCGTTCCCATATCCGCGAGCAAAGCAACGCCTTTACTTTTCTCGAACGATTGGAGCGCAAAGTCGTAAGCATTTTGCTGATGAACGTAGAGCTTTGCTTTGACTCTCGGTGCGGCGTGCGCACAAACCGCCACAAATGCGTCACGTCGGCTTTTAAGCATCGCAGCGAGTGTTTTATCGAGTTCGCAACCTATGAGCGACAGCGTGGCGACATTTTCGCAACACAGCGGCACGACCCAACACTTATCTTCCGCATCATACTGTCTACCGTCTATCTCTTTTATGCTCTCGCGGTATAGGTATGAGTCGTAGATTCGGATGGTTTCGTTAGATTGGACAGCGTACATTGATGCCCTCCCAATCGATGACCGGGAGCATTTCTTCCGCTCCGAACATTGCCATCAGCGTTGCGCTTTGCGCGTAGTCGAACTCCTCGCCCACAGCCAACATCCTCGCCAATTCATAAGCCGTAAGACCCAATTCCTTGGCTATAAACCGAAAGCCGACGTTCGATTTTTTCATTAGTGAAATGAATAATTTTCTATGTACTTTCATTACCTTCTCCTCGGCTCTTTGAATGTATTTAAGATTGACTGCATAATTGCGAGCCGCTCTCCTTCGAGCCCTTTTGATATGTCTTCCAACAATTCCGCCTGCTTGTCCGTTAGGCACTTTTTGCCTAACCTATACCCGTCGCTTACATAGACTCCGCCTCCTTTCCCCGGCACGGTGTAGATGGGATAGGACAGTGTCATGTACTCGATATCTCGACGAATCGTGCGTTCGTTGACGCCGAACTCGGTCGCAAGATTTTCGACCGATTCGTGTCTGCGTTCGCATAAAACTTCGAGTATTTCTTGTCTGCGTTCGAGAGCGCTTTGCACTGTTCTATCCACCTCCTTTGCCCTTGATGAGCGTATTCTAACGGGTATTGCGGACACCTAATGTCCGCTTATAAAAAGTTTTTCAAAAAATTTAAGATTGCTTAGCCGCGTTGCGCTTTTTTGATTTACGCTTGACAAGCCGTTCCCTTTGACGTATAATATTAGTACAGTGTTTGATGCTGGTAATCGAAGATTTCGCGCCCATTACCGTTTCATCTTCGCTGTGTCTTTTCGGTTTCGACATACAGAAAATCGCATCTGCTGTATCTTTGAATGATGGAGTGCTGTCATAGAACAGGGTCTGCGTCCATCCGAAGCCAAACCGTCGCTTTACTGCGGCGGTTTATTTTTGGCAAAAGAAAAAGCCGCCGATAAGCGTACTCCCACTATGGGTTTCCGTTTATCGGCGGCTTCTCAATTTTCTTGGATCACCAATCCGATTTAAGTATTGGTCTGAATGGGTTTACACGGTACTATCTCAACCGACACCATCCGTCGATATACTGCTATTAAATTATCCCTTGCCCTTTCGGTGCATATTCTTGTACTTCTTCGTGTCGGCGTGTTATTACCTTACTGACCGAACACGCTTTACATCGCGGACACTGTAACTTAAGTAAGCCTTCCGCATTTCGAAAGCCGACAATCTTTTGCCCGCAATTCCGACAGTATCGGAATTCGGGCTGTTGTGTAATTGGATTCATGCAACATAACCTCCGTTTTCCCAAGATACAAAAGTTTTGATTTATCGCTACTTCATTGGCGCGGTCGGGAATTCCGACGCCGAAGATGGACTCTTTCGTATCCGAATATTAAATCGTCAGCGACCGGGGCAAGTCGCTTTCGCTAATATTTTGCGCCCATTCTGGCGAGTTGTTCTCCCGTATAAACCGGGATTTTCGTGACTTTCGCAAAGTTCGCGGCCTTATAGTCTTTGCCGCAATTCTGGCATATCATCCATCCGTTCGTTTCTTCGAGATATAAATGTTTGTTCATCGTGCCGCAATGCGGACATTTTACATCATAGTATCGCATTTTTCCTCTCCTAATTTAGTATCGTCAATTTGTATAGGTCGTCGAAATATATCCGTTCTTCGCCAATAACCAAGTATCTGTACACCACATCGATATTCGTCACTTTGCCTTGCAATTCAATTTCGTGGTATGCCTTGTAGTATCGTACTTTTATCTCCGCACCTTTCGTTACTCGATTGATTTGTGCTGACAGCCTTTCCGCCGCATCCTCCGAGAGCTCGCGCTTTTCTTCGCGCAAGTGCCTTTCCTCTCTCTCGCGTAACGCTTCTTTGAGTCCTTTCATCGCATCGAAAGGCATAAATTGTTTTGCTCGTTCACTTTGTGTCATTGCCTGCTCTATGCCCTCCTATAAACGTATTCCGCTCGCGCTGCGTTGCACAATCCAAGTAGTTCGTTCCGACGAGTATGGAGTTCTTCCCGAACTTTTCTTTCAGCGCAAGCACCGTTCGCTCTCTACTTTTTTCTCGCTCCACTTCGTTGATATCCGTGAATAAGTCGTAACTCTCGTATGACTCGTCCACCACGTCTTCAAAGTCGATTCCGAGCCGCCGTATAGGAACGGTCCGACTTGCATTTTTGTCGTACAAATCTTTGACGAGCGGAGCGAACTTGGAATTCAATGCCGTGACCAATCCCAATCGCGCCGCCGCGTGTACCGACGGTATTTCGCTTTTGGAATATCCTACATAGATTCCTACTCTGCTCGATACGACGTGCCTTTTCATTAGTTCGTATGCGCCGTGCTGCACCATCTCGGTCATCACGATTCGCGCTTCGTCGAACGAGTAATCTCTGGGGAGTATTTGCGAGAATGACACGGAATGCGATTTGCTCTTATACGCCTTGATGTCGGCTATGGTACACGACTCTCTTCCCCAAGCATGGTCGATGAGTAATTCGGCATTGACGCCGAATTCTTTGTACAATAAGTCAATCGGACTGTGCGCCACTCCGTACATATCGTAGATGGCGTACCTTGCGAGTCGGTTTGCCGTGCCGTCTGCCACTTGCCAAAAATCGTTTATATGCCTATGCCGCCATAACGTATCGCAGTATGTCTTTTCATCGAGATAGCCGATATGCGATTTGTTTTTCTTGGCGGTAATGTCTAACGCAATTTTGGCAAGATAGAGATTTGTGCCGATGCCCGCCGTTGCCGGGATGTGCTTTCGCCGCGCGATCTCTTGCACGAGAAATTTCGCAAAACTCACATCATCCGTGTTATACACGTTCAAATACGGAGTCGCGTCGATGAATGACTCGTCTATCGAGTAAACGTGAATATCGTCTGGCGAAATGTAATCAAGGTATATGTCGTAAATGTCGGCGGCGTAGTCAATGTATAATTGCATTTGCGGCGGCGCAATGATGTACTTGATTCCACGCGGTATTTCGGAAAGCCTACATCGATTGCGAACGCCTTGCGCTTTCAGTTTCGGAGACACAGCAAGACACAGCGCGTTCGATCCGCGCGACACATCGGCAACGACGAGGTTGGTTTCAAAAGGATTCAACCCTCGCTCCGCGCATTCGACCGAAGCGTAAAACGTCTTCATATCGATGCAATAGTATGTCTGCTGTTTGATTGCCATATCTCCTCACAGGTCTTTTAATACTTTAACCGCTACTCCTTGTATCTCACAGTAGTCGACGACAATATCATCGTAGTCGGGATTTTCGGGATGCAAAATAATCTTTCGCTTTTTCTCGTCGCGGTATAGCCGTTTGAGTGTGTTTTCGTTATCCACGAGCGCGACCACGATATCTCCGTCCTCGGCTTCGCTGGTCTTGCGGATTATAACGATGTCTTCATCGTCAATCCCCGCGTCCACCATCGAATCGCCGTTTGCTCGCAATAAGAAATATTCGCCCGATCCGAGCCACTCCGTCGGAATGCGTATGTAACTCTCCACGCTCTCTTCCGACAATAGCGGCTGTCCGCAGGATATGCTGCCCACAAGCGGAACGCTTACCGTTCCGTCCTGCGACTTGCTTATCTTCTCGGTCACAATCTTGCCGTTGTCATAATCGAGCATTTTACGAGC
>CAJULE010000038.1 GCA_910587445.1 uncultured Christensenellaceae bacterium
GACAGGGAAGGTGTCGCGGCACAAAGCGAAGCGACTGCCGCGACGGATGAGTAGATTTATTTACTCATTCCGCATCGGAAATATCTTTGTAAACACTTGCATTTTCGTAAAAAAGCGCGAGGGAGGGAATATGAATATTGCAATCGTAGACGACGAAAACGAGTGCATAGAAGGCCTTAAAAGCCATATAGGGCGCTTTTTCGGCGAGAATCCCCTCGGGGGGGGAATACCGAGACTTCCGTTTGCATTGACGTTTTTCGCGACGGAGACGAGCTCATAAAGGATTATAAGCCAAAGTACGACATAATATTTATGGACATAGAAATGGAGCGTGTAAACGGCATGAAGGCGGCTCGCGTAATACGTGAGACCGACGAAGTGACGGCGCTCATATTCGTAACGAGGCTTGCGCGCTACGCCGTCCGAAGTTACGACGTTTGCGCTCTCGATTTCATAGTAAAGCCTATCGATTACTACGGATTTGCTCTAAAGATGAAAAAAGCCGTGCGCTATTGCAACTCGGTTCGCAAAAATCCGATTGTTATAAAGTGCGACGCCGGCATGATTTCGCTTACCGAACGGCAGATCTACTATATCGAGGTGCTCGAGCATAACGTCATATATCATACGGATAAGGGCGATTTTTCCATGTTCGGATCTTTAAAGACCGAAGCGGAACGCCTCGGCTCGGATTTTGTGTTTTGCAATAGGTGTTATATAATCAATCTGCGCCACGTCGAGGCGGTCACCGACAATATCGTGACGATCCACGGAAAAGAGCTCGTGATAAGCCGCTATAAAAAGAAGGATTTTATGGAAGCGCTCGTCGCCTATTGGAGCAAGAGGGGCTGACCATGCAGACGGCGATAAATTTTTATTTTTCGATAAAGCTGTTTCCCATGCTCATTTTGGGCACGCTCATATTTGCGTTCTATCTTCAGAAGCGGCGTTTTTATTGGTTGCGCGTCGTGGGCGTATTAGTCGTTTGCACGGCGCTTTCGTATTTAATATGGGATTTCGCGCGTTCGCACGGGAAGTGGATGATCCTTTTGGCGAACATTATATTTTTCGTCGAGCTGTGGGCTATGCTGTTCTTTCTGTTTCGGTGCACGTTTTTCGAAGCCGTGCTCTACAGTATTTGCGGATGGACGGTGGAACATCTCGCGACCAATATCTCTCAAACCATAGCCGTGATAGCCGGAATTGACGGAGTGTTTATGCGCGATTACAGCTTGCGTTTTTTCTTTCTCAACGTCTTTATAAACATAGTTTCCTATATTGCCGTGCTTGTGATGTTCCGATTTTTCGGCAATCACGGCAAAATTCGGCTCGAAAAGAAAAAGCTGCTCATTCCGTCGGTGACGGCATTTATAATCTACAGTTGCGTCAGCATCTTCGGGTCATATTACGGAGCTTCGGCAGACCAAATTATCTGCCTGAAGTTTTGCGTCATTGCCTGCTGTATAACGAATTTGAGTCTTTTGTTCGGCATATTCGATTCGGGAAACTATCTTTACAAGCTCGACGTGTCCGAACAACTGAACGAAAAGCGAAAGGCTCAGTACGAGATTTCCAGGGAAACGATCGAGGTAATAAATACAAAGTGCCACGACTTGAGGAAGATGATTTCGTCCACTTTCATGAAAGAGGGCATAAAGGACGGGATAAGCGAGATAACAAAGAAGCTCGACATCTACGACAGCATCGTCGAAACGGACAATAAGGCGCTCGATCTCGTGCTTACCGAAAAGAGTCTGTACTGCGAAAACAACGACATAAAGCTTACGGTGATAGCCGACGGCGCGGAGCTCGACTTTTTGAGCGACATGGACATATATTCGCTGTTCGGAAATATTCTCGACAATGCCGTGGAAGCCGTAATGAAGGTCGAGCCGCAAAAGCGTCACATCTCTCTTTCCGTCAGGAGCGCCGGTCGGCTTGTCAACATTCATTCCGACAACTACTTCGACTCCGGCGGCAGTATTCGTCTTTCGGACGGCGTGCCCGTAACGACAAAAGACGACAAGCTGAACCACGGCTACGGCATCTTAAGCATGAAACGCGTTGTCGAGCGCTACGACGGGGTTTTGGAGATTTCCGCCGACGGCGACGTGTTCAATCTCGACATTGTCATGACAAAACCGTTGTGAACCGCACGATATTATTTTAGACGGCCCGCTCCGAAAAAGAGCGGGTTTTTTGCTATTCGCGTGAGCTAAGCCGCTATTCGGGAGAAAGTATTGAAATGCCGAAATCCGTTTGCTATAATGCAGTTGCGATTGAAAAGTTGCAAAAAAATATATAGTTTAAGGAGTAAGGAAATGAAAACAATCAAGAGACTTGCCAAGATGGCTACGGCGGCGGTTTGCGCCGTGCTCGCTACGGTAATGCTTGCGTCGCTTGTCGGTTGCGGCGGAGGCTCCGCTGCGCTTACGGGCACGTACGCATCGTCGGCAAACCAATACAATTGGTCGAATATGCAGCCCATGTATAACTTCTATACGCTGCAGATCTCGACGGAGAAAATAGAGACGTTCGAGGACGGAACCTATTGCTTCACGCTGTATACAAGCACGACGTCCAATCTCACGGCGGGCGCCGACGTAAAGGCGCAGAACCCCATGAGCCCCGCGCTCGGCGAAGCGCAGAAGGACTTTAAGGACTTCACGGCAAATCCCCGCGGCTACATACAGTACGAGTATTACGGAACTTTCGAAGAGGTTACCGATTCGTTCGGCAAGACGCTCAAACTCGCAAAGCCGACCCGCGTCGTTTACACGATGATAGACGCCGACGGCGAGTATTTCGTCGATACGGCAAATTGGACGGACGTAATGGGAACCAAGACGGGAACCAAAGCCGAAGGCTCGGAAGAGGTGACTCCCGGTACGGCGGATGATTTCCTTACTGCGGCAACGGCAAATTACGGTGCCGGCACGTCGGACATTATCATCACCATGAAAGACGGCACGAACATGGGCACTTTCGAGTTCTTTAAGTGGAACTGATTGTAAAAGGAAACCGAAAAAGTCCCGACAAGGGGCTTTTTCGATAGAATCCCGAAAGTCTCTTCATCGCGCGATTCGGACGCGTTCGCCGTCTTTCTTCGGTTACGTGCGCAAAGTGCGCTTCCCGAGACGTGACGCCGAGTGCTCCGAGCCGGCGCGGCTGTGCTTTCGGACAATATAGTCAAGGAGGTCAATGATCATTATTATGAAAATATTCGAACATAAAAACTTGTGGCGCGGACTTGCCGTCGTGTTCGGACTCTTGCTTGCCGTGTTCATCGTTCTCACGAATCTTGCCTATCGCTATGCGGGCTTCGTAAACGATTTCTTCGGCATTGTTCCGCCCACGATAGACGCGGAAGGCGATACGCTTCGCTATGCAAGCAAGTACGGCGATATGAATGCCGAAAACAACGCAAAACTCATTGCCGACGAAAATGCGTTCAACATCACGGCAATGGAAGAAGGGGCGGTGCTTGTCAGGAACGAGAACAACGCTCTTCCGCTTGCCGCAAACGAAAGACGCATAACCATTTTCGGTAATTCGGCGGCGGATCCCGTTTATGCGACGAACGGCGGCGGCGCGGGCTTCAAGGCTGCGCGCGGCGGATCTTTGAAGGATGCTTTCACGTCCGCGGGTTTTGCGATAAACGAAACTGTGTTTTCCGCTTATCAGAACAGCGGCGTGCGCAGAAACTCCACGGCGACGCCCGGGCAGTCGAGTATCGGCGAGGTATCTTCGTCGTTCTATACGGACGCTTTGAGGTCCTCGTATGCAAACGACTACAACGACGTTGCCGTCGTAATCTTCACCCGCTACGGCGGCGAGGGCGTGGATCTCGAGTATGTTGCGGACAGAGACGGAGTGCCTCTTTTGTCTTTCCATAAGAGCGAAGAGGACCTCATGAAGATGATAAAGCAATCGGGCAAGTTCAAAAAGACGGTCGTGCTCATAAACAGTCCGTTCGCCATGGATCTCGAGTGGATAGAGGATTACGAAACCTACGGCGTGGACGCTTGCCTTACCTTCGGCGCGGCGGGCGACGTCGGGTTTATAGGAATTGCCAATATCCTTACGGGTAAAGCCGATCCTTCGGGACATCTTACGGACACCTATGCCGCAAACTCGCTGTCCGCGCCCGCAATGAGAAATTTCGGAGATTTCACCTATTCGAATATGACGAAAGCTTATTCGACGAAGTACGTCGTCTATGCGGAAAACATCTATGTCGGATATAAATACTACGAAACGAGATATTACGACTGCGTGCTCGGCATAAACAATGCAAACGGCGCAAGCGGCGTGTACGCTTCAGAAAACAATGCGTGGAACTATGCGGACGAAATGGCTTACACGTTCGGCTACGGGCTTTCTTACGCACGCTTTACCGAAGAGGTGCAGTCGATCGTCTGGGATAGGGAAGCGCACACCGTTACGGCAAAAGTCAAGGTTACGAACGAAGGCGCTCCGAACGGTTCGAACTATACGGGCAAATCCAAGCACGCGGTTCAGCTCTATGCTTCCGCACCCTGGAAAGAGGGTCAGGCCGAAAAGTCGGCAATCGAGCTCATCGGCTTTGCAAAGACGGGCTCTCTTGCCGCGGGAGAGAGCGAGGAAGTGACGGTGACGGCTTCCGACTATCTGTTTGCTGCCTACGACGAGAACGCGACGAACGGCGCAGACGCGTCGAAAAAGGGCTGCTATGTATTTGACGAGGGCGACTACTTCTACGCGGTGGGCGGCGACGCGCACGACGCTTTGAACAACGTGATTGCGAAAAAACACCCCGACGCAAGCGGACTTACCGACGAAAAGGGAAACGCCGTCACGGGCAATGCGGATAAGGCAGTAGGCGTGGTTCTTGCCGAAAAGGACGATAAGACGTACGCGCGCTCGAGTGCGGAATCCTCCGCCGCAAGCGAAGCGGGGACTTACGCCGTCGTGTCCAATCGCTTCGACGACATCGATTACAACTACTTTAGCGATGGCGTCGTGACCTATCTTACGCGCGCCGATTGGAATACCTATCCGAAAGCATACGTCGGTCTCGAGGCTACGAGCAGCCTCAAAACGGTGCTCGACAACACGAGTTATCAAAAGACGCCTTCTACGCCCGATTCCTCGACCGTGAAAATCGAGGCGAACGCAGGGATGGAATTCGTCGAAATGTACGGCGTGGATTACTTCGATTCGAAGTGGGAGACTTTCTTGGATCAGCTTACGCTCAGCGATCTTGCGACCGTCATGGGCGAGACCATGGGCAATGCGAGAATATCCACGGTGAACAAGCCCGCAAACGCAAACACCGACGGACCGAAAGGGCTCGGCTCCGTATACAGAAACGGAGACGGAACGGGCATAACTCTCTATGTGGATCAGGTCGTCATGTCCTCGACGTTCAATCTCGAGCTGCTTAAAAGGCGCGGCGAACTGTTTGCGGAGGACGCGCTCTACGCCGGATATTCGATGATCTTCGGACCGGGCGCCGATTGGCACAGGTCCGCTTACGGCGGCAGAAATTCCGAGTACTATTCGGAAGATCCCAATATGTCGTACCTTTGCGGAGCGGCACAGGTAAAAGCAATGCAAGAGGGCGGTCTTATCGCGGCGATAAAACACTTTGTCGGAAACGATCAGGAAACCAACCGTCACGGCGTTTCGACGTTTGCGACGGAACAGGGATTCAGACAGGGCTCGCTCCGTTGCTTCGAGGGTGCGCTGCGCGACGACGTCGGCGGCGGTCTCGGTACGATGACCTGCTTCAATCGCGTGGGCGCGGTTGCCGGTGCGGCGAGCGAAGCTGTGCTTACGGGCGTACTGCGCGAGGAATGGGGCTTTAAGGGAGTGAACCTTACCGACTCTTCGAAGGACGCTTCTGATTACGTGCTCACGCGCGAATGTACGGTCGCGGGTACGGATATGTTCAACAACGACAGCGGCAGAACGACGGAACTTGCAAACATAATTCGCCGCGACAGAGACGGCACGATACTCCTCGCGATGAAGACGGCAAACAAGCATTTCTACTATGCGTATGCGAATTCCAATCTCGTAAACGGACTCGAAAAGGGCGTAGAGGTCGCGAATTTCGTGCCTTGGTGGCAGCCCGTGCTTACGACTTTAATAGTCGTGTTCGCCGTGCTGATAGTCGCGTCTATCGTGATGTTCGTGCTCGGCACATATGTGTTCGGCAAAAAGGAGGCAGGACATGAAGATTAAGGATTCATTCAAGGAAAGGGCAACGGGCTTCTGGCTCACTTTCGGAGCGGCTTGCCTGGCTTTCGTGGGCGCTCTCTTGTACGTCATCGTGGACAGCGCGGACAGAACATTCTCCGTAATAGGTTTCGTATTTATGCTTGCGGGGGCGCTCTCCGTCCTTCTTACGGTATTCACCGATTGGAAGTGGACGCCCGCAGTGCCCGCGCTGCTGTACGTAGTCGGCTTCGCATTCACGCTCAACGCCATGCTTCCGTCGCTGTCCGACGTGTGGAACGGCGTAAACTTCATAGGCGGCAACGCAATGGCGGGACTTACCTTCTCGATAATATTCTTTGTCGCTTGCATAGCGGCGGCAGTCGGCTGCTTTATGGAGCAGAGAAAACAATAGTCTGCTTCGCATGAGACCCTGAAATAAAACAAAATACCCGTGTTCGGAAAACGGACACGGGTATTTCTTAAGTTCTTTTTCAGACGACGAAATTGATTATTCTTCCCGGTATGACTATCGTTTTTTTGACGGCAAGCCCCGCTATAAGCTCCTGTACCTCGGCAAGCGCGAGCGCTTCCTTTTCGAGCGCCTTGACGTCCTTCGACGCGCTCAGCATGACCTTTGCTTTTACGCGGCTGTTTATTTGCAGCGCGTATTCGATTTCGTTTTTGACGAGCTTCTTTTCGTCGCACTTCGGGAAGGGCGAAAGGAATACGCTCTCTTTGCCGCCGCGCATTTCGTTCAGCTCCTCTGCAAAGTGCGGAGCGGCGGGAGCCATAAGAAGTATGAGCGTTCCCGCAACCTCGTTTAAAAGCGAGTAGTCGGGAGAGGGCAGAGCGTCGTACTTGTACATGGCGTTCACAAGCTCCATTATGCGTGCGATCGCCGTGTTGAAAGAGAAGGTTTCGAAGTCGCCGTTCGCTTCCTTGATACAGTAGTTTAGCGCATATTCGAGTTCGGCTTCTTCCTTGCCTTGAGCCTTCTTCTTGCCCTCGCCGCGCTTTTCCCATGCCTTGACGATTATTCTTTCGGCTCTGTCGAGGAACTTTGCGACCGACTTAATGCCGTCGTCGGACCACGGTCCGCCTTCCGTGAAGCGTATGCCGAACATGAGATAGGTGCGGAATACGTCGGAGCCGTACTTTGCGATGTATTTGTCGGGATTTATTACGTTGCCGGCGGACTTGCTCATCTTGTTGCCGTCCTCGCCGAGTATAAGCCCCTGATGAACGAGCGAAGTAAACGGCTCGTCGAAGTCGAGATAGCCCATGTCGCGCAGAGCCTTCGTTATGAAACGCGCATAGAGTAGGTGCATACAGGCGTGTTCCGCGCCGCCGACATACTTGTCTACGGGCAGAAGCTTGTTTATCTTCTTCGTGTCGAAAGCCGCCTTGTCGTTCTTGTTGTCGGGATAGCGAAGGTAGTACCAGCTCGAGCAGACGAAGGTGTCGAGAGTGTCGGGATCGCGCCTTGCGGGCTTGCCGCAGACGGGACAGGTGCAGTTCATATAGCCTTCGTGAGAGGAAAGGGGGCTTTTGCCGTCGGGAGTAAAGTTCACATCGTATGGAAGGGTGACGGGCAGATCCTTTTCGGGCACGGGCACTGCGCCGCAATGCTCGCAGTGAATGATCGGAATGGGAGCGCCCCAATAGCGCTGCCGCGACACCGACCAGTCGCGCAGGCGGTAGTTTATCTTCTTTCTGCCTTTGCCCGTCTTTTCGAGCGCCTCGACGACCTTAATTTTGCCCTCTTCGCTCGTGAGTCCCGAAAACTCGCCGCTGTCGGTCATTATGCCGTATTCGGTGTAGGGGAGAGCGTCGCCGCCCTCTTTGGGCGCGACTACTCTGCGGATGTTGAGTTTATGCTTTTTGCAGAAAACATAGTCCCTGTCGTCGTGTGCGGCAACGCCCATGACTGCGCCCGTGCCGTAGGTGGCGAGGCAGTAGTCCGCGATCCACACGGGCACCTTTTCGCCGTTTATCGGGTTTATGCAGTACGCGCCGGTAAATACGCCCGTCTTTTCTTTTGCGGTCGAAAGCCTGTCTATGTCGCTTTGCATGGCGGCTTGCTTGCGGTAGGCGTCCACCGCCGCTCTGTTTTCGGGCGCGGTTATCTTGTCGACAAGCGCGTGTTCGGGAGCAAGTACGACAAAGCTGACGCCGAAAAGAGTGTCGGCGCGCGTCGTAAAGACGGTTATCTTTTCGTCGCGATCGACAAGCTCGAAATCTATTTCTCCGCCTTCGGACTTGCCTATCCAGTTCTTTTGCATGAGCTTCGTCTTTTCCGGCCAATCGAGCGCGGGCAGACAGTCCAAAAGCTCTTCCGCATAATCGGTTATCTTAAAGAACCATTGAGTCATATGTTTGCGCTCTATCTCCGTTCCGCAGCGCTCGCACTTGCCGTCGACGACCTGTTCGTTGGCAATGGCGGTGTTGCAGGACGAGCACCAATTTACGGGCGCGAGCTTGCGGTAGGCGAGCCCCTTTTTATACAGTTGTACGAACAGCCATTGCGTCCACTTGTAATAGTTTTCGTCACAGGTATACAGCTTGTAGTCCCAATCGAACATCGCGCCCATATCCGAAAGCTGTCTTTCCATAACGGATATGTTTTTAAGCGTGCTGTCCTTCGGGTGAATCCCCGTCTTTATCGCATAGTTTTCGGCGGGCAGACCGAACGCGTCGAAGCCCATCGGCTGGAACACGTTTTTGCCGTGCATTTTTTTGAAGCGCGCAAAGCTGTCCGTAAGGGCGTAGTTAAACCAGTGCCCGAGGTGGAGATTCGAACCCGAGGGATAGGAGAACATTTCGAGAACGTAGTACTTGTCGTTCTCTCGCTTGGGGTCGAATTTGAGTTTGGGATTCTTGTTCCAACGCTCGTTCCATTTCGAATCTATTCCGATATAGTCCATAAAAAGGCCGTCCTTGAAAAATTTTCTTCATATGCAATTATACTCTTTATGGCGTGTGCCTGTCAAGCGGATAAATTACAAAAGAGCGGCGGGGTGCGTCGCTCTTCTGTCTATAGGGGGAGGGGGAAATGTCAAATCGACCGTATGTACGACCTGCATTTGACGATGTCATTATAGCGCATAATAAAACGAAAATCAATACTTTGTGCACAAACGGTCGGTTTTGCAACACAAATTGCTTATTTCGATGTGAAAACCGTCATTTTACGTCTCCGAATAACAGCGCCGATTTCCTATGCGTCATGTCGCGCCCTCTCGATATGGCTCAAACATCGTTTGCCCTTTATCTGCTCTTCCTCTTGACTTTATGCCGCCATAAATGTTATAATGGGAACGTACAAGCATACCATAACGGAGATTCGGCAAATGCCCAAGAAATACATATTGTCTCTCGATCAGGGGACTACCGGCACGCGCGCCATAATATTCGACGAAAGCGGCAATCCCGTAAGGACGGCTCGGCGCGAGTTCAAGCAGATATATCCGCAGCCCGGATATGTCGAGCACGACCCGAATGATCTTCTCTCCACGTCGCTCGACGTGATAAAAGAGGCGTCCGAGGGTTTCGACATTTCGGCGGTAGGCATAGCCAATCAGCGCGAAACGGTCGTCGTCTGGGACAAGACAAGCGGAAAGCCCGTTTATAACGCAATAGTTTGGCAGTGTCGCAGGACGGCAAGTCAGTGCAGCCGCCTTATGGAAGAGGGATATGAGGAACTTCTGTACGAGCGCACGGGACTGTCCGTGGACGCGTACTTTTCCGCCACGAAACTCGAGTGGATTCTCGAAAACGTAGAAGGCGTGAGGGAGCGGGCAAAGCGCGGCGAGCTCTTGTTCGGGACGGTGGACAGCTTTCTCTTGTGGAATCTGACGGGCGGCAAGGTCCATGCTACGGACTATTCGAACGCCTCTCGCACCATGCTTTTCAATATACACAAAAAATGCTGGGACGCCGATCTTATGCAGATTTTCGGGGTGCCCGAATCCATGCTTCCGAAAGTTTGTCCGTCGGCGCACGTGTTCGGCAAGGTTGCGGACGGTCTGCCTTGCGCGGGCGTTCCCATAGCTGCCGTCGCGGGCGATCAGCAAGCCGCGCTGTTCGGACAGAGGTGCTTTTCGCGCGGACAGGTCAAAAACACATACGGTACGGGCTGCTTTCTTCTGATGAACACGGGAGACAGGGCTATAGACAGTCATAGGGGACTTATAACCACTCTTGCGGCGTCGGTCGACGGTAAGCCCGATTATGTTCTCGAAGGCAGTGTGTTCGTTGCGGGCGCGCTCGTTCAGTGGCTTCGGGACGAGCTCGGCATGATTTCCACGTCGGCGGAAAGCGAAAGCCTTGCTCTTTCCGTAAGCGATACCTGCGGAGCATACATAGTTCCCGCATTCGTGGGGCTCGGCGCGCCGTATTGGGATTCCGAGGCACGCGGCATAATATGCGGTCTTACCCGCGGAGTGAACAGGGCGCATATCGTGCGCGCCGCTCTCGAGAGCATAGCCTATCAGGTGTTCGATCTCGTACATTCGATGGAGCGCGATCTCGGCGAGAACATAAGCGGAATTTTCGTCGACGGCGGCGCCAGCAGAAACGAGTTTCTCATGCGGTTTCAAGCCGATATTCTCGGAAAAAACGTCTCGCGTCCCGCCGTTACGGAAACGACTGCGCTCGGTGCGGCGTATCTTGCGGGGCTTTCGACGGGCATATTCGCTAATATCGGTTCCCTCGGAAAGGAAGCCAAAGCGGAAGTGTTCGAGCCTTCCATGGAAGAGGCAAAACGCGAAGAACTCATAGAGGGCTGGAAAAAGGCTGTGCTTCGCGCAAGATATAAATAATCTTCACTCGCGAAATACTACCTAAAAAGGCTCCCTTTAGAAAGGCAAGCTGTCACCGTAGGTGACTGAGGGGATTGTTTCCATACGTTACCAAACCAACAAAATCATTCAAATAACGGAGAACGGCAAATTATGAAAGACACAGTGGTATTCGATCTCGACGGTACGCTTTTAAACACGCTCGACGATTTAATGGACAGCGTAAATTTCGCTCTCGGCAAATGCGGTTTTCCGAGTCGCTCGTACGAAGAGGTGCGCGCGTTTGTCGGCAACGGCGTTCGGCTTCTCGTGGAAAGAGCGGTGCCTGTCGGGACGGAAAAAAAAGACGCGGACAAGGTGTTCGATATATTCACCGCGCATTACGATAAGAATATGGAGAACAAGACCCGCCCTTACGACGGCGTGCACGAGCTTCTTGCGGCTTTAAAGGCGCGCGGCATAAAGACGGCGATCGTCTCGAATAAGTACGACAGCGCGGTTAAGCAGCTTGCCGAAAAATTGTTCGGAGATATGATAGACGAGGCGGTCGGGGAGAGCAAAACGGTTGCGAAAAAGCCCGCGCCCGACGGAGTGCTCGCCGCGCTCGAAAAGCTCGGGTCGAATAAATCGGACGCCGTCTATATAGGAGATTCCGACGTGGACGCCGAGACCGCAAAGAATTCGGGGCTCGATTTTATCGGCGTTACCTGGGGCTTTCGCGACCGCTCTCTGTTGGAGACTTTTCCGCATATCGCGATAGTCGACAGACCCGAGGAGATATTGCCGTTGCTTATTTGACCGAGGAATACGTAAGGGCATCGGTCGTTTTGAAAATACGCCCCGCGTAAGCCCGTCGATTGAGTTGACATACTCGTCGCGGCGTGGTATTATATAGCTAATTAAACGGACAGTTCGTTTGCGCCATCCTGTCGTTAAACAAAACCAGGGCATCTGAATGGGAAGAGTCTTTTTTGGGTGCAGTCGTTTTGTTGCGGCTGTACTTTTTTTCGAAAGGGAGACATATATGTATTATTTAAAAACTTCGGCTTGTTTTGACAGCGCGCACTTTCTTCACGGATACAACGGCA
>CAJULE010000039.1 GCA_910587445.1 uncultured Christensenellaceae bacterium
CTCATTCACAAGTAATTTAACTATTTATCTGTCCAACTTTTGGGGTCCATAGCAAAAGCGGGCTTTTTTTTGTGTAATTTCTTTGACCTTTTCTTTACCGACGGAAAGCTTAGAAGCCTTCGCCGTCGAAGCCGTCGTTGTTCTTCGGCGGATTACCCGAATCGGAGCCGCCGGGGTTGAGCCCTATCGCATTGTTCTGCGGAGCTGCGCCTTGAGCCGGTCCACCCTGTCCGAGCAACGGTGCGTTGCTTACGGGCGGCTGCACGGGAGGCAGATAACCGAAGCTGTTGTTGTAAGCCGTTGTCTGCTGACCTGCGGAAAGCTTGAGCATCTGTTCTTCCATTTCCATTTCGGAAACAAGCAGAGCCTCTATCTCCTTGCGCATCTTTCTCTTCTTGCGCACCGCGAGGATGATTATAAGAAGCAGTATTATGAGCAGGAGAAGCGCGCCGAGGATTATTGCGAACATCAACGGATTGCTTCTGATATAGATGATCGCCGAAGCGAAGAAGCCGAGTTCGGGCTTGTCGGGGCACATCACGCGGATCTCCGCCGTAACCGCTTCCATCGTCTCGTCCACGACGCTCATCGTGATAGTGACTTCACGGTTCGCCTTGAACTTTATGACGATTTCGTTCACGCCGTCTCTCTCGTTGACGCGGGCTTCCGCTATGCTGCTTATGGCGCTCGAAGCGGACTGGAACTTCATTACGTCTATTTCGCTGTCGTCCGTGAAGAAGAAGCTTGCGGGAAGATGGATACATCCGTCGTCGCGCGATTCGTCGCTCGAACTGAAGTTATATACCTTTTCGGGTGCGAACTCGGACTTGAGAACGGGATTCGCATTTGCGCCGACGAGGATCTTGAACGGAACGTCCCTTTCGACACTGCCCACGCGGCACTTAGCCGTAACGCTTATTTCGCTTCCCTCGACAGCCACAGGCTTCACCTTGAGCCTATAGCTTACGGTGCCGTTGTCCATAGGCTGGGTAATGAGCTCGACCCTGTGAGATTCCGCACCGACGTCTATGCCCGTGAGCTTATAGCCGTTGCTGTACTCCTTAAAGTCGATCGCGCCCGTTACGGAATCGGTCTCGTATCTGTCGAGAATGTCGCCTATCGTGACGAGCTCGGAACGTCCGCGGTCGATGTCTATGACATTGGTTATCATGGTATCGGAACCGTACGCTATGCGTATTCTGAGCGTTATGTCGCAGGAAAGAGCGTCTTCGCTGAAGATGTTGTTACCGTCGTCCTGCACCCTCAACGTGACGTTCTGCCAGCCGTACACGCCGGGAAGCGGGCGGATGTAGAACTCCTGAGGGTTGGTTTCGGAAACGCCTGCATTGAACACGTTTATATTACCGACGGTCGCGCCCTCGGTGAGAGCAGGCTCGATAAGGATCGCGCCGCCGTTCGTCGTCGTATCGCCGAGCGTGATCGAAGATATGCGGAGGAAAGTGGGATTTTCGGTAAGCTCGAGACCCTCGTAATACTTCGTGAGATCCTTTACGTTGTTGTCCGTGATATAGCTTAAGATGTTGAAGTAGCTTGCTTCGACAACCGTAACGCCGAACTCGTCGGTAGTACCTTCGGATCCGAACATATCTATTTCGGTCGAGATGCCCTCGCGAACGGTAGGCGCGGAGTTGGCGACAGTCAAGCGAATGACTATGTCCACGGCCGCAGCGCCCGAACCGTCGGCTATGCGGAGCGTAGCCTCGCCCACGCTGCCGCGGCTGTACGACGTACAGAGCACGCGAAGCACGGAGTTGTTGGCGTTCGGGGACGAGAGTCTGAAGAGTTCATCCGTTCCGCCCAAAGCACTCACGGAATGGATTGCGGTGGGCTTTCCGCTTATGTCGGAGAGATAACCGCGCGACGCGTCGCCTATGAAGTTTACGGAGTCGCACGAATTCGACGCATTGGTCGGGTTATCGGCGCCCAAGCCGTAGGTGTCGACGTCGCGATAGACGTCCGCGATGTTGATGTTGAGCGGTTTGCCGCGCTCGACCGTAGCTTCGAGAAGGAATGTATCGCCGGTGCTTCTCGCAAGCGTATATCCGACGGCGGTAGGCGGAACCTCGCCTTCTTCCTCCCAATCGCGTACGTAAGGAGCGGAGTTATACACCTTGAGTATGATGACGGTGCTGACGGTTTCGCCCATGGAGTCGACGCCGTAGACGCGCATCGGCAAGCGCACGAATTCCGCGCTTTCGGTGTCGCCCGCGTCTATCTTACGCATGAACTTGATTGTGATAGAGCCGCTTGACGTCGTAACCTCGAGCGCAGGTCCGAGACCCTTTGTGTTGTCGCGCAGATAGCCCGTGCTCGTATTCACGACGCCGTCGCCGTAATCGTAAGACGGGAGTATCTCCCAACCGCGGTTCTCGCCGCCCTGAGCCTGGTTTATAACGACGTTGTCGTTCGTGTCGAGATCGGCAAACAAGCCGTGAGTCTGTTCGCTCTTATCGTGCAAGCTGTAGGTGCGGGAATCGCCGATATAGCCCGAGAACGTAAGGAAGCCGTCGCCGTCGAAGCCGTCGTAGAAGTCGGCGTTCGTAAGACCCTCGACGGTGGCCGTCGGCGCGCTGTTGCCTACGGATATCGCAAGATAAGCCTCCGACTTATATTTTGCGTCGTCGGGAACGTCGCGCTTTTGAATCTTTACAAAGAGCGGTATGGGCGTTCTCTTAGTCGTATCGACGGGCGTGAAGTTGATAGTCGCGCCGTCCGCGCTTATGTCGAACTCGAAGTACTGAGCGACGTATCTGTAAAGCTCTACGTTTACGTTGGCGTCATACGCGCTTTCCGTAACCATAACTTTATCGGTCGAATTATAGACATAGCGCTTGAGCTCGAACGGCGTATATGCTTCGCCTTGAGCCGTAACATTGAGATTTTCGAACTCTCTTACGGAGTTTGCGAGACTCTCCCACGTCACGTTGCCCGCTTCGTCGGTCTTCTTGCGAAGCATTGCAAAGACGCTCATCGAATAAGCCGTCTTGGACGCGCCGTAGTCGGGGTCTATCACGAGACCCGTCGCAACCGCCCTCGTCGCCGCGGTGGGCGTGACGACTGTGAGTCTGCTCTGCTTGTCGGCTATGTCCGCGGCATTGTACTCCGCTTTGGACTTAACCGTAAAGTCGTAGAAGTTCTTGGTGTTGGGGTTTTCGGAATTTTCGGACGTACCGATAAGCTCGTTGGGCTCGACGTATACGTTTATTATGATCTTCTGCGCGTAATCGAGCGACTGACCGTTTGCGTCCATGACGTAGAATACTATCTGTTCGAAGCTCTTTTCGCTGCCCGTTTCGCCGCCGCTCATGAAGTTCACGGGAGTGATCGTAAACGAGTGTGCACGACCGTCGCTTCCGAGTATCGTATCGAGCGAGACATACGCCGATTCGGTAACGCCGCTCGTATTGCCGCCCACCGAGAAGCAGGAGCCCGAGAATGCCTCGTAAAGATACATCTTGTCTGCGTCGCCTGCGTCGGGATCCTTACAGAGATCCTTGAGGTTTACCGTAAAGGGCCGATCGCTCATCTTAAGTCTTACGTTGAACAGTACGTTCTGCATGAGATCGGTTACCGAAACGCCGTTTGCCTCTGCCTGGCTGTCGGGATCGTCGCTCGGTCTTACGTGCTCGATACCCTTTTCGGCAAGAGCCGCGTCATCGGCGGGATCGGTCGAAACCTTGGGAGGCGTGGACTCGACGGTTATAGTGAAGATGACCGAAACGGTATAGTCTCCGTCGGAAACGGTCACCGTCAAAGGCAAGCGGTTTGCGACGCCGCGAGCTTCCACCCTATAAGACAACGTGCGGGCGAGACCGTCCCTGGTATACACGTTTTGCGCCATGACGGCAAGCTTGTTGTTGAGACCCGAAGTGGAAATGCTGTTGAGACGCAAGGTTTCGGGCGAATCGTCCTCTGCGACGACATATGCGCCGAGATAGGTATTCTGACCTTCGTAAGCCGCCGTAGTGCTGTTGCGGATAAACTTATTGTTTTCGGTCTCTAT
Source organism: uncultured Christensenellaceae bacterium (assembly GCA_910587445.1). GTDB lineage: Bacteria > Bacillota > Clostridia > Christensenellales > Pumilibacteraceae > MGBC157735. Next base: position 4,025 of record CAJULE010000039.1, read on the forward strand.
CTTATTGAAATCCACGTCATGACCGAAAGCCTGTTCGTTGCGGCTGTTGGGATTGAATTTGTTTCTGTCCTCCACCGAAAGCGCGTTCATATACATATCGTAAGGCGTAACGGTGATGTCGAAGTAGTCGCCCGTCTTCATGATTATTTCGGGAGCGGCGGCATTCATACCGTCTCTGCCGTAGACAAGCGTAGTCTGCTTTACGCCGCTAAGCTCGCCGTTATCTCTCGTGTGAAGGAGCTCGGGCGCCTTGTTTGCGACCTGTACGAGGACATTGAAGTCGGCAAACGCGCCGTTGTTATCCCTGAAGCGGAGAACCACCCAGATGCGTCCCGTAACCTTCTTGAGCGCCTTGAACGTGACCGACTTGATATACTTGGAGCCCGAAGAGTTCGTTTCGAAATCTACGCTTACGTCTATCACCCTCTCGCTTTCCGGTATGATATTTCCGCGCACATACGTGCCCGTGCTGTCACCCGCGGGATTTGCACGGTAGTTTGCGTAGCCTATCACATCGGAAGTAGGCGCAGTGGCATTCGCCACATCGGCATAGTAATACGTTTCCGAGCCGTCGTTGTTTATTTCGAGATAGTCGGACGTATCGGCAATGTTTCTGTCCTCAAGCTCCAACTTGTTTGCAAAGCGACCGTCTATCATGAGGAAGTCTCTGTCGGAGACCGCGTCTGCGACGTTGAGTCTGTAGTTGTCCTCGAGAGTAACGGAAATACCGAAATATTTATCCGCCGTATAGAGCGACGTATTCGCAACGGGCGCGGAGTTGTTTATTCTGAGCTTTATAGTCAGAAGCTGCCATGTGCCGTTGTAGAAAGAGGTTCCGTTGTAGGTGTCGTATATTATGACATTAAGCGGGAAATAGAAGTTGTAGCCTTTTGACGTGCGCTCGGTTTCAAGATGTTTATTCTCTTTTGCATACTGTTTAACCAATGCAAAATTTGCGTCGGATGTTATATTACTCTTATCGAACCCGGCAATGCTTTGATAATCGAAAGTCGTCTTTTTTACGGGACGGACGGTGAACGATTCGGAGTCGAATCCGTCGTCTATCTTAAAGTACTCGTTGTAGCCTTCGTTTACTTTATTGAACGTGCCCGTTTTCTCCAAACCGTCGGCATAATCAAGAAGAAGCTGCGCTATCGTATTGTTGTTTCCCGACGTAGTATCCACACCGAGATATTCGGCAAGCTTTGTGAGCTGCTCGAGATTCTGATTTCCGGTGTTCTGCAAGCCGTCGGCTTTGACCATATGGCGAAGCTGAGCTGCCGTAAGAGGCTTACCCGTAGCGCCGAGCGAGCTTTGAAGGAAGCGCGCCGTGTCGCGATAGACGCTTGTATATGCTGTCTGTGCCTCCGGAGACATTCCGTCTACAACACGCAACTTATTGCTGTCTGTATAGCGGACATAGAGCGTGTCGCTGCTACTCGTCGACGTAGAAGTATCGCTGTCGAAAAGTTTAAACGTATAAGCGTTTACGCTGCCCACGGGAATGCTTGCGCCCGTATCATACTCGAATATCTGAGTCGAACCCGTAGAAGAACTCGTATCGACGACTCTGACCGACTCGTTTGCGATAGTTACGTCCACGGAAACATTCGCCGTGATGGGAATGTTGTTTGCCGATTCTATCGTAGGCGTGCCGCCGAGATTCGTATAAAGAGCAAGGTCGAGCGTCAGTTTGAGCGGCGACGACGGACGAGGTCCGCGCACGTTCATCTTTATACCCTGTCTGTTTTCGTAAATACGTGTGTAAACTTGCTTAAGCGAAGAAGAAAGCAATCCCGTATTATAATAGTCGGTGGTGAAACCGAGAGACGGCTCTGTTCCCATAAGTTTCGTATCGGTCTGTATTTCGAACTTGATATACGGGTTATTGTTTATTCCGCTTCCCGTCCAGATATTCGTGCCGTCGGTAAGAGTAAGGCGCGAAAGCATATCGGTCTGAGTACTTCTCGTATAGTACGCGCCGTTAAAGCTTACGGCGGACGTAGCCGTCAAATCGTTGCCCGACTCATCTTGACCGGGCAAGCTTGCCGTGTAAGCGAAGTAGCTAAGCGGAACAAGTGCACCGGAAGAACCGAGCGCTATGCCGTTGTACTTAAAGCCGGGTCTTTGTATTGTGCCCGTTCCGTCTACGTACTCATAATCTGGCGTATAGACTTCGTGAGGCGCGGTCATACCGAGCGAGCCCATATTGAAATAGAAGGTAAATTCCTTATATCCGTCTATATTAGCCGTGCCGGCAGCCGGCGTGCCGTCGTCGTTTATCGTACGCTTTCCGTCGTATCTCGTCTCCCCTCTCGCATTGTCGAGGCTGTCGCGGACGCGAACGGTGAAGCGCATGGGACTTGCGAACGAGCGCTGAGTCGTTATCTTAATCGCCCAATTCGGATTGTCTACATATTTTTCCGTTATATCCTGTTTGCCGGTATAGCCGTCCAAGCGGTTTGCTATGGTCGTATTGCTGCCCGCAACTATTTCCTTGTAGGGCTGTGTAGTCATGACGCTTCCGTCGGCATCGCAGAATATAAGGGACGCAATCCTAATATCGGACTGACCGTCGGGAAGCGTGAACATCATAGCGACGTCGTTTGCCGTCGAGGGGTCGCGGTTGATCGGAGTGTCGAGACCGTAAACGGGCAGATTGGGATAGTCGTTGTCGGTATTCTCGTTGCCCGCGCCCGCATACAGATACAAGTTCTGCAATGCGTCGTTGTCGGCGGTGAGAATGCGTATATTCTTTGGCGAAACTTTGTTTGCAACAAGCGCGTTGTAAACGTTAAGGCTCGACGCGACGTAATAGTCGGCATTTACAACTTCGCTTTCATTGTTCGGCGACACTCTCCACTCGTAGGAGACCGTATCGGACGAAGGGTCGTCAAGTTCGGGGTTGTCTCCGCCCGTAATCTTATCGACTACGGCAAAGCCTCTGTCGACGTCGCGATTGAGCTCGGGCGCGCTGTTGCGAACCTCAAGCTGGATTATTATCTCCGCCCTGTTCGCGCTTGCGTCATAGCCGTAGTTATCGGTTATGTTTACGCCTACGAACAGACCGCCCGGAAGATTCTGCGTGCTCGAACGCGCGGTTACTTTAAACACCTGACCGCTTCTGCCGCCCGTTGCCTGCGCAAACTCGGCGGTCACATAACTGCTGCCGTCGGTGAACTCGTAATAAGTTTTGCCGTCGAACTCGACAGTCTTGCCGCCGCCTGTTTTGACAAGCGAATAGAACGTGAAAGTCGCGTCGGCAAAGTAAAGCGTGTCGGGCTCGAAATCCTGAGCTATGTCCGTCGGACGGAATTCGCGAATGTTATAGCCGTAGTTAAAGAGATCGCGGTTTGCCGTCGAACCCTGAAAGTTGTTACCCTGGTAGTCGTCGGACGAGTTCGTCGTCGTATCGTTCACGCCGTTTATATTGCTCGAAAGATAGAATACATTCTTTGCGTCGGTGCGGATCTCGGGAAGATTGTCGCTCACGTTTACCTGTACGGTGACTTCGGCAATGGAAGCGCCGTCGGATATCTTGACGCGGAACGCAAGAGGATTGCCTGCGGAAGTACGCGTCGACGTGCTTACCGTGACATAGCTGCGGCGATTAGCTTCCTCGGTCGTGACCGTCGCCGTGCCGCCCGTGGAGCTTATCATCTGCGCGCTGCCGTCGAATGCGAGGCGGTCGAGCTTCAAGGTCGCGGGCGTAGTCGAAAGGTCGAGCGGATTGCTCGTATAGAAGAGATCCGAAATATCGGCATGGGCGTCGTTAAACTGACTTTCGTATGCGGAATCGAGTCTGTATTCGGCGGAATTGTCGGTCGAATTCTCGGGGTGCTCCCACATCGAGAACACGCGGTTCGTGTTCGTGTTTTTGCCCACTTCCCAACCGCTTGCCATATCCAAATCGTATGCAAGATCGTAAGGAGTGATTTCGAACGTATAGCCGTTGGGAACGGTATATATTACGGAGCTCGAATTGGAATTCGCAGAAACGGTCACTTCGCTATCTCTGTGCGTCCAGATACCGGAATCACTGTCCCTGAAATCGCGGCGAGCCGTGATCTTCTGCTGTGCAAGCGTAGCGCTATCGTGAATCTTTACGGTGCTGTTATCTACCTTTACAAGCAGATTTACAAGGCCGTCGAGATTGCCGCCGACGGGTTTCGTCTTGCTGTTTGCCGCATTTCGCGTATCCTTTATTACTATGGGCTGCTGAATATACACGCCGCTCGTCGAGCGAAGGAAGGTCACCTTGATGCCCCAGAACTCGATTATGTCGGCGGAGTAGGTCTTTATGTCGGTGCCCCACTCGTCGTAGCGCTGCCAACTCATATCGTCAGAATCGCCGCTCGAAACTATGGTCTGCCCCTTGGCGATCTTTGCCGCGGTGACGGACGAAGCGTACAGCTTATGCGGTTCTATCCTATAGAATTCCGTCTCGATAACGCCGTTCGGGTACTCCGCGGTAGGCGCGCCGAACTGATCCATATCGAGCACGAGGAACTCGTTGTACATATAGGTCTTTACCTCGCCGGCAGTGGAATTCTTTGCCTGAACAGCAAACGTATCTACGTCCTCGGCAAGTCCGCGAATGTGATTGTCGTCGTCGCGTATGCTTGCGTCTGCGGTAAGCGTGCCTATACCCATAGGGCTGAAGTACATCACTTTATTGCCGTTCGCATCGGTCTTCGCCTCGGACGAGGTGGAATCGGCAATCGCCGCGGGACTTATCTGCGAAGGCGTGGTATTGTTTACTCTTACCGCGACGGGGAACCATATACCTCTGTCGGTCGGGTCGCCCTTATCCTCTACGCGAACGAGGAAATAGAAGTCGCCCGTACGCGTGAACGAATTGTCCGTATATTGGTTACGCGTAGCGCGCAAGCCGTTTATGGTAATATACTGACCCTCGGGATCTATCGTGTAAGACAGATACGACCGCGAGGTATCGGACGAAGCGTCGACTATGCTTTCCGGCTCGAACTTAAGCACGTTCGTTCCGCGAGCAGTCGTCATCGAGTCGGGAGCCTTCGGGTTCTGCGCCTCGGTAAAGAAGTAGTTCGAATTCGGAGAAAGCGAAGAATGGATATAGTTTCCGTAAGTGTCGAGATAGACGAACTGATTTTGGGGAACGACTATTTCCTTTATTTCGTTTTTGTTGTTGTCGATGTCGACGCAGATGTCCGTGACATTGATCCTCTGCGTGTCGCCCACGTTTATCGCATAGTAAGGGTCGGGATATGTCGCCCCGCTGTTCTGCTTGAGCGTGGGACGCGTATTGCTGACCTTGAATACGACCGTAATCGTCACGGGACCGCCCATGAGTCTGTTCGTGGATTTTTCGACAGACTGAACCGTGAGCGTCACGGACGAGATATAGCCCGCCGACTGCGCCGCACCGTTATGCGTGACGCACACTCTGCCATATCCCCTGCCGTACTTGTAATCGGCGGAATTCGTCACTATGCTGTAGGAGCTCGAGGACGCGTTTCCTATGGAAGTTATGACAATGTCGTCATATCCCCTGCCGACGTCGTCGTCGGTGTAGAGATCGGCGGCGTTTATATAAATGCCGCGCTCGGTCTGCGTTATGGGCTTGGGAATAAACACCGTATATCTGTCTTTGCCCGCGGGATTGTAAATGACATCACTTACCGTATCGGTATTATTTATCCAATCGCCCTGCACGTTCGTAGTGGAAGGACCGACGAAATACTTATAAGTTCCGTTACTGCCCGTAGTATGAGCGTTTATGCCGGAAAGTGCGGTTATGGGGCTGTCGGTCACGCTGTAGCGGAAAGAGACCGTCGTGACAAAGCCCATATCGTCGCGCACTTTTGCGTAGTACGTCGTCGCGCCGAAATAGCGTTTGGGCATGAGAGTCATAGAGCCCGTCGAGTTTGCCGACATACCGCTTACCGCAAGGACATTGGAATCGACAAGAGCCGTGCAAGCGGAGTTCGTATATACGCGATTGTTTTCCGCCCAACGACGTTCGGTGTGATATGCGCCGGCGTCGTCTGCAATCGTCGAAGGAGCGACGGTCGCGCTCGTTCCGCGCACCGTAGCCGTTATCGTCGCGTTTTTATTTACGGGAGGATTGTTGAGGCAGGTTATGCGAGCGTAACCGGGTGTGCTCGAAGAACTTGCGTTGTGAGTTTTATTTGCATTATAGCTTGTGGGATTGGGCATCGTGGCATTGCCGTTTATGGACGCCTTGCCAGCAACATATTTTACATTGCCGGCTGTGCCCGTATTGCAATACGAGCTTCCGCCGCCGCCGTTCGAGTCGGTGGTCGAACCCCAACCGCCCCAATAGCCGCCGCCGCCGCCGCCGCCGTCGTTCCTGTCTCCCGTGGTGACGCACGCCTGACCTTGACCGAAATAAGTATTGTTGTTCACGATTGCGCCCGTGGCTCTGCCGCCGCTTGCGCCTATACTGTTACCTTGAGGGGTCTCGCCGCCGTAACCGTAGTGACCGTTGTTGCCCGCGCCGCCGCCGCCGCCCGCAACGAGTATGACTGCTCCCTTGTTGTTTTTAAGCGAGCTTAAAACGCCGGAAGCCGTCGCAAAATGCGTAGCGCCGCCGCCGCCGCCGGAAGAACCGTAGGAGCCGGCTTTCGCGCCGCCGTTATAGCCGCCGGGAGCGTTACCTTGCGAGCTCGAGCCGTAGCCGCCGACGACTATATAAACTCGAGTCGCCGCAGACAACGTATATATGCCGCGGATATAACCGCCGTGACCGCCTATCGAGCCGTCGTTGCCGCCCTGCGCGCCCCATGCTTCGAAAAGGTATGTGCCCGCAGGCAGATCCTCATACTGCACGTTGCCGGATGTGTTCGTAGAACCGGAATATGAGTAGTTCTTGTAATAGCCGTAGCTTGAGCCTACGCCGTTGACGGTCGAAGCGGGAACTTTCGTCCAACCGCTTTGCGACGCTTGGATATTAGCCGCCGTGACCGACGCCGAAACGGTTATGTCCTCGCCTTCCGACGAACCTTCGACGACGATGTTCTCGCCCTCGGTCGTCGTTTCGCCTGCGGCAACATTTTCTCCGCCGTTAAGGCGAGCCAATGCGTCGGACGTCGTGAGAACCGCCACGCTGCCGCCGCAGAGGGCGAGAGCGAATACAAGCGACATTATCACATACAGTAATTTCTTTTTCATAAAAAGCCTCCGAAAGCCTTTAGCTTCACTCGTGCACATAGGCGTATATATGTTATTTTACACCTACTTTTATATTATATATTCTAATACATTATACGCAGTTTGGCAAGCGTTTGAAAGGTAAATATGAACAAATTATGAAATTTTTAACGAATTTGTTGCCAAAATCGGCTTTTTTGTGAATAATTTATGAACAAGATTTTCCTTTTTTTCAAAAAAACGGAGAAAACAATTGTGATTTTTTCAAAGAGGCGGGCGAAAAAGATTTTTTGCGCAAAAGAAGCATTGCGCATTATGTTTGCGCCTTTTTCGGAAAAGGCGCGCCCAAAAACGTGAAGGGAGAGGAACTTTCGACTGTTCCTCTCCCTTTCAATTCCCTCTCCTTTAAACGACTTAAGGCTTTGCCTTA
>CAJULE010000040.1 GCA_910587445.1 uncultured Christensenellaceae bacterium
TTAAAGTTAAATAGATTTTTGAACTCATTAAAGCAATCTTTGCATATCCATTGAGTTTGCCCCGTCTTTTCATATACAGTACAATAGCCTTCCGTATCGCAATCTTCAATGTTCAAATCGGTTATTTTTTGCCAACAGAACACACAATGTTCGTGGTCATTAGTTTTCGTGGATACGAACTTTTTCAATGTAAATGTTGCTCCGTCTAAATATCCATCATATGTATCAATTCTCCAATCGTTTTCTATTTTCTTGACCATTTTTATTCCTCCGCTAAATTACTGTTTATCGCTCTGTTATTATACACCAATTAAGTGAACAAGTAAAGCAAAAGCGCACTGCCTTGCTTGCAAGGTATAGTGCCTATACTTATCTATATTTATGTGGAAAAATTCCCTATGGAACTGTGGTAACGGCTTGATTTTTTTTCGGCAATATGCTACAATTGTTTCGCGAGATGATCGGACGGCTACGGGCGCACATTCTGCGTACGAGGAAAGTCCGAACACCGTAGGACAGAGCGCCGGCGAAATACCGGTAAAGGCGACTTTAAGGAAAGTGCAACAGAAATAAACCGCCGATTTTTTTCGGTAAGGATGGAAAGGCGGAGTAAGAGCCCACCGCCGAAGCGGCGACGCTTCGGGCTATGTAAACCCCGCTCGGTGCAAGATCGGAGATGTTAAGGTTGTCCGCCGTATCTCCCTATATCGCTTCAACCCGCAGGCAACTGCGGGTGTAGACAGATTGCCGTCATAACAGAATTCGGCTTACGGATCATACTCGCAAAGCTTTGCCGCAGACTTTTTCTGCGGCATTTCTTCTTATATACGGGTAGGCTCTGGCACTCACTCTGCAAGTAAAAAGCCGCCCACCCGACGCGATAATTGTTTTCTTATACCGTACCGACCTCTTTCGAGATTTTACCGAGCGCCTTCTTTTCTATGCGCGACACATACGAACGGGATATGCCGAGCTTTTTCGCGACTTCTATCTGCGTATGCGAGCGCGCCCCTATGCCGTATCTGAGACGGACTATTTCGCGCTCTCTGGACGGAAGCGTATCGATTATCGCGACTATTTTCTCTACCAAAAGATTGGTTTCGACCTTGGAAAACACGCTTTCCTCTCTCTGCGGCAATATGTCCATTAGCGTTATTTCGTTTCCTTCCTTGTCCGTTCCCACGGGCTCGGACAAACTGACGCTCGAGCGGTGTTTTTTGTTTGCGCGTATGTACATGAGTATTTCGTTTTCGATACATTTTGCGGCGTAGGTGGCAAGCTGCGAGCCCTTGCCGTATTCGAACGACTCTATGCCCTTTATGAGCCCTATACTTCCGACGCTTATGAGATCGTCAGCCTCGCCCGCATTCGAATACTTCTTTACGATGTGCGCGACGAGCCTGAGATTGTGGCGTATGAGCACTTCCCGAGCCGCTTTATCTCCCGCCTTTGCCTTTTCGAGATATTTCTTTTCTTCTTCTGGCGGCAGAGGTTTGGGAAACGAACCCTTGTTGTTTACATACGACGTAAAGCAAAATATTTTGCTTAAAAAATAAAGAAAACTTTCTACAATCATATAGCGCTCCTTTAGGGGTACTATCATTATATGTAGAAAGGTGTCGAATTTTGCCTGTCCCACGGTTTTGCCGACAGTCTTTTTAAAAAGACGACCCAGCCGATTATGGGCAGGGTCACGAATTTTTTTACGATTTTATTTGCTCGCCATGCAAACAGACAGCGCTCCGCGCATGGATATTGGATCGTGCGCGATACGAGCTTCCGACACGGTCCGAATGTTTTACGACGAAGATTTTTTCCTCAGCATATCACCGACTTCGAGCTTCAGATCGGTTTTTACAAACAGGTGCTGCTGCACCCTATAGGCGTCGCTTACGGGGACGCCCTTCTCGTCGGTCATATCGCCGACCTTCAAAACGGCACCGTCGACGGCGCTCGGAGAAAGAACCTCGAGCTCGTCGCCTCGAGCAAACCTTCCGCGCATTTCGACAACGGCTCCGCCCTCGCCGTTTGCTACCACCACTCCGCAAAAGTCGTAATCGCATTGAGGCTTTGCCGTCTCATAGCACTGTCTGTCCTTTTCTCCGAAATAAAAGCCCGTAGTGAATTTACGGTGCGACGTCTTATACAGGCAATCGGTTATCGCCTCGGGAAGTACGTACTTGCCGCCGCCCTCGAGTATGTCGAGCGCGCGGCGATAGGCATTGGTCACCGACGCAACATAGTACGCGGACTTTATTCTTCCCTCTATCTTAAGGCTATGAACTCCCGCCGCCTTGAGCTCGGGCAGAAACTCTATCATGTTCATATCCTTACTGTTGAAAATATACGTGCCTCTGCCGTCCTCTTCGACAGGCATATACTCTCCGCGAATCTTTTCCGCAACCGCATATTCCCAGCGGCAGCTCTGCGCACATTCGCCGTGATTCGCGTGTCTGCCCGTCATAAAGTCGGACATCAGACACCTGCCCGAATAAGATATGCACATGGCGCCGTGCACAAACGCTTCGAGCTCGACCGACGGCGGAATAAAGTCGCGTATTTCCCTTATCTCGGGAAGCGACAGCTCGCGTGCGAGAACTATGCGGCTCGCACCCTGCTCGGCATAGAACTTCGCCGCATACTTATTCGTTACGCTCGCCTGCGTGCTTATATGCACGTTTAAGGACGGCGCGTATTTTTTTACGAATGTCATTATTCCGAGATCGCTGACTATCACGCCGTCGACTGCTATCCCGTCGAGATATTTTATGTAATCGGCAAGCCCTTCGAAGTCGGAGTTATGTGCGAGAATATTGAGAGTGACATACACCTTTTTGCCCGCCCCGTGAACGAGAGCGCACGCGCCCGAAAGGCCGTCGGCGTCGAAGTTGTCCGCCGCCGAACGCAGACCGTAATTCTTACCTGCAAGATATACGGCGTCCGCACCGAAATGAAGTGCGCTTTTCAATTTTTCGAGGTTGCCGGCAGGCGACAACAGTTCCATGGTTATGTATCTCCCAATCCCGATTGTTTCAACGGTATTTTAAAGAATGAAGCTTTCCGATTGTTTTATTACTTTTTAATGCTTAGGCACAGTCCGTCCCCGACCGGCAAAAGCGACGACGTCATATCCGCGTCGGAAAATGCGAGGCGCAAGTATCTGTCTATCCCCTCGAAAATAGTGGCTTTCTTTGGATTTCGCTCTCCGCTTCCGTCCACCATTCCGTTGAAAAGAACATTGTCGGCAAGAAGCAAACCGCCGCTTTTAAGCAGTTTTTTCAGATACGGATAGAATACGGGATAGCGCGTCTTAGGTCCGTCGAGAAAGATAAAATCGTATTCGCCTTCGAGAAGCGGCACTATTTCGCACGCGTCGCCGATAAATATCCGCGCGCGATCTTTGAATCCGGCACGGGCAAAAAAGCGCTTTGCCGTCTCGACGCACTTTTCGTCCATCTCTACGGAACACAGCTCTGCGGCGGAATTTTTCAGCATTATCATTCCGCTGTAACCTATCGACGTGCCTATCTCGAGTATTTTACGCGGTCTTGCGAGAGCGACTATCTGTTTCAGAAACGCCGCGGTTTCGGGCAAAAGTATCGGACAGACGTGCTCGTCCGCATAGCGCATAACTGCGGCTATGTCCTCGTCGGGCTCGGGAGGAATGAGCGAACGGATATATTTCGATGTTACGCTCGGCGTCTTGAACGGCATATCAAATTTCCGAAATCATGGACACTATCATAGGATTTCGGCGCGTCTTTTTAAACAGATAGTTTTTCAGTTCCTTGCGAAGAGCGGTCTTTACGTTCGTCCAATCTCCCGACTCGGCTTTCAAATCCAAAGCCTCGAGAGCACGGCGAATAACTTCCTTTGCTTCCTCGAAAATAGCGTCGTCTTCCTTCACGTATATGAAACCGCGCGAAGTCACGTCCACTGCCGCAACCTCTCCGGACGCAGTATTGACGACGATCGCCGCGACGAAAAGTCCGTCCTCGGACAGGTGTTTTCTGTCCCTCAAGACGACGCTGCCGACGTCGCCTACGCCGAGACCGTCGACAAGGACATAACCCGCGGGCACATTGTCCGCAAGCCGTATGGAGCGTTTGGTGACCTCTACGCAGCTGCCGATGTCGGTTATTATGATATTCGACGATTCCATGCCCATTTTCATGGCAAGCTCTGCGTGCTTTTTCAGATGTCTGTGCTCGCCGTGCACGGGAATAAAGAACTTCGGCTTAAGAAGCGAATGCATGAGTTTGAGCTCGTCCTGATAGGCGTGACCCGAGACGTGCACTTCGGCAAGCTTTTCGTACACGACGCGAGCGCCGCGCCTATAGAGATTGTTTATTACGTTGTAAACCATTCGTTCGTTTCCGGGTATGGGCGAAGCGGAAATTATGACCGTATCGTTGAAGCCTATGCGCACTTTTCCGAACTCGTCGTTTGCTATGCGAGTGAGTGCGCTCATCGGCTCTCCCTGCGAGCCCGTCGTGATTATGACGAGATTTTTATCCTCTACGGAGCCTATCTTTTCTATGTCGATAATGCCGTCCTTCGAGTACTTGAGCTCACCTATCTTCATGGCGCAGTCCGCTATGTTTATCATGCTTCTTCCGCCGAACGCAACCTTACGGTTGTACTTTGCCGCAAGATCTATGATCTGCTGGAGACGGTGAATGTTGGAAGCAAACGTCGCGATGAATATGCGCCTGTCCACATTTTCGGCAAAAATGGAGTTGAGCGAGTTTCCGACGGAAGCTTCGCTCATGGACGTGCCGGGACGCTCGATGTTCGTACTCTCGGCAAGAAGCAAAAGCACGCCGCGCGTACCGAGCTCGGCTATGCGCTGGAGATCTATGAGATTGCCGTCTATGGGCGTATAGTCGACCTTGAAGTCGCCCGTATGGAAAACGACGCCGACGGGCGTGGTTATAGCAAGCGCACAGCTGCCTGCTATCGAGTGGCTGACCTTTACAAACTCGACCTTGAAATTCTTGCCGAGCTGAATGACGCTCTTCGGTTTGACGACATTGAGGTTGACGCTGTTCTCCATTTTCTGCTCGCGAAGCTTTGCGTCGAGTATGGCAAGCGTGAGTTTCGTTCCGTATACGGGAACATTGAGTTCCTTAAGCACGTACGGCAGCGCCCCTATATGGTCCTCGTGTCCGTGTGTGAGCACTATGCCGCGCACTCTATCCTTGTTTGAGGACAGATAAGTCACGTCGGGTATGACGAGATCGACGCCCGGCATATCGCCGCCCGGGAAGGTATCTCCGCAATCCACGATTATTATGTCGTCCCCGAATTCGAGTGCGGTCATATTCTTGCCTATTTCGCCCACACCGCCGAGGAACATGACTCTGAGGGCCTCTTCCTTTCCCGACGTCGGCGCGCTCTTTGCCATGGACGCACGAGGCTCGCGAAATACCGACTGAACGACTTTCGAATTCTTTTCGGCGGATTCCGAATGCGTCGCCGCGTTACGTCCGCTTTTGCCGCGCGTGCCGTTGTCGGCAGCATTCCTCTGCTGCCTTGGTCTACTGTTTTGCGTAATCAAAATAATTACTCCTTAAGTTTTTTATTACATACGGAAAAATCCTTTCCGCACAGATTTCAATACAAATACGGTCTTATTCGACCTTAAATACCTTTCGTAACCATTATATAAAACTTTCGGATAAAAAGCAAGGAAAATAAAGCTCGCAATTAAAAATTCCGAATTTTATTGCGACAAAATGCGCGGAAAGCTCTTATATCTTGATTGTACAAAAAAATACGCCGAATATTTTTTAAAAACATAGCCAAAACTCTTGCCATAAAAATATTTTTATGTTATATTATTATAGTCGTTCGCGGGTATGCGTACGGCAAACCGATAAGCCACCATAGTCTAGCGGTTAGGACGTTGGCCTCTCACGCCGAAAACTGGGGTTCGATTCCCCATGGTGGTGCCAAAGCCCCCTTAACGGGGGCTTTTAACATACAATGGGGTTTAACGGTTTACCCATGTAATCAGATTGCAATAAGACCAAAGCCGCATTTCAGATTGCAATAAGACCAAAGCCGCATTTCGGATATTCCCATGCGGCTTTCAAGTATTATTTCGATTGTGTATTCAATATATCTTTTTTCTTCGTCAGTCGGAACGTGAGTTCGGTCATGCTTATCATCAAGACAACGAAAATAAGCAGAAATATCGGCATTATGGCAAAACCGATCAAATTGCCCAAAAGTCCGAACAGCGGAGGAATAAACGTAGAACCGGCATAAGCGCTCGCCATCTGTATTCCTATTATCGCACCCGAATTTTCCGCCCCGAAGTTGTTCGGCGTGGAATGAATAATGCACGGATAAATCGGTGCACAGCCAAATCCTATAACGACAAAGCCGATGATCGCAAGAATATAAGAACTTACGGGTATGAACAGACAGGCAATCCCGCAAGTCAGAATACAAGTTCCTATGATTATCATTTTACGGTCACCGAGCTTATCCGTAATAAAACCGCTTATAAACCTCCCCACGGTTATGCCTATGTAAAACAGCGAGGCGAATATCGCCGCCTGTTCCGCAGATATGCCCTTAACTTCGACGAAATATGTACTTGCCCACCCCATTGCGGTAGCTTCCGCGGCACAGTAAGCAAAGAAGCCGAGGAGCAAAAACGGTACGCCTTTTATCTTCAGCGCGCCTATGAGACCGATGCTTTTTTGTTCGCGCTCCTCGATTTTTCCGTTCACTTTCCAGACCGACAACGTCGCGAGAAGAAGTATTCCTATTGCAAGCTGTATGAAGCCTACGATCCTGTATCCGTCGTTCCATACCGAATTCGTCAAAGCAAATCCCATTATGAACGGGCTTACTATCGTGCCCACGCCCCAAAAGCAATGCAGCCAACTCATATGTTTCGCCTTGTAATGGAGCGCGATATAATTGTTTAAGGCGGCGTCGATCGCGCCTGCGCCGAGCCCGTAAGGAACGGCGAAAACGATTAGCATCCAAAATCGACTCGAAAAAGAAAATCCGAACAATGCTATTACGGTGAGAAATATGCTGATGACCGTCACAAGCCGCGTGCCGAGTTTTCTCGTGAGCCTATCGGACAAAAGACTCGAAACGATAGTTCCGCCGGATATGACCATGGATACTATGCCCATAAAAGCTATGGGCACTCCGAGCTGCGCGTGCATAACGGGCCAACCCGACCCGAGAAGCGAGTCGGGCAGTCCGAGACTTATGAACGCTATATAAATAAGTGCAAGTAATAAACCGTACATCTTAATTCATGTCCTTGCCGCAGAAACGACATTCGTCTATGCCTTTATTACGGGAATGGAGGCAAAGCCCTTTGCGAGATCCTCATCCGTGGGGATAGAATCGCTCATTTCGCCGTCGTTGTACTTTTTGTATGCGGAAAGATCGAAATAGCCGGTACCCGTTAGCCCGAAGAGTATTTTCTTCTTTTTGCCCGTCTCTTTGCATTTGAGAGCCTCGTCGACGGCAACGCGTATTGCGTGCGCGCTTTCGGGCGCGGGCAGTATCCCCTCGCATTTGGCAAACTTAATCGCCGCGTCGAAAACCTTGCTTTGCTCTACCGCCACAGCCCTAATATATCCGTCGTGATAAAGGCGGGAAATTATGGGGCTCATTCCGTGATAGCGAAGTCCTCCCGCATGGCTTGCCGACGGCATAAAGCCGCAACCGAGCGTATACATCTTCGCGAGTGGCGTCGTTTTTGCCGAATCGCAGAAATCGTACGCATACTTGCCGCGCGTGAGACTCGGACAGCTGGCGGGCTCGACGCCGATAAATTCAATATCGTTTTTGCCCTGTAGTTTTTCGCCCATGAACGGCGCTATGAGTCCGCCGAAATTCGAGCCTCCGCCGCAGCAGCCGATAATCACGTCGGGAGTTATGCCGTACTTATCGAGCGCGGTCTTGCTTTCGAGACCTATGACAGACTGATGAAGCAGTACGTGGTCGAGCACCGAGCCGAGCACATATCGGCAAGACGGAGTACTCGTCGCCTTTTCGACCGCTTCGGATATGGCGCAGCCGAGCGAGCCGCCCGTCCCCGGAAATTCCTTGAGGATCTTTCTGCCCGCGGCTGTCGTATCGGACGGCGACGGTATGACGTTTGCTCCGTAGGTGCGTATGACCTCCTTGCGATAGGGCTTTTGCTCGGACGAGACCTTTACCATATATACGTCGAGATTAAGCCCGTAAAACGCCGAAGCCATTGCAAGCGCCGTGCCCCACTGCCCCGCGCCCGTTTCGGTCGTAAGGCTTTTAAGCCCCTGCTTCTTTGCGTAATACGCCTGAGCCGCCGCGGAATTGAGCTTATGCGAGCCCGACGTGTTGCTGCCCTCGAACTTATAGTATATCTCCGCAGGCGTACCGAGCTGTTCCTCCAAAAAGTAGGCACGAACCACGGGAGACGGACGAAACGTGCGGTAGAAGCTTCGTATGCCCTCCGGGATCTCTATTTGCTCGTCGCTCGTATTCAGTTCCTGGTCGATACACTCGTCGCAGAATACGGGCTGCAAATCCGCTTTCGTGCAAGGCTTGCCCGTCGCGGGATTGAGAAAGGGCTCGTGCTGAACCTTCATATGCGCCTTGACGTTATACCAATAGCGAGGCATTTCCTCTTCGCTCAAGTAGATCTTATAGGGAATCTGCCGTGTTTTCATGTCTTATACCTCCATAGAATTTTTTTGCGAAAAAAACACGGATAATACTCGTTGGGACGAATAATATCCGTGTTGCCACCCAATTTCACGGCTTTAAAGCCGCCTCTTTACAAGCACCGTCATGCTCTCACACTGTAACGGGCGTGTCCCGTCGAAAACTACGCGCCCCATTCGGGGTTTCGCAATCGCCCTCGGCAATCCATTCTCCGCGCGTCGGACTGCTTTCATTTCACCTGCGAAAGCTCTCTTTAAATCCGCAGTAGCTCGGGTACTACTTTACCTCAACGGTTTTGTACATAATACAATACAAAGCGGCGGTTTGTCAAGCGATTTTCGAAAAAAAACGAATATTTTTCAAACGGCGGGAACTGCTCCGAGAGCGACGAGTTTTTTCCCGAAAGCAAGAAGCTGCTCGTCGAGGATTTCGAGCGCGTCGAGAGAAGACACGGTGCGCTTGAACGCCGTATACGCAAGTCTTATGCCGTCCCTGTCCGCCGCCGACAATGCGCGTGAAAGCCCCGTAAGAGAGACGACCGCGTCGTCGAAATCGGACTGCGCGAGTTCCGCCTCGTGAAGCTTGTCCGACATCGCGGTGAGATCGGTAAACAGCGAGTTTATATCGGTCGCATTGCCCACGGGAAGCCGAGGCGCGGAAGCCGCCTCCCCCTCGGGCAGACGCTCGTCACCGCCGCCCGAAAGCACGCCGCCGTCGTAGTAGAGCGAAGATATTGCCTGCTTGAACGGAACGATCATATCACGCACGAACATAGCAAATTCGTTTGCGGGGGTATCGCCGTAATAGTAGACGTCGAGAAAGCTTTGCAGATCGCACGACGTCGTGTCGAATTCGAGCAAAAGACAGAACACGAGCGCGGCGAGACGGCGATCGTCGCTTGGAAGCACCAAGGTATACGCCCCCACGGCGTTGCGGCGCTTTGCAAGCGTAAATTCGTAATTGAAATCGAAGCCCTTCAAAACGTCGTCCAAAAGCGAGTACGCCTTTTTGGATTCGGCGATTTTCTGGAGCAATACGGAAACCTTTGTCTCGGCAAGAATGACTTTTGCGTTTATAAGCTCGTCGCACGCGGCAAGCACCTGCTCGAACGCTTCTTCTCCGTCTTTCATGTATGCGCAGTAATCCTTGATCACGTCTCTGACCTCCGAATATATATCTGACTACATTTTAACACATCGGACATTTTATGGCAAGCAATTTAAAATTATTTGTCAAAACGAAAACAAAACATTTGCTTTTTCGTATTTCTTATTGTATAATATGATTACTAAACTCACGGGAGGGATCGATTATGAAATCGGTTAAGATTGTTCTCAGTATGGCGGAAAGCGTAAAGCACTTCGTAAACATCGTAAGTAAGTACCCGTACGACATCGATCTTCGCAGCGGCAGATTTCTTATCGACGCAAAATCTCTGCTCGGTATATTCAGCCTCGATTTATCGAAGCCGATAGTGCTCGAGATACACAGCGAAAAATGCGACGACCTGCTTGCCGAGCTCGTACCTTATATGGCTAAATAGCCGAGAAACAACGACATTTGCCGCCCTAAGTGGCGGCTTTTTTCGTACCGCAAAAAACGCTTAGATTGCCATAAACGCCGCATGGATCTTCCATATGAAAAAGCCCGCGAAATGAAATGCACCCCAAAAGTTAGACAAACTAATGGAGGTGCATTTTTATGGCAAAG
>CAJULE010000041.1 GCA_910587445.1 uncultured Christensenellaceae bacterium
CGCCGCCCGCCTCTTCGGCAGACAGCTTGTTTATCTTATCATATTATCCCTTCTCCTGTCAAGCGTTTTTACTCCCTTTTTTAAAAATTTTTTGCTATAGCGACATATTTCTTACGCACACATTCTATTCCGTCAAAATGCGCGCCGACTTCGGAAGCTTTTTCGGATCGTAAAGAGCAATAAGCTCCTTGGGCGCGACGGGAGACGCGGTAGGCGTAAGACAGGCGGCGCGGGCAAGTATACCGATTATCTTTTCGGGCGGAAAATCCGAAAGATAGGACGAAATGCAGTCGCCGTCGCGCTTACTGAGCCGCCGTCCGTCCGCCGCCGTAAGAAGCGGCAAGTGCCCGTATGCGGGCGGCTCGAAACCGAGCTTTTTCAGAAGCCATATCTGCCGAGGCGTGCTCGAGATAAGATCGCTCCCTCTTACGACCTCGGTTACGCCCGACAGCGCGTCGTCGACTGCGACCGCGAGCTGGTAGGCATATACGCCGTCCGAGCGGCGAATGATGAAATCGCCGCATTCCCTTGCGAGATTTTGCGTAAAGCGTCCGAGAATCATATCGTCGAAAGTCACGTCCTCATCGGGGACGCGCACGCGCAAGGCGGGCGAACGCTTCTTTTTGAGCTCGGCACGCTCGTCAAGAGAAAGCGAGCGGCATTTGCCGCCGTATATGTAACTGCCGTCGGACTCGTGCGGCGCTTCGGCGGCATGAAGCTCGGCACGCGAACAGAAGCAAGGATACGTAAGCCCCATGTCGGTAAGTCCATTTGCATACTTTTCGTAGACGCGGGAGCGCTCGCTCTGGTACAGCACTTCCCCGTCGGAATCGAGTCCGAACATATGAAGCTCGGACAAAATTTCGTCGGCATTCGAACGCGGACACCGAGGCCGGTCGAGATCCTCTATTCGCACGAGAAATTTGCCGCCCTTGGATTTTACCGAGAGGTAGGCTATGAGCGCGGCAAAGATATTTCCGATGTGGAGTTTTCCGCTCGGCGTCGGCGCGAATCGTCCTATGGGTGTTGTGGGAATATGTGACATATACAGTTAAGTTATTGCACCTTTTGAGAAAAGGCGCGCCGAAAATAGGGTTTGCGCGCAAAGAGGTATTGCACATGATGCCTTCTGCGCCTTTTTTCGAAAAGGCGCCCCAAAAAGAATCTTTTTCGCGCAAATGAGGCATCGCGCTGTTTGCCTCTGCGCCTTTTTTTGAAAAGGCGTCCCAAAAAGAATCTTTTTCGCGCAATGAGGCATCGCGCTGTTTGCCTCTGCGCCTTTTTTCGAAAAGGCGCCCCAAAAAGACAAAAGGAGGGGAATTTTCGACTATTCCCCTCCTTTTTGCTCAGCCGAGCGTAGCGAACGCCACGAGCCTTGGCGAGTATTACCACCCTTTTAAACGACTTAAGGCTTCGCCTTAAGAATCCTTTTAAAGGATTGGAATAAGAATAGAAGAAGTAACAGTCTTTTTTAAGAATAAAAATCTCCTCAGTCTGCTTCGCAGCAGCTCACCTCGACTTATGGAAGCCTTTTTCTAAGGTTGAGATTCTTCGACTGCGCTTCGCTACGCTCAGAATGACAAGAAAGATAAGGGACGGCTTTTTATAAGATTTAGGCGCGGGTTTATCTATTCAATATGTCTTTAAGGAAGTGACCCGTATAACTGTCCGGATTTTCGGCAACCTCTTCGGGAGTGCCCGTAGCGATTATTTCGCCGCCGCGGTCGCCGCCCTCTTTTCCGATGTCTATTATATGGTCGGCGACCTTTATGACGTCGAGATTGTGTTCTATGACGACAACGGTATTGCCGCCAGCCGCAAGCCGCTGCAATATGACTATGAGCTTATCGACATCGGCCATATGCAGACCCGTCGTGGGCTCGTCGAGAATGTAGAGGGTCTTGGAAGTAGCCCTGCGCGAAAGCTCGGTTGCGAGCTTGACTCTCTGCGCCTCTCCGCCCGAAAGGGTCGTAGCCGGCTGTCCGAGCTTGATATAACCGAGACCGACTTCGTTGAGTGTTTTTATTTTATTGTAAACCGACGGGATATTTTCGAAGAACTCGCACGCTTGCTCCACAGTCATTTCGAGCACGTCGTTTATGCTCTTACCCTTGTACTTGACCTCGAGCGTTTCACGGTTATAGCGCTTTCCGCCGCATACCTCGCACGGAACGTACACATCGGGCAAAAAGTTCATTTCTATCTTTATTATGCCGTCGCCCTGACAGTGCTCGCACCGTCCGCCCTTGACATTGAAGGAAAAACGTCCCGCCTTATAACCGCGCTCGAGCGCGTCGGGCGTCTTGGCGAAAAGCTCCCTGATCTGCGAGAATACGCCCGTATAGGTCGCCGGATTGGATCTCGGCGTACGCCCTATAGGGCTTTGATCTATGCCTATCACCTTATCGAAATATTCGGCGCCTTTAAGCTCTTTGAACTTGCCGACGTCCGCTCTCGCACCGTTTACGGCGTTGTACATCGCGGGATATAAGATCTGATTCACGAGGCTGGACTTGCCGCTTCCCGAAACGCCCGTGACGGCGGTTATGGCTCCGCACGGAAAGCGCGCGTCTACGTTTTTGAGATTGTTCTGCGTAGCGCCTATGATCTCTATGAAATGCCCGTCGCCCTTTCTGCGCTCCTTCGGCACGGGTATGCGCAATTCTCCCGAAAGATATTTGCCCGTCACCGAACGAGGCGCGGCGATAAGGTCGTCCACCGTGCCGCAAGCGACGATTTCGCCGCCGTGCACGCCCGCGCCCGGTCCGACATCGACTATACAGTCGGCCCTGCGCATAGTCTCCTCGTCGTGCTCGACGACTATGAGCGTATTTCCGAGATCGCGAAGGTGCTCGAGCGTATCGATGAGCTTGCCGTTGTCGCGCTGGTGCAGTCCTATGCTCGGCTCGTCGAGAATGTACAGCACGCCCTGAAGTCCGCTTCCTATCTGCGTCGCGAGACGTATGCGCTGTGCCTCGCCGCCCGAAAGGCTCTCCGCGCTACGCGTGAGCGTCAGATAGTCGAGACCTACGTCCACGAGGAAATTCAGGCGGGCGTTTATCTCGCGAAGAATGGGATCGGCGATTATTTTCGCGCTTGTTCCGAGCTCGAGAGTTTCGAAAAACCGCTTTATTTCGGAAATGGGTTTGGAGCACAGCTCGTATATATTCAGTCCGCCGACGCGCACCGCAAGCGCTTCCGCCTTCAGACGCTTGCCGCCGCAATCCGGGCAGGGAGAAATGCGCATGAACTTTTCAATGTCGCTCTTGACCCATTCGCTGTTCGTAGTGCGATAGCGGCGCTCGAGATTGGTGACGACGCCCTCGAAAGCCGCGCTGAAATTACTGCTGTAATTGGCGCTGTTGTACGACATCTTGAGCTTTTCGCCGTCGTTGCCGTAAAGAAGTATGCGCTTTATGTCCTCGGGAAGATCCCTGAACGGCGTATCCATGGAAAAGCCGTAGCGTTTGGAGAGAGCGGTGAAATACATCTCGCTGTGAGCAGCGGTGTCGAAGTTCCACCCCGTCACCGTAAGCGCGCCTTCGCGCAGAGACTTCGAGCCGTCGCCGTATATGAGAGAGGGGTCTATCTCCTGCCTGTAACCGAGCCCCGAGCAGGACGGGCAAGCTCCGAAAGGCGAGTTGAACGAAAACAGACGCGGCTCGACCTCCATGATAGATATGCCGCACTCGGGACAGGAATACTCCGTATTGAACAGTCTTTCTTCTCCGTCGCAATCAACCATGAGCAGACCGCCGGCAAGCGAAAGCGCAGTCTCAACGCTGTCCGTAAGACGCTTTGCTATGCCCTCTTTGACGACAAGGCGATCGACGACTACGGATATATTGTGTTTGACCTGCTTGTCGAGTTTTATCTCCTCATCGAGTCCGCGCACATGCCCGTCGACCTTGACTCGCGCAAAGCCGCT
Source organism: uncultured Christensenellaceae bacterium (assembly GCA_910587445.1). GTDB lineage: Bacteria > Bacillota > Clostridia > Christensenellales > Pumilibacteraceae > MGBC157735. The sequence continues at coordinate 3,929 of CAJULE010000041.1, forward strand.
CTTTTTAAGCGATTCGAACAGTTTGGAATATTCGCCTTTTTTTCCGCGGGCAACGGGTGCGTTTAAAAGTATCTTGCTCCCCTCGGGATAAGCCATTATCTTGTCTACTATCTCGTCGACCGACTGCTTGACTATTTCCCTGCCGCAACGGTGGCAATGCACAATGCCCGTGCGTGCGTACAGAAGGCGCAGATAGTCGTACACTTCCGTGACCGTGCCGACCGTCGAGCGAGGATTGCGGCTCGTCGTCTTTTGGTCTATAGATATGGCGGGAGAAAGCCCTTCTATGCTCTCGACGTCGGGCTTGGACATCTGACCGAGAAAGAGTCTTGCATACGACGAGAGCGATTCGACATATCGGCGCTGTCCCTCGGCAAAGATAGTGTCAAAGGCAAGCGACGTCTTTCCGCTGCCCGAAAGTCCCGTAAATACAATGAGCTTGTCGCGCGGAAGTTTTAAGTCGACGTTTTTGAGATTGTTCTCTTTTGCTCCTTTTATTATAAGTTCGTTCATGGTAGGTCTCCGATAATATTAAAACGTATTTGCACCTTTTTCCGAAAAGGTACTCCAAAAAGAATTTTTATTTGTAAATGAGGCATTGCGCATGATGCCTGCGCCTTTTTTCGAAAAGGCATCCTAAAAACCCTTTTTTAGGTGTGGAATGAGAATAGAACAAGTAACGGTCTTTTTCGAGATGAAAACATATAAAACCGTCAGCGAGATTTTTTTTGGAGCTGCTTCAGCTCCGCAATCTCGTCGCGAAGGCGTATGGCGGTTTCGAAATCGAGAGAGGCGGAAGCTGTTTTCATCAGACCCTTGAGCATATCTATTCGGCGCGGAATGTCCTTGACGTCGAGTTTGCGCTCGGCTTTGGTCGTTATTTCGAGCGAGCTCTTTATAGGTTTGACAATAGTCTTGGGAGTTATGCCGTGCTCTCTGTTATACGCCTGCTGTTTCTCGCGCCGGCGGTTGGTCTCGTCGATCGCCCGCCGCATAGAACCCGTAACCGTATCCGCGTACATTATAACTTTGCTCTCCGCGTTTCGCGCCGCGCGTCCTATCGTCTGAATGAGTGCGGACTCGCTTCTCAGAAAACCTTCCTTGTCCGCGTCGAGTATGGCGACGAGTTTCACTTCGGGAATGTCGAGACCTTCGCGCAGCAGGTTTATGCCGACGACGACGTCGAAATCGCCCGCGCGCAAACCGTTTATTATTTCTATGCGCTCCATGGTGTCGATGTCGGAATGAAGGTATCTTACCTTAACTCCGTTGTCTCCGAGATAGGTCGTGAGGCTTTCCGCCATTTTCTTCGTGAGCGTCGTGACGAGTATTCTCCCCTCGCCCGCAACCGTTTTGTTTATCTCGCCCAACAGATCGTCTATCTGCCCTTCTATTTTTCGCACTTCTATCTCGGGATCGACAAGTCCCGTAGGACGAATTATCTGCTCGACGAACCTGCCGCCCGTAAGAGAGAGCTCGTAAGGCGCGGGAGTCGCAGACACGAACACCGTCTGCCCTATTCGAGCTTTGAACTCCTCGAAGTTTAAGGGACGGTTGTCGTAAGCGGCGGGAAGGCGGAAGCCGTAATCGACGAGCGACGTCTTTCTCGACAGATCGCCGCCGAACATCGCGCGGACCTGCGGAAGCGTCATATGGCTCTCGTCCACGAACAAAAGAAAATCTTCAGGGAAATAGTCAAGTAGCGTAAACGGCGGCATACCGGGTTTTCTTCCGTCGAAGTAGCGCGAATAATTTTCTATACCCGAGCAATACCCGACCTCGCGCAGCATTTCCATGTCGTAATTCACACGCTGTTCTATGCGCTGTGCTTCTATGAATTTACCCGCATTTTTGAAGTACTCTATGCGTTCGTCGAGATCGCGCTGTATTTCCGCAAGCGCGACTTTCATCTTGTCGTGCTCGAACACATAGTGACTCGCGGGAAATATGACCGTGTGCTTGAGACGATTTCTCACCTGCCCCGTGAGTGCGTCTATCTCGCAGATGTCGTCTATCTCGTCGCCGAAAAAGGATATGCGCACAGCCGTCTCCGAGCTCGAAGCGACAAACACGTCCACTGTATCGCCCTTGACGCGAAAGTTCGTGCGCTCGAACTCTATGTCGCTGCGCTTATAGTTTATAGCGACGAGGCGGCGAATCAGCTCGCTCATGTCCATGGTCTGACCCGGTCGAAGCGAAACGCCGAGGCGGAAAAATTCCTCGGGTGCGCCGAGACCGTAAATGCAAGATACGGACGAGACGACTATCGTGTCGCGGCGCTCGTGAAGCGAACAGGTCGCGGAGTTGCGGAGCTTGTCTATCTCGTCGTTTATCGCCATGTCCTTTTCTATATAGGTGTCGGTCGAGGCGATGTAGGCTTCGGGCTGGTAGTAGTCGTAATACGAGACAAAAAACTCAACGCGGGAATTCGGAAAAAACTCGCGGAACTCGTTGCAGAGCTGCGCAGCAAGCGTCTTGTTGTGCGCAAGCACAAGCGTCGGACGATTTACACGCGCAATGACGTTCGCCATAGTGAAGGTCTTTCCGCTTCCCGTTACGCCCTTTAAGACCTGCGCCTTAAGTCCGTTCTCTATGCCTTCGACAAGCGCGTCTATCGCCTGCGGCTGGTCGCCCGTCGGCTTGTATTTTGATACTACTTCGAATTTATCCATTTCTCGCTTTGATCCAAACCGTTTAAACGTCCCGAAACTTCTTGTGCGGAAAGTATACAACATTCGCGTTTTTTTGTCAAGTAGCTAAAGATTGCGAATTAAAATAGCAATCGAAACAAGAGCCTTGCTCAAAGTACAAAGCTCTCAAATTCTTACGGTTATGTTTTTGTTTTATTCCAATCCGACATCAAGGCTTTTGCATGAAGCACTTTTCCGTTTCTTCCTCATGGATAAGCGAAATGTCGGCGTTTTAGTATAAGCCTATTATTTGCGCATACCTTTCGTTAATTATTTTAATATCGTTTACTTTAAGCCAGCCTCTTTCGAATGCTTTGCCGAGCGGACACAGTTCGCCGTCCTTATAAGACAGAAAGCATATTTCAAAGACACATTCAAAATCATATCCCGCAACTTTGTACTGAGGATAGGACGCAATACTAGGCGCAAGCGTACCGTCCAATATTATGACTTTGACGCCGCCGAAGCTTCCGACATAAGCAAACTTAATAGCGGAAAGCGGCAAATCATACCCGTTTTCGCGTTGGATATCGCGATATTCTTCTCTTATTTGCGCTTCCTCTTGCGCAGACAGCGGCGTAAAGTCGGGAGGCTCCGTTTCTTCTATTTTACCCGAAGCATCCGCAAATTTATACGGCTCGCGCTTGTCGAATTGCTCTATTATCTTAAGTAAACTTACACTATCTATCAACTCTTTTTCTTTCGCCGTTCCCAACATAATAAGTTCGCCGCTTTTGTAAACAAACAAATCTTGCGATTCTTTTAGATCGTAGTTATTATCAAACGAACTGAACGCGACGTTTCCGAACTCCGGTCGCCCGTAAAGACAAGAATGAATCACCGCCATTGTCAAAGGGCAATACATTTTGACGACCTTAGCTCCGTCAAAACACCCGTAATATGTGTCTATACGTATTACAAACTCGTCGATTCTCTCTTCCGAAAGCCAATTCGAGTAGGCTTTTTTTAATCCTTTATAATATAATTCTCTGATTTCCTTGTCCTCTTCGTAAGATATAGTCGTATCGTCCAGCACGGCCTTCTTTTCGACATAGTTCCGTTTTTCCTCGCCCAAATCGTTACAAGCGCAAAGAAATATGCTTAAACATAACGCCGAAGCAATCAATATCGTCAACAATCTTTTTTTCATAAACTCACCTCCTTATAGGAGTATTTCACTTATCGTACTCGAGAGTATAAATTTGTTTATGTCTCTTCTGTATAGATTTCATGTCGTTATCGTCAAGTATTTTCGATGAGTAAGCTTCTTTTAAGAAATAAGCTCGCCGTCTTTGTAAACATACAAAGGAACTCCCTCTATTTGTATTATCTTTATTTCTCCGAACTCTTGAGGAACATTCGCAGTCGCATATTCAAACCTTTCGCAATGAATACCAACAACATAAGCTCTCGAATATTCGCCGCAATAATCGCGAATTTCAACATCTTTATCGTCAATATTATCTTTATCGTAAGAACTACAAAAGACTTGTATTATTTCTGTTTTTACGTTTTCGGGCAACATATCCGAATTTACACACGACACAAACAGCACGCTTGCGCAAAAAGACATAATCAAAAACAATATTATGACTTTCTTTTTCATAGTTCCTCTCCTTTGTTTATTGCGGCTTTCTAACCACTATAGGAATTATACCATATATTTCCCTATCTGTCAATGCATGTTTTAAATTCGCAAATATATTTACTTATTGATTTAATCGTGAAAATGTGGTACAATAAGAATATGGACAGAATAATACTTCATTGCGATCTCAATAATTTCTATGCGTCTGTCGAGTGCGCCGCCCATCCCGAGTGGAGGGACGTTCCGCTTGCCGTAGCTGGAAATCCCGAAAAGCGGCACGGCGTCGTGCTCGCAAAAAACGAGATTGCGAAGAAGTACGGCGTAAAGACGGGCGACGTAATTTGGGAAGCCAAACAAAAAGCGCCCGGTCTTATAGTCGTCCCTCCCCATTTCAACGAATACATGGCTTTAAGCAATCGGGTGTTCGACATTTACACCGATTACACCTGCTACGTCGAGCCGTTCGGTCCCGACGAGTGCTGGCTTGACTGCACGGGCAGCACGAAGCTTTTTGGGAGCGGCAAAGAGATAGCGGATAAAATACGGGCAAAGGTAGTCGAAAAAACCGGGCTCACCGTATCGGTCGGCGTATCATTCAACAAGGTGTTTGCGAAAATAGGCTCGGACCTCAAAAAGCCCGACGCTACCACCGTCATTTCGCGAGAAAATTACAAGGAGCTTCTATGGAAGCTGCCTGCCTCGGATATGCTTTCTATCGGAAGAAAAACCGCCGAAAAGCTCGCAAAGCTGAATATTCGCACCATCGGTGACATTGCGAACGCAGACGTTGCGATGCTCAAATCGCACTTCGGCGTAGTGGGCGTGCGTATGCACAACTATGCAAACGGCGAGGATTCCGAAGGCGTGCGCGAGTACGTTAAGTCACGTAAAATAGAATCGGTCGGGCACGGAATGACCGCAGTACGAGACATTACCGCCTTGGACGACGCAAAAGCGCTCGTTTACTACTTGTCCGAGAGAATCGCCGCGCGCATGAGAAAATACGGCGTGCGCGGCTCGGGCGTCACCGTGGATATTCGCGGAAACGATCTGAAGCACACTTCTCACCAGCGCAAAATGCGCGTGCCGACGTATGCCACGCGCGAGATTGCCGAAAGTGCGTTTGCCCTTATCTCGGAGATATGGCACGGAGATCCGCCGCTTCGGACTCTGACCGTAGCCGTATACGATCTCACGCCGTCGGACGGCGCAGTACAGACCACGATGTTCGACGACAAGCCGAACGAAAAAGAGGAAGCGCTCGAAAGAGCCATGGACTTAATCCGCGAAAAATACGGCAAGGACAGTATCGTACGCGCGAACACGATAGGAAAAGATTTCATTTACGACAAGACCGACGCAGAGGACTATCTGCCGTTTAAAAGATAGATCTTCAGCCGTTCACCTTTGCGGGAAATATCGTAAGCGAGCGCAGATTGCCCGTATTGCCCGTGGAGTATGCTTTTCTGCTCTCGTCCCATAAGAGAAGATAGTCGGTTCCCACTGCGTATATTACGCCCTGCTGTGTTACACCCGACTCATATTCGGCACGCGCATACTTGCCCACGTTTGCAAACAACAGTTGATTAAGCGAGCCTTTCCACTCGCCCTCGTCGAAATTCGGCACTTTCTCCGGAATGGTTATATCCGTCATAATATGTATCTCCCAAATGATTTTACGGAACGATTCACGCTCCGCTTTATACTATATGAAAATTAACTCCCTTGCGTGATTCTTTTGCCGCTCTGTGCTTGACAATACACTACGAAAATGATAGAATTATATACGCAAACATATGACAGTTTGATAAAACGATTATATGTTTCCATACCTCAGCAGTATAGAGGGTTCGCCTCCTAAGTGTGCGGTATATCCAACGGAAACATAGAAAAACGGTAGTTTTGGATAGAAAAAAGGCTGTTTTGACGTACTTTTTACAACTGAATACAGAATTGGTATAATTTCTGGTATAAAATATTTTGCGCGTGTTCGCGTAGCGTAATAGGATAACGCAATCGCCTCCTAAGCGATAGACTGTGGGTTCGATTCCCGCCGCGAACGCCAAAACCGTTTGACCGAGATAA
>CAJULE010000042.1:0-8023 GCA_910587445.1 uncultured Christensenellaceae bacterium
ACCAGGCTTCGAAAGTGTGTTCGGCTTTAGCCGCGGTGGGCGCGCCCGTGATCTTCTCGCCCTCTTTTACTTTGACTGTGGAATTGCCGGTAAGAGTGCCGCCGTTGGCGTCGAAAGTCACCGTATATTCCTTGCCTTGCGGCTGTTCGGGATTCGGCTTGTCGCTTCCTGCGCACGCCACAAGCGACGCGCCCATGAAAGACGCAAGCAAAACACCCATTACAGCCAATGTTTTTCTGGTTTTCATTTTCTGCCTCCTGAAATTTTCGGCATGATTTGCCGATTACGTTGATTATAACATTACCTTTCCCCAATGTAAATACGGCTGTCATATCAGGTACTGTTTCCGTCATATCGCGCACGAAAAAGGCGCGCCGATGTCCGACGCGCCGTTTTGCGTTTCTTTATATATAAAATATATATGCGGATATTCCCGCTTTCTAACCCTCGACAGCCGCCTCGCCGCTCGGCGCACCGTCCTTATCCGCTTTATCGGGTATGGGCAAAGCGACCGACACCGTAAAAATATCGCCGCGCTGAAAAAACCCGATCTGACCGTCGTACTTGCCGACGACGTTTCTCATACTGCGAGTGCCGAATCCGTGTTCTTCGGCGTTGGGCTTGTCGGTGACGGGCAAGCCGTCGGTAAATTCGACTTTTCGCGATGTGTAGTTATACACGGTGAATACGCAGGTATCTTCCCTGCGCGTCACAGAAAGAGTGATCGTTCTGTCGGCGGGATCGCTTTCGTGCCGCACGCTCTCTATCGAATTTTCGAGCGCATTGCCGACGAGCGAATATATATGGTGCGGTTTCATGAAACTCATCGCCTCGCCGTTCGCCGTGCAAATGAGCTGTATCCCGAGCCGCTCGCACAGCAAGGCTTTCTCGGACAGCACGACGTCGAGCGCGGGATTGCCGGTAAAATACGAGCTTTTCAGTATTTCGCTGTCGCCTTCCATTTCGGCGAGTTCTTCGTAATCGACTATGCCGCCGTGCTTGCGCTTGCTTATATCGTGATACTTGATCATGATTTTCTCGTTAGTGATCTTCGCCTGCTCGTACCGACGTTTATCCTTGCGCAACAGCTCTTGCAGCATGGCATTTTCGCGTTCGAGCTTTTGCTGTCTTATATTGAGCACTTCTGTGACTATCGTCGCAACGCCGAACAGCGACGATATGGCGAGCGTATAGATCGTGTTGTCGAGCAGGAACCAGGACGACATTCGCGCGTAATGCGTCAAGAATATCGCGACCGCGACGAACCCCACCGTGCAGTACAGCAAAACTTTGCTGTTGAATACTATCTCGTCGTACTTTTTCAGATTTTTGACGAACAGGAAATACGTCGCCGTCGCACCCGATGCGAAAACTATCGGCATTTCGACATAGTAGTACATGAACAGCTCGTATTTGCCCAAACCGTACATGACGGCGTATATGATCATATATGCCACATTGCTGAATATGAACTGCACGCCGTGCGAACACACCACGTAAAAAATGCCGTGCCAAAATTTGAAGTCGAAGCTCAACATAACGACGCCGAACAGCAAAACGAGTACCAACACATAATTGAACACGTCGGGTATCGGCAAATATCCGAACTTCATGAGCCACTGCGAGCCTGCGATCGCCGCCCAGCCGAGCAAATACCTGAGCCAAAACAGCTTGCGCTTTCCGAACACGGGGACGAAAAGGGTGCTCATTATAAAAAGCTGCGTCGCGAACTCGTTTCCGAAAAGGTCGAACACGGCAGCCATTACGCGGGTGTACGTAATCATACAATACCTCCCGCGCTTCCCATGTACCGAACGAACGAATCGGAAAACTGCTTGTAGAACTTCCTGCTCGCGGGCAATACCTTGTTGCCGTGCAGGTACACTTCTTTGTTTTTAAGCGCGGTGATGTGCCGCAGGTTGACAAGATACGCCGCACTGCACTGCGAAAAATCGAATGGCGCAAGGTCCGCGCACACGCCGCGCATTGTGCCGCGCACGCGATGCTCTACATGCTCGCCGTTCACAAGCGTATGGAATATTATATTGTGGATCTGTACTTCTATGTACACTATATCGGACACGAGCACGACTTCTATCCCATGCTCCGTCTTGATGCGCAATTTTTGCGCCTGTCTGCTCTTGAGCGATTCGAAAGTGCGGTCGAGATTGCGTCTGAAAACACGCTCGTCGATCGGCTTGACGAGATACCCCACCGCATTCACTTCGTACCCTTTGACTGCGTACTGCGCATAATGCGTGACGAAAATTATCGCCGCGGCACTGCCGGCGTCGCGCACGCGTTTAGCCGTCTGTAACCCGTTCGCACCCGGCATGTTTATATCCAAAAAAATTATATCGAAATGATCGGGCGAGTCGTTTAAGAACTCGTCGCCGCTGCCGTAGGTACAAATATTGAATTCAAAAGTGTACCCCCCCCCGCGATTTTTGTCATCTTTGTAACGCGTAAGCATATCCGACAGGGCTTGCACCACGTCCGGCTCGTCATCCACTATTCCTATCTTGTAGACCATGCTTCCTCCTACCCGTGCCGTCGGACTGTCCGATTGTCGCCATATCCCGCTTGCTCACCGTCACCGTGTCGAAAAACCTATATTTTGATATATATTAGCATAATTTATGCCGATTGTCAACACGTTCGCGAAAATTTATCGCGCGTTTTTCGCGTCGCACCGATTTTTTCGCCGTTATTCGCTTTCCGCCGCTTGCTTTATGTGCCCTTACGTTACCCGTTCCGTAGCTCCCGTCGCCCCCGTCGCACCCGTCGGTCCCGTCGGACCTACCGCGCCGTCCGCACCTGCGGGACCCTGCAATCCCTGTATGCCCTGTTCGCCCTGCGGTCCCGTTGCGCCCGTCGCGCCTGTCGCGCCCGCAATGCCTTGTACGCCTTGCGGACCGGTAGGACCCGTCGGTCCGGTTGCTCTTTTGCTTTAAGGGACAGTTTTTACTCTTTTTAGCTGATATTCTTCAAGACTTTCGCCTTTTCGGAATTTATAGTGAATATCGATCTCGCGTTCTACGTTGTCTGCGACCTTTTCGCCTACGGCTATGTAGTCGATAAGCTGTAAGCACATCTCGCGCGTAAGGCTCTCGCCTTTACCATAGCATTTCAGTCTGCGTATGTATTCCTCTGCATCCTCGTCGTCTTTATTTGATTCGGCAAGGCGTTTTTCAATCTCGCCGATTGTTCGTTGTACCGACTCCTTTTCGGCTTGGTACTTTTCGCAAAGGCTTATACAAACGCTTTCAGGCATCTTTCCCAACACCCTTTCTTCAAACGCGATTTGTATTAACTTGTCTAATTCGACAAGTCTGTTTTTGTTTGCTTTGAGTTGCTTTTCGTCGGAATAACGGCTCTGCTCGGTATGCTTTGAACGCTCTCTCAAAAACCGCTCTTTAACTTTCGTTTCATCAATCTCCACTTCTTCTAATAATGAGTGAATATCGTCCAAAACCAATGCTTCAAGTAGCTGTTCCGTGATGTGATGCGACGTGCAATACTTCTTTCCGAGATCGACATAAGTCCGGCACACAAAACAATTATGAACGTCTTTGGCTGATTTGAATTTGAGTTTTTTACCGCAATTCGGACAAACGACCAACCCCGATAACGGATGCACCACGTTTGATTTATCAGACCGTCCGCGCTTACCCTCATAGGTCGTCTGTACTTTATCCCAAATCTCTTTGCTTATGATTGGCTCGTGGGCGTTCTCATTTATAATCCACTCACTTTCGGGTATCTGTACAACCTTATGATTTTTATAAGATACTCGCGTCGTCTTATGCTGTATCGTATGCCCGATATATGTGGGATTTGAAAGTATCCACCTAATTGTTTCGGGATTCCAATACGGTTTACAAGGTCTGTTCCATTTACCGCCATCGAGCTTGGTATAGTACGTTGCGGGATTGGGTATTCCCTCGTCCGTTAAAATTCTCGCAATCGTCCGAGCCGAATGTCCCTGCAATCGCAAATCATATATGCGCCTTATAACAGCCGCCGCTTCTTCGTCAATTACTGCCGTGCGGCTTTCGTCATCGCCTGCTCTGTACCCGTATGGATAATTCCAATTCGTGTACTTGCCCGAACGCTGACTCGATTCCAATACCGCTCTTATCTTTTTGCTTGTATTAGCCGCGTGCCACTCGTTAAACACGTTCATTATAGGCATCATATCCATTGCGGTACTTGTTCTGTCTGCGGTATCTACGTTATCGTTGATTGCAATAAACCGTATTCCGTAAGCAGGAAATATGTAGTCTATGTACTGTCCGACTTCGATATAGTTACGACCGAACCGTGATAAATCTTTTACGATAATCGTATCTATTTTACCTGACTTTGCATCATCTAACAATCGTTGCACGTCGGGGCGGTCGAAGTTTGTTCCCGAATATCCGTCGTCCGCATACTCGTCCACCACATTGAATCCGTGTTCTTCGGCATATTGTCGTAACAGTATTCCTTGATGCTCGATAGACATAGATTCGCCTGCTTTCTCGTCCTCTTTTGAAAGACGTTTATAAAGACCTGTTTTATTAAGTTGTTTTTGCTTTGACATTTAACCTCCTTTTCTGTCAAAGCAATTAAGTTATGGTATATGTATTATACCACAACTCACTTGACTTTGCAAGACTCTTGATTGAATTTTACGAATAATTATAAGCCCATTTCTCTATTGGCACGGCTGATTGCAATCTCCGTCATAAGAGTGCTTAAATCTTGGTTGCCCTCAAAATGTCTTGTAATTAAAAAACGCTTCCCGTTTATTACACATCTGCGTTGGGAAGTCGGATAATCTTCTGTGTGATTTTTTATTTTATCTGTTTTTTTATTTGCTTCCATATTCCCCCTTTTTCGTTTAGGCGAATAATACTCCCTATAACTATATGAACGGACTGCTTGTCTGTGTAACTTGTCCGCGCATAAAAATTACGAACACAAAGATAATGGCGAGAGCTAAACTGCTCTCGCCATTGCTTGAATTATTCAATTGTTATTATTTGGGGCAACTGCCCCGTAGCTTATTTCTCGTATTGCGCTTTCAACGCTTCAAAACCTGCCGTTATGACTGCGACCTTTGTTACATTATGCTTGATTAAGAACTCGTCAATTTCGTCCGCAAACTCGCGGCTTACACTCGTTCCCCATACCTTGCTTTTTGATTTACGTTCTTCCTTATGCTTTGCTTCGTAAGTGCGCTTCCGTTCTCTTTCGGGTGTATCTTCCTTGCGTTCCATTATGCAAATCCTTTTGTTTTAGTCGCTAAATATAATAGCATATTTTCAATAGGCTCGTCAATGTTTTGCCTATCCGTTGCGGTAAGCGATACCCCGTACTTTTCCAACTTGTCGCAAACTTTACGATAAATCTTTAACTTACGAGCCAAGTGGCTTTGCGTTAAAATAAGAACTTCATTAACCTTACCGAGCTTACAATCTTTGAACAAACGCTTCAATTCGGGACGACGGAATTTGCAACCGCTGTAACCGTTGTCGATATACTTATCCGCTACCGTTCCGCCGTGTTCGCAAACATACTGTTCGAGCTTTTCAGACAACGCTCGTAACTCGCTTGAGTCTGTCTTGCTTGCTTTGCGTATGTATATGGCAAATCTTTTATCGGTCATACTTTTCTCCTTACACATAAATAAGCTCGTTCAAGATTTCCTCGTCAATTCGGTTTTTGATTTCCGCTTCGATTTGCAAATCTTTCATAAACTCGCCCGTCTTTTTGAATTGTGGCGACGCGGACAGTTTTGCGTACATCGTTTCGTACATACTGTCTGCTTGCTTATCAATACTGTGCAAGTATTCGGGAAGATTGGCGATAGTCCAATCAATATCCTTTTCTTTAAGGTATTGCAATTTCAGCGTTCCCCACTTACCGTACACCTGCGGTTTCTGCTCTACCATTGTTTGGTACAACTTGATTTCCGCAACGGTCATACCCTCGTCGCTCTGCGCCTTTCTCAAAATCTCTGCCTTGTTCATAATAACCTCCTGCGGTTTATATTCTCGTCGTATTGATACGACGGTATAATTATTATAGTCTTGTTCGCTTCTTTTGTCAATAGGTTTCGCGCAAGTTTCTCGGCGAATCATCAAAAAATTTTATCGGTTTGAGTTGCGCCCGTTGTCGAGCGCAACATACCGTTATTCTTTTTACGTTACAAGTGCCGCAATTCCTCTAATAAGGAAAGGACACGCAACTACAATTACTGCGATAACCACCAAGCCGATTACATAGTTGACAAGCATTTTCTTCGCTTTCTCTTTTTCCTCGTTTTTGTGGGCTATGGCAATCATAACGCCGATAACAATACTCCAAATTCCTGCCGAAGCTAAAAGCACCCACCACATATATGGCTCGTACTGCTCAAAAAGATATTCAACGTAATTTGTTACTTCCTCGTACTGATCGCCAAGTTCCTGCGTGTAGCTATGATGACAAACCGTACAAGTATATGTCCTTATAGTCTTACCGTTAACCGAACTTGATTCCGTTATATTATAATTATGCCCGTTGGCAGAGATTTTTGTATCAAAAGTATGACCGCAACTCTCGCAAGTGCTTCTGCGTAGTCCGTCTACCGTGCAAGTAGGCGCGGTTACGACCTCGTTATTATAATTATGTCCCGTCGGGTATGTTCCGTCCGTTTCGTGATAGCCGCTACCGCACACTTGACAAGTGAATACCGTTTTACCGAAATCCGTACAAGTCGCAGGCATATACGTTGCTTCGTAGTTATGACCGAGTGGATTTGTGTAGTTGTCGGTATAACTATCGCCGCAACGGGTACAAGTATAAACGGTATAACCACCGTTCGTACAGGTTGCTACTGTCGTGGACGCAACGTAATAATGTCCCGTTTCCTCTATGGAATAATCGGTATATTTGTTTCCGCATTGAACGCAATCATACTGCAAATAACCGCCGCTTGTACAAGTAGGCTTTTCCATCGTCTGAACATAGTAGTGGTCTATTTTATAAGGGTAAACCGCACTTTTGGTATTGGACGAAAGTTTAATAGTATGTTCGCCTTCCGTTCTAATCCACGCCCCTTTTGTGTACGGCTTGTCGTCGAGCGTTGCCGTCCAAGACGCTCTGTCCCAAGTAAAGTACACGCTGTTGTCGGTATCGGATTTTACAAACTCGCCGCTTAATTCCGCTCCGACCGTTACCCACATTTCGCTTGTTGCGTTGCCATAATCGTCTACGGCATAAAAATAATATATACCCTCTTCCGCTGTATCTTTTACCGTATAACTCGCGCCGCTTGTTTCCCATACGGCATTGTCTTTTTTGTGGTACAGTTTTACATTGCCCGAATTGTCGCTCGCGGTAACGGTAAACTCGCCGTTCGTATTTGTTCCGAACTCGGCGTTTTCACACGATACCATCGGTACAGTATCGTCAAAATTCACATAATAATACGACGATTTATTTCCGGCTATATCCGTAGCATAAAATGTATATCTGCCGTTGGCGTTTCCTCTGCCTACCGTTTTATATGTATCGTTCACGGGACGAAACACATTATCGTTAGGCGTTCTCATAAAGATATTCTTCACGCCGCTTGAACCATCGTTCGACATTACCGTAAACGGATCATTCGTAAGCATACCCGTCTGCGACAGACTCGCGCCCGTTATTGTCGGTGCATCGGTATCTACCGTAAAATAACAGTACAGCGAGAAACCCCAATGCCATTGCGTATATCCTCCGCCGCTTGAATACGAGTATGTCATTATAACGCGATATAGACCGTCAGACAATGTAGCCGTAACACTTCCTTTACCCGTAGTAACGGCGCTCGAATATTCGTCGTATATCGTCAGCGTATATTTCGATTGCGAACCCGTAAACGTTACGGTTGAAGCGTTTATAAAATCCTTATTGTTCAAAACCGCCTTACCCGATGCGCTCGAAGATAACGAAAACGACATGCTTACATTTTCGTGCGTGTTACCCAAACTTGTCGTTGCCGTTACCACTG
>CAJULE010000042.1:8033-8655 GCA_910587445.1 uncultured Christensenellaceae bacterium
GCAGTTGCCGCACTTGCCGTAGTTTCACCTTTCGGCACAAATAAGATAAGAATCGCAAGCAATGCCATAAGCACAATAAATATCGCGCCCGTCAAGAAGCCTTTTGTCTTTACTTTCATTTATTCCTCCTCTTTCTTTTCTTCGCTGAATAGCTCCCTTGCGTAGTTTCCCGCTTGTATGCGAACACAAGCGCGAAGCTCGGTTGAGCCTACAAAGAACGCCTGTCCCGTAACCGCCGAGATAATCATTCGCTGTTCCTCGTCGTTAAAACTGTCGCCTGCCCTATACACATCGAGTACATCTTTCATATCGGGAGCGGACAGCTTGAATATAAATGCGTAGTAGCCATAGGGAACTACCACGCATTCGTTTGAGAAGAAATATTAAGTTATCAGTCTAATGTCGGCAATTCTACCGAGCCTATGAAGTTGTACACGATTTCGATTGTCTGACGGGTAACGCCGTCTACCTTTTCTTTCTCGTGGACGTAAACTTTGTCAATGAAAGCCCGTAAGATTTCCGGCATCAATTCCGTAAAATCACTGTACTTGTTCACCTGCGCCATAAACAGTTGCGCGTTATTGCTTTGCGCTTTTGCCTTGTCCACGGACGATTTTAAAAT
>CAJULE010000042.1:8665-9998 GCA_910587445.1 uncultured Christensenellaceae bacterium
TCCGTACCCGCTCGTTTAACTGCCGTTGTTCTTGCTCGTAACTCTCGCTCATTTTCAAAAACCGTTCTTCCGAGATTGTGCCTTCGACCTTGTTTTCAAAAAGCGTTTGAATTATCTTATCGAGCGATTTAATTCTCTTTTCGGATTCTTCCACCTCTTTCAGATTTGCCGACAGTTCTTTCCTCGTTGCCGTTTCCGCTTTTTGTTCGAGCGTTTCCAAAAACTTTTGCTTGTGCTCTTTGGCGAAGCGTACCGTATATCGCAAATCATCGAGTATCATTTCGGTTAGTGCGTCCACCGATATACGGTGGTATGTGCAAGTTGCAAGTTTAGCCTTTTTGTACGACGAACAGCAAAGATGATTTATATGCCGCTTACAAACGCTTCTTACAAGATACATTTTCTTGCCGCAGTCGGCGCAGTAGACCATTCCCGACAATGCGCTCGGCTCGCCCATATCGCTCGGTCTGCGTTTGCTCTCCCGTAGCTTTTGAACGGTATCGAACGTCGCTTGGTCGATTATCGGCTCTTGCGTGTTCTCGAAGATTACCCAATCGTCCTTATCGTTTGCATAATACTTTTTCGACTTGTACGATTTCTTGTAGTATTTGAAGTTTACCGTATGTCCGAGATATTCCACTGTTTGCAAGATGTTACATACCGTCGCTCTACTCCAAAGCTCGTACCCGCCCGTATAGTCCCACTTGATGTCTTTCTTTACCGTCGGCGTGGTATAACCTCTTTCGTTGAATATCCGCGTGATTTGCGACGGACCGTAACCTTGCATACATAAGTTAAACGCTTCTCTTACTACCTTTGCCGCTTCTTCGTCGATTATCCACCTATCCTTGTTTTCGGGATCGCGTATGTAACCATACGGCGGTCTGGACGACAAATGCTTGCCATTGCTTCCCTTCGCTTTGAGCACCGCTTTTATCTTGCGGCTACAATCTTTTGCGTACATCTCGTTAAGAATATTCTTGAACGGCGTTATATCGTCCTCTATACCGCTTGTGCTGTCCACTTGGTCGTAGATAGCTATAAACCGCACGTCCGCTTCGGGGAACACATACTGCGTATAGTAACCTACCATTATGTGGTCGCGCCCGAATCTCGACATATCTTTGACAATTACCGTAGATATTTCGCCGTCCTCTATGTCCTCAATCATCTTTTGGAAGTCGGGACGATTAAAGTTCGTGCCGCTGTAACCGTCGTCCACATAGTAACGAACGTTCTTAAACCGATGTTCTTCGGCATACTTGCCGAGCATTAGTTTTTGGTTCTTGATACTGTTGCTGTCGCCCTCTACCGCGTCGTCTACACTCAAACG
>CAJULE010000043.1 GCA_910587445.1 uncultured Christensenellaceae bacterium
CTCATTCACAAGTAATTTAACTATTTATCTGTCCAACTTTTGGGGTCCATAGCATTTTGTGCGGCTTTTTTGAAAAAGTCGTTTTATATTTTCGTATACATTTCTTCTTCGTTGGGAAAACTTTGGGTATGAAATGTGCAAGGTGCGGAAAGGAAATAAAGCCCGAAGAGGCGTATAGGTGCAGTGATTGCGGTCGCGATTATTGCAAGGTGTGCGCCGAGACGAGCGGGATCTGCGATTGTCACGGCGACTTTACCCTGTACAGTTGACGGACATATCCTGCATGAAACGGGTTTAAAAACGGCGACAGAAGTAAATTTTTTGCGTATTTTTCGATTTTTCCGCGATTTTGCTCAAGGAAATGCGAAAAATGTATTGCAAATAAACAAATTATATTGTATAATATACTTACGATAAACTTAAAGGTGGTGGTGCGTGATGAACATTACCGACGTACGCGTAAAGCTCGTAAAAAAGGACGAGCTGAAGCTGAAAGCCGTGGCTTCTATCACCATTGACGACTGCTTCGTGGTTCACGACGTTAAGGTTATCGAGGGTACAGACAACTACTTTATATCTATGCCCAGCAAAAAAACCCCCGATGGCGGATACAAGGATATCGTACATCCGCTGAATTCTCAGACAAGAGAGTTAATCAAAACGGCAGTGCTCGAAGCTTTCCGAAAGGCACAGGACGAAGCCCTTACGGCAACCGAGACCCAAGGAGACACGGAAGAGTAACCCCGCTTAAAAAATTGTTTTAGGCAAGTCTCGAAAGAAAATAAGGCTGTATGGCATTATACAGCCTATTTTTCCGTATAAAGAGTTTGTAGCGCAAAAATTTTACTTATCACGGATTCGAGATTCGTCCGACGGCTCGCAATGAAATCTTAATACGGCGGCTTGTTACGATGGCTTAAAAGTTCACGAAATCATGCCGCCTATCATATATAATAGGCATGAAGATTCATTTTGTAGGTTGCAACGGCGTCAGTATGCGCGAGCTCATGCAGCTCGAAAAGGACAGACGCAACACCGTCACGGGCTCGGACAGCTCACTCGAAGGTCACGCCGCCGAAAAAGTGCACGGCGCGGATCTCGTGGTGTATACCTGCGCGGTGGGCGAGGACAACGTGGAGCTCAAGGAAGCTCGGCGTCTCGGAATCCCGACGATAGAGCGGGCAGAGCTTTTGGGACAGCTTGCCGCCACATATTCGAGCGTCGTCGCGATTGCCGGCGCACACGGCAAGACCACGGCTACGGGCATGACTGCGGCGGCAATGCGATCGTATATGCCCACCGTACATATAGGCGGCGATATGAATCCGCTGAACGGCGAATGTAAAGCCCGCGCAAGAGACTGTTTTATAACCGAAGCTTGCGAGTACCGTCGCGCATTTTTAAGGCTTAAACCCGATATCGGCGCCGTGCTGAATGTAGATCTCGACCATACCGATTATTACCGCGATTTCGACGACATTCGCTCGGCATACGCGGAGTTTGTGTCGCGCTGTGCCGTCATTCTCGTAAACAGCGACGACAGAGGCAGTATGTATCTCAATAACGGCGGGCAAAAGTATACGTTCGGACTCAACGGACTTGCGTATTTTCGCGGTGAAAATCTCAAAGTCGAGGAGGGCAACGCCTACTCGTTCGATCTGAAAATAGGCGGCTCCGCTGCGTGCAGGGTTCACTGCCCGCAACCAGGGTTCCACAATGTGTATAATGCGCTCTGCGCAGTGTCGGCGGCTGTGCTCGGGGGCGTGCCGGCAAGAGAAGCCGCGGAAAATCTCCGTTCGTTCAGAGGCGTCAAGCGGCGGTTCGAGCGCGTCGGGTCTCTCTGCGGAGCAACCGTGGTCTCGGACTACGCCCATCATCCGCGCGAGATCAGGGCGACGCTTCTCAATGCCGCCAAATGTACGCAAGGGAAGGTGTACGCTCTGTTTCAGCCGCATACCTTTACGCGCACGCAAAGTCTCGAGGGCGATTTTGTCCGAGCGCTCGGCAATGCGGACGAGGTTGCGCTGCTGCCCATTTTCCCTGCTCGCGAATCTCCGCTCGAAGGCGTAACGTCGCATAACATAGTCCTTGCCCTTCAACAGAAAAACGTCCGAGCCGTCTATCTCGATACGTTTTGCGGCGCGCTGTCCTATTTGAGACGCAGAGTGTGCAAGGGGGACATAGTGCTGTTTCTCGGTGCGGGCGACATAGACGCGCTTGCACGAAGTTGCGTCGACTGCGAAAATTAGTTTCGACCAAGCGTGAGTCGGCGCTACGCTTCGCACTTTGTGCTCGCTTGCTTAACCCGACTCAGTCGAACTTAATAAGGACTCGCCTACACGGCTCGTGGCTTGGAGTTTTTCGGCTCGTTCGCTTTGCTCTGCGAGCCTATCCGAATTTTTCGACTCCGCTACGCTCACCGTTGCAAAATTCACAAAGGTCATGTTTTACGGCTAAGCCGCAAAACATTCCGCTATTCGACCAAGCGTGAGTCGGCGCTGTGCGGCTCGACTTGTTCAATACTTAACGAAAAACTGCGGCACAAGTCCGCAGTTTTATGGTAGTAAATATTATTTTTCGAAACAGAGCTTTTTTGTGAGCATACAGCCCTTTTCGATGAAGTTTCCGCTTTTCTTCGCGGAGAATTCATCGAATTTTTTTGCTCCCGGCTTCCTTTCCTCGCTGTCGTAAATCATGTACGGTACGGGGTCGCCCGAATGCGTGCGCGTAGAAGTAGGGGTGGGGTGATCCGGAAGAAATGCGAGGCGATAGCGTGCGCCCGTGCTCTTGAGATATCTGTCTATCGGAGCTATAATCTTTTCGTCGATAAGCTCGATCGCTCTCGTTTTGCCGCTTCTGTCGCCCTGATGTCCGCACTCGTCGGGAGCTTCGAGGTGGACGTACACATAATCCGAGCCGCTTTCGAGCGCCTCTATTGCCGCCCGAGCCTTGCCGTCGAAGTTTGTTTCGAGCGTGCCCGTAGCGCCTTCTACATCCACCGAGCGCATTCCCGCGCAAAGGGCGATGCCCTTCAGAAGGTCGACGGCGGAGATCATTGTTCCGCAAAGTCCGTATTTTTTTTCGAAGTTTTCGAGCGCCGGCTTCGTCCCTTCGCCCCAAAGCCACAGGGAGGTCGCTTCTCGCGCTCTTCGCTCACGCCGCGCAAGGTTTACGGGGTGATCTTTCAGGAGCTCTTCGGAACGCTTCATGATGCCGCGAAGCGTCTTTTCGTCTCCGCCGCTCGGCAAAAACGGCGCGTATTCTTTGCCCGTGATGTCGTGGGGCGGAGTGAGCGTACAGCCGCTTTTAATGTGGTTTCGGCGCACGAGGCAGTGACGATAGCTTACGCCGGGATACAGTTCGAAACCGTCGAAATCAAGGCGCTCGGCAACGTATTCTATGAGTTCTTTTGCTTCGGCTGTGGATATTTCGCCTGCCGAGTAATCGACCATTCTGCCGCCTTCGAGTGTCACGAGATTGGCGCGGAATGTGACGTCCGTATCGCTTAAAGATATGCCCATGCTCACGGCTTCGAGAGGGGAGCGACCGGTGTAGCACTCCGCGGGGTCGTATCCGATCACCGAGAGATTTGCGGTGTCCGAGCCGGGTTTCATGCCTTCGGGAACGGTGCGGCAAAGCCCTATTTCCGAGGTCTCGGCAAGCGCGTCTGCATAGGGTTTGCGTGCGAGCGACATCGGCGTGTTTCCGTTTTCGTCGGGCAAGTCCGCCATGCCGTCGCCGAGTATAACGACGATTTTTTCTTTCATGTTGTATTCCTTCCTTACTTTTTTTTGAGAAAAAAGTAAGCTAAAAAATCCGAATAAGCAGGAGAAATTATTGAAAAACAGAAAACCCGTGTATATAATATTTACAACCGTTAAAAGCGAATTCTTAAGGCGGCAACCTTAAGTCGTTGCGAGGGGTGGTTCTTAGGAGGGGGTGGACACAGTCGAACGTGTCCCTCGCCTAAGGGTTTTCGCAAAGCCTTTTTTCAAAAGTCTTTATTCCACGGTTACGGCTTTTGCGAGATTTCTCGGTTTGTCGATGTCGCACCCGCGCTGTGCCGCGACGTAGTACGAGAACAGCTGCAAGACGACGGCGGCGGCGCAGGGAACCGTTTCGTCGGAGAGGGAGGGAAGAGTTATGACGTGTTTTGCTTCCTTGTCCATGCCCGAACTGTTTTTGGTTACGAGCGCTATCACGGTCGCTCCGCGCGAGACTACTTCCTTTACGTTGGACAGCGTCTTATCGAAAAGCTCGCTTCCCGTGGCGCAGGCAATGACGAGTGAGTTCTCCTCTATGAGCGAAATCGTGCCGTGCTTGAGTTCGCCTGCGGCATAGCATTCGGCGTGAACATAAGATATTTCTTTGAGTTTAAGTGCGCCCTCGAGAGAAAGAGCATAGTCCATTCCGCGTCCTATAAAGAACGCCTTGTCTCCTCCGAAATATTCGGCGGCAAGTTGTTGCAATTGAGTGAGATTGCCGAGTATTCCGCGGATTATATCGGGAAGGGAAGCTATCTCGGCGAGATAGCGCGCGTTCTTTTCGGCGGCGATCGTGCCTTTTCTTTCGGCAATGTAAAGTCCGAGCAGTTGGAGAACCGTGACCTGAGTCGTATAGCCCTTTGTCGTCGCGACCGCCATTTCGGGTCCGGCAAAAGTGTAGAGCACGTCGTCTGCTTCGCGCGCTATGGTGCTGCCTATTACGTTCACTATCCCGAGAGTGCGCGAGCCGAGTCTCTTTGCTTCGCGAAGTGCGGCAATGGTGTCCGCCGTTTCGCCGCTCTGGCTTATGACGATCGTGAGCGAATGTTTGTCGAGAATGGGGCGGCGGTATCTGAACTCGCTTGCAAGATCTATTTCCACGGGAATACGGCAGTTGCTTTCGATAAAATACTTTCCTATCATGCCCGCGTGGTACGAGCTTCCGCACGCTATAATGAATATTTTATTCAGATTTTCGAGATCGCCGTCGGTGAGCCGAAAGCCGTCCTTTGCCTTGAGATTCGGATCGGGGTCGCCTTTTGCGTATTTTTCTCCTTCGAGCCGCACCGCGTCTCCGAAAAGCCGCGTGCCCATTGTCTGCTCGAGCGCCTTGGGCTGCTCGAATATTTCTTTGAGCATATAATGGGGATAGCCGTCCTTTGCCGCCGCTTCGATGTCCCAATCGACGGTGTACGGCTCGCGTGATACGCGTTCGCGGTTGGCGTCGTAAATTTCCACAGACGAAGAAGTGACTACCACTACGTCTTTATCTTCGGGGAGAATAAAGCGGCGAGTGTGCTTTAAGACGGCAGGTATGTCGGAAGCAATAAAGTTTTCGCCTTCTCCGAGCCCTATGACGAGCGGAGAATCCTTTCTTACGGCATAAAACTTTCCGTTTTCGTGAACAGAAAGTATGCCGAGCGCATACGAGCCCGTAAGTTTGTTGATCGTCTTTTCTATTGCTTCGAAGATGTTTCCGTTATAGTAGTAATCGAGAAGCTGTACGACGGTTTCCGTATCGGTCTGCGAACGAAAGACGTACCCTTTTTGCATGAGAAACTCCCGTATTTCGAGATAGTTTTCTATTATGCCGTTGTGTACGACGGCGAATTGACCCGAGCCCGAAAGGTGCGGGTGGGAGTTTATGTCGTTCGGTTCGCCGTGCGTCGCCCAACGGGTATGTCCTATGCCCGTCGTGCCGATCAGGCTTTTGCCTCCGTCCGTGAGTTCGAACAGATTTTTGAGCCGCCCCTTGGCTTTTTTCATGGATATGTCGCCGCTGTTCAAAACGGCGACGCCGCTCGAGTCGTATCCGCGGTATTCGAGGTTGGTAAGACCCTCGAGAAGAAGAGGGGCGGCTTGTTTATTGCCCGCATAGCCGATTATTCCGCACATGGTTATTGCTCCTTATCTTTACTTTCGTCCGCGCTTTCGGAAACGACCGTTTCCGCGGCGGGTTTTGATTTGTGTAATGCTATCTTGATTATGAGCGCCGCGACTACTATTACGGCTATCACGGTAAGCGCAAGTATTATCCAATCGATGTATGCCGACAGGAAGAAACTCAGGAGAGTAATTATTCCGCTTGCGACAAGATTTCCGAGTACGACGGCAAGGGTGGCTTTGGGAAGCTTCAGCCCGACTATGGAAGCTATGGCGCTGCCCGTCCAGACCCCGGTAAGCGGAAGGGGAATGGCGACAAACAGGAATACCCCGAGCATCTTTTTAAAATCGGAAGCGTTTTTTTCCACGCTTTCGGATTTCTTCTCGAACTTTTCGTAAATTGTTTCGCCTATTTTTCGGAATATCTTCGTTTTGGAAAGCCATTTTATAAACGGTATGAGCACCAAAAGCAACAGCGGCACTATAGCCGCCGAGCCCGCGAAGGCGAGAAGCCACGACGAAACGGGGTGGATTCCGTACCGAATTCCTATGGGGATCGCAAGTCGCGCTTCCACTATGGGGATGATGGATATTATGACTACGACGAGCTCGGGAAAAACGAATATTTTCAGCAGGAACTCGAATATAGTTTCGGCGACTTGATCCACTTCTTACCGTACCTCTCTTTTGGGATTCTCGACTTTTATATATTATGCCTCTTATATTTTAATATATGAAATTCTTTTTGTCAATCGGAATGTCGAAATTGAACATATTGCTTGACATAAAAGTGTAAAAACGTATAAAATAATATACGTAGAGACAATCGGAGGGTCATCATGGGTAAATATTTCGGAACCGACGGCATAAGAGGCAAGTACGGCGACAATCTCGACGTAGAGCTTTCGTATAAGACGGGCAGAGCGGTGGCGGCGTTTTTCGGCTGCGGCGACTGCTATATCGGCAGGGATACGCGAGTATCCGGACCGGACATCGAAAACGCGCTCGTAAGAGGACTTACGGAAGGCGGTGTGAACGCCGTGCTCCTCGGAGTGCTGCCCACGCCGGCCGTAGCGCACATAACGATCGCGCATAAGGCTGTGTGCGGAATAATGATTTCCGCTTCGCATAATCCGCCCGAGTATAACGGCATAAAGATATTCGACGGCTTCGGCGTAAAGCTAAGCGAGGAGCAGGAGGGCGGCATAGAATACTACATCGACAATATGCCGCAAATCGCCGACGTAAAAGGCAAGGTGAGCCGCTTCGACGACGGAAGAAAGGAATATATAGACTACGTGGTCGGCTGCGTCGATCACGACTTCAAGGGAGTGAAGGTCTGGCTCGATTGCGGTTACGGAGCTTCCGGCAGCGTTGCGCGCGAGATATTCTCCCGCCTTAACTGCGACGTAGAGGTCGACAACTGCTCTCTTCGCGGCGAAAAGATAAACGCGGGTTGTGGCGCGCTTCATCCCGAGTATGTGCGCAACAGCATGAAGGGCACGGATTGCAGAGTGGGTTTTTCGTTTGACGGCGACGCGGACAGACTTGCCGTGGTGTATGACGGCGAGATTCTCGACGGCGATACCGTTCTTTACAATATGTCGCGCGGCATGAAACTCGAGGGCAAAGTGGTCGTCGGTACCGTGCTTAGCAACCTCGCGCTCGAAAAAAAGCTCGAGGAAGACGGCTTGAGACTGCTCAGAACGGCTGTCGGCGACAAGTTTATATGCGAAATGATGTTCCGTAAACACTACAATCTCGGCGGCGAGCAGAGCGGGCATTACATCATCTATCCCGCGGCTACTACGGGCGACGGGATAATGAGCGCGCTTACTTTCCTAAAGACCCTTCACAAGGGCGGGAATAAGCTCGAAAAAGTCACAAAACTCGATTTGTGCCCCCAAAAGGCGATCGCCGAGTTCGCTCCGCCGTCCATTATTTACGACAAAGGCTTTGTGGAGCTTGTCGAGAAATACACCGAGCAGCTTCGCGGTATCGGCAGAATAATAGCTCGCTATTCGGGTACCGAGCCCAAGGTGCGCGTCATGGTCGAATGTTCACGCGCCGAGCTAGTCGATATAATCCTAAAGGAATTCAAGGACTATATAAACGGCAAGCATTAGAGTTCGGATGTCCGAACCGCGAGGTGTGCCGGCTTTATTCGATAAAAAGAAGTCGCGTCGTCTCCACTTATACAAGTAATTTTTTCTTAATATAATAAATACAAACGTGCCCCGGGTCTTATCTTTCGGAGCGCGTTTGATTATTGCGGCTTATATAATTTACTGTCAAATTTCGACTTCCATGCCGTCGTAGGCGGCGGTCATGCCGAACTTTTCGGCAATGGCGGCTATGTCGTCGTGCAAGAGCCCGTTATTGTGCGAAAAGTGCGTGATAATGTATTTCGTTCCGTCGTCGACAAGCCCGAAAGCCTTCATCTTGTCGCGTTCTCCGACATTGTCCGGAAGTCCCATGTGCCGACCTTTGCCGTGTCCGTGTGCGCCGTAGGTGCAATCGAAACTCACGAGGTCGAACTTCATGCCCATGTCCTTCATTCGCCTGTATACGCTTTCGTCGAGGATTCCAGTATCGTTCATTATAAGAGCGGTCTTGCCGTCTCTTTGCGCCGCATATAAAAGGCAGTTTTCTCCCACCGTATGGCAGGCGGGGAGAGCAGTCACTCTCATGCCGTTTGCCGTATCGACGACGTCGTAAGGCGAGAGGATATTCAGACCTATGCTTTCGAGTGCGGCGGGTTTGATTTCGTCCGCCGTGTGCGTCTTGAACTTTTCGACGACGGCTTCGTCTCCGTAGACGTTTACTTTTTCAAGCGTCATGTTGTGAGCGTACGGAGGACAGCGCATGATAAAGTCCTGCGGATAGCAGTGGTCCATATGCGCGTGCGTTATAAAGACGTCGGAAATCGCAGACAGATCTATGCCGTAGCGCAAAGCGTGCAGATAGCTGTCCATGGGAAAGTCTATGAGAGTACTTTTGTCTATGAGGATCTGGCTTCGCGTGCGGACGTTCTTTCCGCCGTATTTGCGCGTATTCGTGCACAGCTCGCAGTTGCAAAACACTGCCGGCATACCTTCCGCCGCTGCCGTACCGAGATATTTGAGAACCATATAGTAATCCGCCTCCCTTTGT
The DNA here is from genome assembly GCA_910587445.1 of uncultured Christensenellaceae bacterium. Taxonomy (GTDB): domain Bacteria; phylum Bacillota; class Clostridia; order Christensenellales; family Pumilibacteraceae; genus MGBC157735. The sequence goes on from CAJULE010000043.1 coordinate 9,021, forward strand.
GTGACGCCTGTCCGATGACGCTTTCGGCCGGGAAATGTCCCTTTCCGCCGATGGACTATCGGTATAATTATACCATATTATATGTTTTTCGTCAACTCCGAAGAATGGTTTTTCTCCCGCTCCCATGAAAACTTGTCGGCGTAATTTCGTGTTTTGCGGCGAAAAAGGCAAAATTAGGCGTAAAAGACAAAAATTTTTTAAAAAATTTTATAAAAATGCTTGACTTGTCCGTTAAAGAGTGCTATACTAATCAAGCTGTCCCTCTCGGGGCGGCTCAAGCGACCGACTGTCGCGGATAGTTTGCACATTGACAACTGCATAATGTATAGAGAGAAAAGATATTGAAACGATAGT
>CAJULE010000044.1 GCA_910587445.1 uncultured Christensenellaceae bacterium
ACGGAATGGACGTGCGCGAAATTCGCAAGGTGCAACTGTTCGATGTGAGTCCCGTCACGTTCCCGGCATACACGGAAACCGACGTCGGTGTTCGCGCTATGCAGGAATACGACGGGTACAAAGCCGAACAGCGCAGCAAAGCGGAAGAAACGGAAAAGGCGGCGGAACTCGCCGCCAAAAGAGCCAAAGAACAAGCAAAGCTCGAAAACCTGAAAACCAAATTCAAAAATATTTAATCGGAGGTTAACCAATAAATGAACATCAAGAAAATTCTCGAAATGAAGGCAAAGCGCGAGGATGCGCGGCTCAAAGCAATGGCGGTACTCAACAAAGCGGACGCCGAAGACCGCTTTTTGACCGACGACGAACAAAAGGAAATCGACAAATACGAATCGGAAATCCGCGCGTGGGACGAGAGCATCGCAAGAGCAGAAAAAATGTTTGCCATCGAGCCCGAAGACAGGGCGGCGGAAAAACCCGAAGTCAAGCCGACGCCGAATAAGAGCGGCGAAGAGAAACGGTTTGCCACGTTCGGCGAACAACTTCTTGCGGCGTACCGCGCGGCGATGCCGGGCGGTGTGACCGATGAGCGCCTTTCCACCAGAGCGGCAAGCGGGCTCAACGAAACCACGCCCTCGGACGGCGGATTTCTCGTTCAGCAGGACTTTGTGACCGAACTGCTCAAACGCACCTACGAGACGGGCATTCTCGCAAGCAAGGCGAAGAAAATCCCCATTTCGACCAATGCGAACGGACTCAAAATCAACGCCGTGGACGAAGATAGTCGCGGAAACGGCAGCCGTTGGGGCGGCGTTCAAGCGTTCTGGGAGTCCGAAGCGGACGAGCATACGGGCAGCAAGCCGAAGTTCCGTCAACTCGATTTGTCGCTGAAAAAGCTCACGGGGTTGTGTTACGCAACCGATGAGCTGTTGCAGGATGCGGCGGCACTCGAATCGGTCATTCGCCAAGCATTTGCCGAAGAGTTCGGATTCAAGATCGACGACGCCATTCTGGACGGCAGCGGCGAAGGACAGCCGCTCGGCATTCTCAAAAGCGGTGCGCTTGTAAAAGTCGAAAAAGAGAAAGACCAGTCCGCCGTCGTGACGGTAGAAAATATCGTCAAGATGTGGAATCGGCTGTGGTCGAAATCGCGGTCGAGCGCAGTGTGGTATATCAACCAAGAGATCGAGCCGTACCTGTACACGCTCAAACTCGGAGATAAACCCGTGTATATCCCGGCAGGCGGCATTTCCGAAAAGCCTTACGCCACGATATTCGGCAGACCTGTCGTGCCGCTCGAACAGTGCAATGCGCCGGGCGAAGTCGGAGATATCGTGCTCGCGGACATCGGGCAGTACCTTCTCATCGACAAGGGCGGCGTGAAAGCGGCAAGTTCCATCCACGTCCGCTTCCTGTACGACGAGAACGTGTTTCGCTTTATTTATCGCGTGGACGGCAAGCCTATTTGGAACAAACCGCTTGCGCCGTACAAAGGCAAAGCCACGGTTTCGCCGTTTGTTACGCTCGACAAACGCGGTGCATAGCGTAAAGGCGGTGGGCGCGTGATAAGTTTACAGGAAACAAAGGAATTCCTCCGTGTGGACGACGATACCGAAGACGCGCTCATTTCCTCGCTTATCGTAACGGCAAAGGTATTGGTCGAAGACGTATTGCGAAGACCGCTTGCGGACTTCGACCGAATACCAGAGCCGATACTCCAAGCAATGCTCATCGTAACCGCGACGCTGTACGAAGAACGGCAAGTATCGAAGGATAAATCGGGTGTGTCCGTTACGGACACGCTCGATATGATCCGACGAATGCTGTTTGCATACCGCAAGGGAGCGTTCTGATGCGAATAGGAAAACTCAACCGACGAGTGTCGATACTCGAATTTAAAAAACGGCGCGATGCGTTCGGCGGAGAAGAGGGCGAGTGGATGGCGGTCCAAAAAGTGTGGGCAAACATCGTGACCGTAAACGGCACGGAGCAAATGTTTACGCAGCAAGTCACGGCGGAATCGGTAACGACAATAACGATGCGGTACTTGCCGTGGCTGACCGTTATGCACCGCATCCGATACGGCGAAAAGCTGTATGAAATCATCGGCGAGATAGACGCGGACACGGCGCACGAAAAGACAATACTCAACTGCAAGGAGAAGGTAAACGATGAGTTACAGCGCAAAGCAACGCAAAGTCAAGACGACGGTAGAGGGCGCGAATGCGCTTGTAAAAGACCTAAAAGCAATGGAGGATGCGGCGGCGAGTGTGCTGATGGCGGCGGCGAAGGCGGGCGGTAAAATCGCACTCGATGACGCCAAGCGCAACTGTCCCGTCGATTCGGGCGCACTCAAACAAAGCTTGCACCTGACCGAAGGTAAGTCGACCAAAATAAAAGCCACCGTACAGGTGGATTACGACAAATCGCTCAAGTACGGTACACACGTCGAACTCGGCAGTCGCGGTCGTCCCGCCAATCCGTTTATGCGCAACGCCGTGGATGAAAACCAAAATAAAATCAACGATGCTATCACGGCGGAACTGTCGAGAGCGGTAGGGCGCAAGATATGAAAGATATTTGCCAAGCGGTTTATGAGTATCTGTGTTCGAGAAAAGAAATTACGGCTCGCGTCAAGGACAGGATATATCCAATAATCTTGCCACAGTCCGCGCCGCTCCCGGCAATCGTGTACGCGCCAGTGCTTGCCAACTACGACAGCGCATTGCAAGGCGATACAGGCTATGTGCGGCAAACGGTGCAGTTTGTAAGCCACGATACGACATACAAGAAAACGCGCGAACTCTCGCGGCTCATAAAGAAAGCATTGCAAGATTACAAAGGGGATATGTGCGGACTGAACATTCAAGCCGTGTTCATCAAATCCGACTACGAGTATAACGGAAACACGGCGCTCAAATTCGATACCGAGGAATACATGTCAAGCATCGAATTCGAGATACATTTCAACGAAAAATAAGGAGGTAAATATGGCGGTAGCAGGCAAAAACGGCAAAGTCGTCATAGGCACGGAAAGCGACCAAAAGGTGGTCGGCATCAAGAATTGGTCGCTCGAACTTTCGCTCGACACGCTCGAAACGACCTCGCTCGGCGACGATTGGAAGAACTATATCACGGGTCTCAAAGAGTGGTCGGCGTCGAGCGAAGGCGATTACGAAGTGCCCGTGGACGAAAAAGGGCAAGCAGCATTGCAAGAGGCGTTTTTGAGCGGCGCGACCGTAACGGTCAAACTGTTCGTGGACGAAAAGAACTACTACACGGGCGAGGCGTACATCAACAGTCTTTCCATAGAAGACCCGGTCGATGACGTTGTGTCCATCAGCATCGAATGCACGGGGACGGGCGCACTGTCGTTCGAACTCGGCGAATAGGAGGCGATATGAAAAAGGGAATCACCATAACACTGGATAAACCGCGCACATTGCGCTACGGAATGAATGCGCTCGCCAAGATCGAAGACATCACGGGCAAAACGCTGATGTCGCTCGACCTCGGCAACGTCGGCATAAAAGACCTGCTCGCCATCGTGTACGCAGGACTTTGCCACGAAGACAAGTCGCTGACTATCGAAAAGGTCGGCGATTTAATCGACGAGTACACCGACCTCAACACAATAGCCGAAAAGATAGGCGATGCGCTGACCGAGGCATTCGGTACGACGAAGGCGGAGGGTGGCGGCACGGGGGAAACCTAACCGCCGCTTTTGACCTTTCGGCAATATTGGACCGTGCAGTCGTGCAATTCGGACTCGATCCGCTTTTCGTGGGCGAGTATACGCCGTATGAACTGACGTTGCTTGCCAAGCAAAAACAAAAGCGCGACCAAGACGAATATGAGAATATGCTGTGTCTGTCTTGGCACGTCGAGGCGTTCGCCCGACAAAAGCGATTGCCGACGCTTGCCAAGGTTTTGCGCGATGCACGGAAAAAGCCGAAAAAGAAAGTCAGCAAAAGCGACGCCATACTCAAGGCAATGGCGGCGGAAAAAGGTATTACAATTTAAATAATGCGCCTAAACACTTGACTATTCGCCTAAAATGCGCTATAATTAGGCGAATAAACAAGGAGATAGGCAAATGCGTACATTAGATTATACTAAACTTGCCGAAATGCAATGGGATAGCGAAACGCTCGGACTTATTGCCCAAATACATGAGTATAAGGGGCGACAGGAGTTATACCTAAAGCGTAAGCCTGTTGAACTCGACCGACTCGTGGAGATTGCAAAGATTCAAAGCACGGAGTCATCAAATAAAATCGAGGGCATTGTGACAACCAATGCTCGGATAAAACAACTGTGCTTGGAAAAAACTACACCGCGAACACGCGACGAAAAAGAGATACTCGGATACCGTGATGTGCTGAATACCATTCACGAAAATTTTGAGTATATTCCGATTCGCGCTTCGTACATTTTACAACTGCATAGAGATTTATACAGTTATTCCGAAAAGGCGATAGGCGGACGGTTTAAGAATACGCAGAACTATATATCCGAACAAAGAGAGGATGGTAGTTCGTTTGTACGGTTTACGCCGCTCGCTCCATTCGAAACTCCCGAAGCCGTGGATAGCATTTGCGAGAGCTATAATCGCGCAATCGACAGCTCTGCAATAGATCCGCTATTGCTTATTCCCGTGTTCATAACCGATTTCTTATGCATCCATCCGTTTAACGACGGAAACGGACGCATGAGTCGGTTGCTCACCACATTGTTGCTGTATAAAAGCGGTTATGTTGTGGGCAAATATATAAGCATCGAGAGCAAGATAGAAAAGAACAAATCTTTGTATTACGATGCATTACAAGACAGCAGTACAGGTTGGCACGAAAACAATAACAATCCAATACCGTTCATAAAGTATCTGCTTGGGATTGTGTTGTCGGCTTACAGAGAATTCGAGAAGCGCATAGATATTGTAAGCGAAAAGAAGAGCAATACCGAAATCGTGAAAACAGCCATAGGACAAATTATCGGCAAATTTACCAAGAGGGATTTAATGGAATTGTGTCCGACCTTAAGCAAAGCGACGATAGAAAACATACTGAAACAACTGACTGAAAGCGGTGAAATAGAGCGCCATGAGAAAGGCAGAAATACCTTTTATACCGCTAAGAATTAATTAGTAACAAAAATCAATCGTTAAAAGCAAGTATCGAAAGGTGCTTGCTTTTTTCGTGCGCCAAAACTAATAAGGAGGTGGGGAATTGGCAGTTATAAGAAACCTTGTGGTCAAGATAGCGGCGGATATTTCCTCGCTTTCCAAAGGCTTGCAGTCGGCACAAAAATCAATTCAAAAAGTGTCGGCGGGATTCACGAAAGCAGGCACGAAACTGACCGCGAGCATAACCGCTCCGCTCGTGGCACTCGGTACGGCGGCGGTTAACGTCTCGCAAAAGTTCGAGCAATCTATGGCGAATGCCGCATCGGTAGCAGGCGCGACGGGCGAAGAACTTGCGCGTATGACCGCACTTGCGAGAGAGATGGGCAGTAAAACCGTATTCTCGGCAAGCGATGCGGCGGACGCACTCTATTATATGGCATCCGCAGGATACAAAGTCGACCAAATGGCGGACTCCATACAAGCGACGCTAAACCTTGCCTCGGCAACGCAGAGCGATCTCGCATTTACGACCGATACGGTTATAGCCACACTCAATCAGTTCGGACTTGAAGCCAATCAAGCCGAGCGCGTGACCAACGTGTTCGCGTCGGCAATCGGCAACTCGATGGCGAATATGGAAAAACTCTCGAACTCAATGGGGTACGTCGGGCCTGTGGCAAACAGCCTCGGTTATTCCATAGAGGAAACGACGGGCGCATTATCGGTATTGTACAACGCAGGCTATGACGGCTCGACGGCAGGCACGGCACTGCGGCAATCGCTTGTCTCGCTTATGAATCCGTCAACTGCCGCACTCGGCGTGTTCGAGGAATTGGGGTTGTCGTTTGAAGATGTCAATCCCGCGACAAACGATCTTGCGACGATTATTGACCGCTTGGGTAAAGCGGGGATGAATACATCGCAGGCAATGAAGGTGTTCGGGGCGAGAGCAGGTCCCGGTATGCTTGCGCTCTTGTCGGCGGGCGGCGATGCCGTTCGAGATATGACTGCGTCCATCACGGGAACGAACAAAGCGACCGAAATGGCGGATGTTCAGCTCAATACGTTGCAAGGGCAAATGAAAATCCTAAAATCGGAAGTAGAGGAAATAGCCATTTCGTTCGGCGATGTGCTTATACCCATTATTCGAAACTTCATACAAAAGTATATCTCGCCGCTGACCGCAAAAATGATGGGATTGTCGATGGGAACGAAAAAGAACATCGTGACTATCGCATTATTGGCGGCGGCAATCGGTCCGCTCCTTCTCGTGGTTGGCAAACTCATCGGCAGCGTGGGGACGATTATAAAAGTCGGATCGATGCTGTTCAGCAAGGTCGGGCTCGTCATAGGCATAATCGCGGCGGTTGTCGGCGTTATAACATACTTATGGAAAACCAACGAAGGATTCCGTAACGCCGTGACAAAGATTTGGGAGCGGATAAAGTCGGTTATTCTTTCGGCGGTCGAGAGCATAAAGGCGTGGTGGGAAAAGAACGGCGAAAAGGTTATATCCGCCGTTGTGAAAGCCTTACAAGCGATTTGGACGGTCGTGAGTACGGTGTTCAAGAAAGTATGGAGTATCGCCAAAAAGGTATGGGGCGTCGTTAAAGACATAGTCATAGATGCGGTCAAATCCATACAAAGATTTTGGGAGAAAAACGGCGAAAAGATTTGGGCGACGGTCAAGAAAATATTCACGGCGATTTGGACGTGCATAAAGGCGGCGTATACGAACATAGGGAACGCGCTTGCGAAATTTTTCGGGTACGTTAAACCTATATGGGAAAAACTCAAAACGCTTTTTGCCTCGCTTTGGGATACCATCGTCCAATTATACGAAACCTTAAAGCCCGTGTTTGAACTCATCGGCGGAATCGTGATGACGTTGTATGGCGTGGTGTCGAGCGTTCTCGCAGGCATTATCGACGCACTCGGACCGTTTCTCGAAGCGGTTATCGACGTTGTCAACGCCATTCTCGACATTATAAAGATCGTATGCGCGGTACTGCGCGGCGATTGGTCATCGGCGTGGGAATATATGCAAAGTTTTGCAAGCAATATTTGGTCGGGAATAAAGAACATCTTCCTCGGTATTTGGGAGTTTATCAAGGGATTCGGGGAAGGATTGGTCAGTTTCTTCGGCAGTTGCGGCGATACAATCGGCAGCATTTTCAAGAAAGTATGGGAAGGCATAAGCGGCTTTTTCACGAACATTTGGGACGGCATTTGCTCGGTTTGCGGATGGATATGGGATAAGATTACGGGGCTGTTTTCAAGCATCGGCGATTTTTTCAAAAACCTATTCAAGGACGCATTCAATTGGGGGAAGAACTTAATAAGCAATATTGCCGACGGCATAGAGAGTGCGTGGAATTGGGTGGTGGACGGCGTCAAAGATGTAGGTCACGCAATCGCGGACTTCCTCGGATTCGGCTCGCCGACAAAGAAAGGACCGGGTCATACCGCCGACGAGTGGATACCCAACCTAATGGATATGATGGCGCAAGGCATGTATGCGGATCTTCCGATGATACAACGTGCGGCAATGCAAGTAGCGCAAACGCTCAATCTCGCAACATCGCCCAATCAAGCGGCAGTCGGAACGGGGAGCAGTCCTAACGGCGATCTGTTGAATGGCTTACTGCAAGGAATGGCGGCAATGAACGGAATGCCGGGCGGCGGCGAAGGCGGCGATGTCGTGTTGCAAATCGACGGTCAAACTTTTGCTCGGCTCATAATGCCGAAGCTCACAAAGGAATATAAGCGCAACGGTGTAACATTACAGGAGGGATAACTTGGATTTTCTTTTAATCAACGGCAAGGCGATAAAGCCGCCGAAAGAAATAACCGTATCGCCCGAAGTGTTGGATAAATCGGAGCGCACGGCGGACGGAACACTCGTCGTGGACATAATCGGCACAAAAAGAAAAGTGGACGCGAATTGGGAGTATCTGTCCGCCGAGGATATGATGACATTGCAAAAGGAAACAGGCGGCGGCGCATTCACCGAATTGACCTTTCACGATAACGCCACAGGCGAACTTGTCACAATAGCGGCTCGCTCGGACGGCATAACGTATATGCCGCATTACGATTGGGCGCGCGGCAGGATAATGTGGAAAAGCGTGTCGGTGTCTTTCCAAGAGAGGTAGCCTATGGGGTACTCGGATAATCCGCGCAAGGTGTTCGGTAGGGTGGAAATTATCTATGCCGACGAAGAACTGAGCCGCGATATAACGACCGAGGAGAGCGGCAATTCGGAAATAAGCCATCCGAAAGAGGTATACCACTTACCGAGTGAGCCGACCGTCAAGGCTTGCACTATGGATGGAAACGCGACAATGGACGGTACGTTCCAAATGATGGACGACTCGGTGCTGTGCGGTTGGTGGAGCGGAAAACTCTCGGACGCGGATGGTGTGTTCGCCGACAAGCCGTTCATCGAACTAAAATTTACTAACCGACCTATCATTTATTGGAAAGTCATAGGGGATAGCAAACTAAACCAATATCCCGTGGACTTTGCTGTGGAGTACAAGCGAAACGGCAAAGTCGTAAGAACGGAAACGATAGAAGGCAATACGGAAATGGAGCGAGTATTAGAGCCGAGAATCGACGACATAACATCGGTGCGGCTCACAATAGCCAAGTGGAGCGTTCCGAACGCCTGTGCCAAAATCTTGCGCTTTTACGAGCGATTGTACGAGATATACGAGGGCAATGCTTTGCAGTCGTTTGAGGTCGGCGAAGAACTGTGCTCGAC
>CAJULE010000045.1 GCA_910587445.1 uncultured Christensenellaceae bacterium
CTCGGTTGATTGGCGGTTATCATGTTGCCGTTGACAAGATACTCATCGCCGCCTTTTTCGGCAGGCACGAGCGGCATATCTTCCAAGCGGCGAATATCATTTATGGACAGCCATCCGTTTTGCCGCCCTACCGCATAGCCTTCCATTCTCGACTTGTAATCGCCGCGCAACAGTCCGTCCACATTGAACTTTGCAAAATACAAAAGCCGCTCTTTCTCGTCGAGGAGTTGGCGGCTTATGCTTTGTTCCCACCGTACAAGCCACGGACGTACCGTGTGCTGAACGAACTCTATGGATTGATGTTCTATGTTGCTGAACGTGGCTCTATCCAAATCGCCGACAAGGTGCGGCGGAACACGGAAGATGCGGCATATTTCGTTGACTTGGTACTTGCGCGTTTCGAGAAACTGTGCGTCTTCGGGCGCAATGCCTATCGTGTGGTATTTCATCCCTTCTTCGAGTACCGCCACCTTATGGCTGTTCCGCGTCCCCTGATACACCTTGTTCCACGACTCTCGCAGTTTCTCTGGGTCTTTCAGAATGCCGGGATGTTCGAGAACACCGCCCGGTCGCGCTCCGTTACCAAAGAACTTTGCGCCGTACTGCTCGGTGGCGAGCGACAGTCCGACAGCCTCACGTGCTTGCGCAATAGGGCTCAGTCCGAGTACCCCGTCGATAGACAAACCTTTGACGTGGAACACCTGATCGGGCGAATATACGAATGTTTGATTCTTTATATCGTCGGAGTATGTGTACTTTATCCTTCCCGTTTGGCTGTCGCGCTCGACCGTCATTAGATTCGGCTTTAAGTACCACAGTTCGGTGACGTGTCCGTTCTTGCGTATCTTTCGCGCATAAGCGTTGCCCCACAACAACAGCGATGTCATCATCGTTTCGCGGAACTCGAAGCTCGTCATCTCTTCATTCGGCGATTCGTACAAACACGAAAAAAGCGGATGTTGCTCCGCCGTTTCGTTCTTACCGTTTTTCCCTTTTTTGTATAAGTGCAACGGCAGACTCGCCACCGTTTCCGCAAGTATCTTTACGCAAGCGTACACCGCACTTGTTTGCATAGCGCGGAGTTCGTCCACGCGCACACCGCTCGCCGAGCCGCCGCCCATATCCACGTCCACGCCGCGAATAAATTCCTGCATTTCTTTGCTCGGTGCGTTGCGCTTTTCCTTTTTTGGCGCATCCCGACTTCGACCGAATAATCCCATAATCCCTCCGTTTTTGAAATGATAAAACCGCCCGGTCGGACTGTTTCGGTTTTCGATATTTTGCTATGCTTTTTATTCTTTGAATGGCTTGCTGTCGATGAGTGCCATACATACGTTGTCTATTGCTTTCCATTCGGCGTTGCATTTGAGCGTTGCGTACTCTCCGCTCATTTGCGCTCGATACATCTTGGCTTGATGCGCCGCGAACTCTTCGGCGATGATTTCGGGAGCGTGTTCCACGTCATCGAGTATCCTTGCTTTGAGTTGCTCAACCTTCGCATCGTAGGCTTCTTTTTCTTTCTCGGTCGCATTGCTGTGATAGCCGTGCGAATAATTCTTAAGAGTGCGGAACAGCCTTTTCTCGATTGCCGTGCGTTCTTGCTTTTCCATTTTATTTCCCCTCCTTGTCCGCCGCCCGTCCGAGTTCGTATGCGGCTATGAGCGCTGCTTTGATAGACCATACCGCGATGCCGTCGATAAAGTCGAGGCTGTCACTCATTTGCTGTTCGAGGTCGGCTCGGCTTTCGAGTGCGGGGATTTCCTGTTGCGCGATCTTGACGAGTTTTCTCTCCGTTGCTTTGGTTATTTTGGTTTCCATTTTTGACTCCTTCGGGCGGTTGCCCTTGCTTAATTTTGTAACCAAAGTATACCGTGCTCGCGCGAAAGAGCCCAGCGAAACACCGCCCAAAACTCAAACTTCTTCAAAGAATTTTACGTCTAATGTACTCGAATTCGAGGGGTTTAATCGAAGATTTCCACACTGTCGCGGATGTGTTTTATCTCGGCATCGGGATACTGCTCTTTGAATCGCCGAACAATAACATCGCAGTAACGCGGCTCCAATTCTATGGCGCAACATTTGCGGTCGAGCTGGGCGGCGGCAATGAGTGTACTTCCGCTGCCGCAAAACGGCTCGAACACCGTATCCCCTTCGTGGCTGCTGTTGAAGATGAGTTTCGCACATAGCGTTATCGGCTTCATCGTCGGATGATCGGGGGACTTGCTCGGCTTATTGTCTTTAACAACGGTCGTCGGCTTTTCGAGCATTTTCTCCAACAGTTCAACGAGCTCGGCTTTGCCCATCTTTTTCACAGCAAGCCGCAAATCCTCGTATACGGTCGGTTGCGTTCGGTCGTCCACAAAGTAATGCCCTGCGCCTTCCTTCCATCCGTAGAGTATAGGCTCATGTATCCACTGATAGTCTTGCCTTCCGAGCGTAAAGTGGTTTTTGTACCACACGAGCGTTTGCGCATACTTAAATCCTGCGTCTACCATCGCTTTAGTAAAGTTGACCGTTTCCTTTGTGCTGTGGAACACATAAACGGGCGCACCCTTTTTCAGTCCGCTTTCCGCCGCCTTGTAAAACGCCAACAGGAACTGATAGAACTCGTCATCGGAGAGGTTATCGTTTGCTATGTTGCTGTTATCGCGTGTTTTGGACTTATTCTTTCCAACAATCGCCGAGCCGTAATCAACATTATACGGCGGATCGGTAACCATCACGTCCGCCGCCTTGCCGTCCAAAACGCGCCGCACGTCCTCGATTTGCGTACAATCGCCGCACAGTAGCCTATGCTCTCCCAAGTGCCACAAATCGCCCGAAACGGTCTTACAATCGGCGGTTTCGCTTAACGCCGACTCCGCGTCAAAATCGTCTTCGTGGACGTTTTCCATTGAGCCGCTGCCGAATAATTCTTGCGCTTCGGCGAGGTCGAAACCTGTCAGCGTTATGTCATAGCCGCTCCCGTCCAAGTCGCGCAAAAGGTCGGCAAGGAGGTCATTGTTCCATTCGCCGCTGATTTTATTGAGCGCGATATTGAGCGCCTTTTCTTTGCTCTCGTCGAGGTCTACAATAACGCAGTCGACTTCGGTGTAGCCGAGGTCTTTCATCACTTTGAGCCGTTGGTGTCCACCCACCACTATGCCTGTGCGCTTATTCCAAATGACGGGCTCGACATAGCCGAACTCCAAAATGCTCCGCTTGAGTTTTTCGTATTCTGCGTCGCCCGGTTGCAGGTCTTTGCGCGGATTATAGGCGGCGGCTTTTAGGTCGTCAACTTTTTTCTTTTCGATTTGCATTACGCTCTCCTTTTCAAAATGATAACCGCCCCTTTCGGAGCGGTCGCGGATTTTACCGTTTAATCGTAGTCTTCATCGTCTTCATCGGACTCCTCGTCATAGTCGCCCTCGTATTCTTTTTCGTAGTAGTCTTCTTCATCCTCGTCGTCTTCACAGTCATTCGTGCTGATGTGGTAGCTTTGTTTTGTGCTTAGCTCTATGTCGAACTCGCCGTCCTCGGCTGTGAATGTCGCGGTCGTCGCTCTTACGAATCGTCCGAGCTTGTCGAGTTCATAAGGGTTTTTCTTTTCGCAGAGTTCATACGGCAGAATGCCTATCGTTCCCGAATCGACGCCGTAGCGATGTCCGAACTGGTCTTCGTATTCGCCGTCTCCGTATGCCGTACCGCCTATGGCGAATTTGTGTCCGCGCAGTTCGTGTGCGCCTTCGAAGTCGCTATAATCATCTTTGTGCCATTCGCCGTCGTAGTCTTCGTCGGACATCGCATAGCATACATCGCCGATATAGAATCCGATTGCGCTCTTAAGTGTTGCTTGTACTTTCTTTTCCGTAGCCATTTTTACTCCTTCGGGCAGGCTTACCCTTGCTTGATTTTGTAACCAAACAATACCGTAAAACAACGAAAGAGCCCAGCGAAAAACGCCCAAAACACGAAACTTTTTCAAAGATTTTTTTCGTTAAATCACGATGATTCCACGGTCGTTGTACACGCTGTCCGCCGTCTCTTGATTGCGAATCGCACGGTCCAATGCCATAACAAGTGCGACCGCTCCGTCTATCCTTTCGGTTGACTTTTCCTTATCCATCTTTATATTCCCGGCAGGATCGGTGCGCACGAACACGTTGTCCATCATCCACCGAAGCGGCACGTTGCCGCCGTGCGCTATCTTTTGTTCGAGTACGAGTTTCATCAATTCTTTTGTCGGCGGGCTCATATCTTTGAATCCCTGTCCGAACGGCACTACCGTGAATCCCATACCTTCGAGGTTTTGCGTCATTTGCACCGCTCCCCATCTATCGAACGCTATCTCTTTTATGTGGTACTTTTTGCCGAGTTCCTCTATAAAGTTTTCGATGTAGCCGTAGTGGATCACGTTGCCTTCGGTGGTTATCACTTGCCCCTTGGCTTTCCACACGTCATACGGAACGTGGTCGCGGCGCACACGCAGTTCTATCGTGTCTTCGGGTATCCAAAAGTACGGCAAGACTTTGTACTTGTCTTCTTCGTTCAGTGGCGGAAACACAAGCACGAACGCCGTCACGTCGGTGCTACTCGATAGGTCGAGTCCGCCGTAACAATCTCGCCCGGCAAGTGCCTCGGCATCCACGGCGGCGGCACACTTATCCCAAGCGTCCATCGGCATCCATCGCACCGATTGCTTTACCCATTGGTTGAGTCGCAGTTGTCGAAATAGGTTTTCCTCGGCGGGATTTTCTTTCGCCGATTCGTATGCGATGCGGAGTTTTTCCACGTCCACGGTGATGCCGAGCGACGGATTGGCTTTGTACCATACCTTCTCATCGCCCCAATCGTCATCATCCGCCGCCCCGAATATAACGGGATAAAACGAACGGTCGTGCTTGCGCCCTTCGAGTATGTCCTTTGCTTTTTGGTGTATTTCCCAACATATCGAGTTGCGATCCGTTCCCGCTGTTGTTATAAGGAAGAACAGCGGCTGTTTCCGCGCATCGCCCGATCCGTGCGTCATAACATCGTAGAGTGCGCGACTCGGCTGCGCGTGTAGTTCGTCGAACACCACGCCGTGGACGTTGAGTCCGTGCTTGGTGTACGACTCTGCCGACAGCACCTGATAGAATGCGTTGAGCGGTTGGTACACGAGCCGTTTTTGGCTCATAACGGGTTTGATGCGCTTTTTGAGTGCCGGGCATTGCTCGACCATATTGCAAGCCACATCGAACACGATGCTTGCCTGCTGTCGGTCGGCGGCGCATCCGTACACTTCCGCACCCCACTCTCCGTCGCCCGCCAAAAGATAAAGAGCGACCGCCGCCGCGATCTCGCTCTTGCCCTGCTTTTTCGGAATTTCGATATAAGCGGTATTGTATTGTCTGTATCCGTTATCCTTTACCGTGCCGAACACGTCGCAAATAATTTTATTCTGCCACGGCAACAGTTTGAACGGTACGCCGTGCCAAGTGCCTTTCGTGTGCTTTAAGGAGTTTATAAACGCAACGGCACGGTCGGCGAGTTGTTTGTTGTATGCCATTGCCACCTCCGTTAAGAAATGAAAAAGAGCGCCGAAACGCTCTTTCCCGAACACGCATATTGATTTGATTTATTTTTGCATTCGCCGAACGGTATCGGCGAGTGCGGTATAAAGGTACTTTTCGTCGAGCCCGACATCCGCATACCCTCTTCGGATCGTGCCGTAGTAGTATTCGTTCGGCAGCGACGGCTCCCCGTCGTTCATAATGTACACCATTGCTTGCTTTGTCGTACCGTCCATCATTTCGACATCGACGGTTTCCTTGCGGTACATTCGCGGATATCCCTCGTAGATGTCCAAGGCTCTCTCACAAGCGGGCGTTATTTCCCACACGCCGACAGGTGTTTCCGCACCCTTTTCGGGCTCTATTGTTGCGACGTGTCGGAACGTCAGTTGATAGTCTTTCAGTATTCCCTTGCCGACCACCTTGGCGTTCGGACACCTGTGCGCCATTTGCGCGAGGTTTAAGTTGCTGCCGTATGCTATATATAATTTGTTTGCCATAATCGTTTCTCCTATTTCGATTTTTTTAGGTATGGTGGCGGCGGCTTATGCCGCCACCGTCATCGGTCTGCCGTTCCTGTATCCCGTATCGCCCTCGAAGTTTTTGAGCAGGAACATTCTCGCCGTTTCGAACTCGTCGCCTATCATTCCGAGTCGCAGTAGCCACGTGCGGAAGGTGTACTTTTCGTTTGTGCTTGCCGTCCGCCTTGCGCTTGCACCGTTTTGCGTGAGTGCTTGATGGCATATTGCGAGGCATAATTGTATGTAGGTTTTAATTTGCCCTGCGTGCGTCGTGCCGTTGAAGCATCGGAACTCGATGCCCTTGCCTTGCCATAGGCTGTGTAGGTTGAGTGCGCGGTAGCGGCTCCCATCGTAGTGCGAGTAGCTGCGGCTCGGTCCGTCGTACCATAATCTTTCGATGGCGGCGGTCGTTTGCGGCTTGCTTGCGTTTATCCTTTGTACGAATCTCTCTTCGTTCTTCTTACACCATCTCGTCGCTCTCGATTCGGTTACGCCGAGTGCCTTGAAGAGTAGGTCTTCTTTGCTCGTCATTATGTTTACGAGATTGCGTAGGCTTTTTGCCGTGTGTTGCTCCGCGCCGACGTGGACGTGTATTCCGCAGCTTTCGTTTGCTATCGCGCCTTTGTGCCGCAGTTGCCTTACGACTTCCTGTATGTCCGCGATGTCTTCGTATTTGCATACTGGCGTTACGATTTCGCAGCTGTAGGCATCCCCTGCGTATGTGCCGTCTTTCTTTTCCGTGTGTATGCTCGCATCGCGCATCGCTTTCCATCTGCGTCCTTGTCGGTCGGTAGCTTCGTAAGTGTCGTATGAGCCGCCGACGTGCGTCTTGCTTGTACCATAGTAGCTTGCTATGATGTTTGCGGCTTGGCATCTGGTGATGCCTGTGAGTTCGATTTCGATTCCGAAGGTTTGTGTTTTCATTGCGTGTTCTCCTTTCGGGCGGTTGCCCTTGGTTTAATTTTGTAACCAAAGAATACCGTAAACAATCGAAAGAGCCCAGCGAAAACGCGTCCAAAACCGAAACTTTTTCAAAGAATTTTT
>CAJULE010000046.1 GCA_910587445.1 uncultured Christensenellaceae bacterium
GTAATGTTCGGCATTTTCTTTTTTCAGTAGCTCTTTCTCAAAGTTCTCTTGAATATAGTTCGCACACTCGGCAATAAAGCCTGCACTTCCCATTGCAGGATCGAGTATCTTGTCGGCAAACGTAGGTTTCATAAGTCGCACCATCATTCGAATAATATGGCGCGGTGTGCGGAACTGTCCAAGCTCTCCTGCCGATGCTATCTTTCCCAATAAGTATTCATAGACATCGCCCATTATGTCCTTGTTGTTCATATCCATATTATCCATATCATCAACAACTTTTGCCAACACTTTTGCCGTGGGAATAAGAAACACCGCGTCCTTCATAAAACGACTGAATGCGGTATCCTTTCCTGTGTTGATTGATTTAATAAACGGAAAGACATATTGCGAAACTGTTGTATACATTTCGTTCGGCTCAAAGTGATGAAATATATTCCATCGAAGATTTTTATACGCAACAATAATTCGCGGCTCTTCGCTTATAACGCAATCCCCATCGCCAAACACCTTTTTCTTTAATGTTACTCCTAATGCATTCGCATTAGCCTCTCTTTTGAGTTGGTTATCGTCCAACAATTTCATAAACATCAAATATGTAATTTGCTCTAATACCGTTATAGGGCTCGTTATTCCCGCTGTCCACAGCGTTCCCCAAATAGTATCAACCTTATTTTTTAATTCGCCAGTGATCATTGTTTCGCCTCGCCAATATATTTATAATTTTGAGTAATAGTCGGCTATCTTCGCCGCCATCAATTCTCTACGTCTGGGTAAGAAATCCGTTAGATAATTGTCATAATCCCAATCGATAATTTCAGACGGAATACAATTATCTTTGAGATTTTGCGTCAATTCCTTTTCGGTCATTGGTACGCCGAACACCGTTCCGCTTGTCCGTGCCGACTCAAACGCCTCTTTAAAGTATTTATTCGGAGCATCGTCCCCCACGGCAATATTGACCGGGGTATCGAGATATGTATAGTTGGCAACTTGGTTATAAATTGTCTTATTGTCCAAGGCATTGATTTTCCGTAAGTATGCTTTCGGGTAAATATGATGCACGTCGCTTGCGCCAAACAAATTCGCAACCGTCGAAGTCGGCGAGAATAGACCTTTATCTCCACTCACAATCTGTGCCGCGAAATACGCCATGAGTGCCGGGCTGTTAGCCGACGAAGTATCCAAGCGTTGCACAAGTCCGACCTTCCAAAAAGCATTAGAAAGTTCGGCGGCTTCGATTTCTTTCAAACACACCACCACACCCTTTGCGTTGATATTGCGAATATCTCTATCCATAACCGTTTCGGCAGACCCCGAATAACGCCCCGTCAGCACCGACATCACAAACCATTTGGCAACGTAGTGTTTGATTTGCGTTTTATCAACCTCGCCCGTAAGCATAAGTTTTAAATAAACGACATAAGCAAAATCGAGCGCGCTTTGCGATGTTATCAGTTTGGAACTTATGAAACCCGCGCTCTTTATCGCCAAAACGAATTGCTCGAAATAATATTCGTGCATAAAATGCAATATGCCTTCGGTGAGCTTGTTGAAAGAATCCTCGGCGATCTCTTCCTTATAGTCCTTGGTTTCAAAATCTCTGCCCGAAAGTAAACTGACCAAATCCTTCAACTTGCCTCTCGAAAACATATGTATGAACGACACGCGCAGCATATCTTCGTAGGACGGATCGTATATGTCCGAATTGTCGTCTTTGAGCCACGCCACTTTCTTACCGAACTGCGAATCCATAAATTCTTTATCGCTTGTTTCGAGCGTATGATAAAAGCTCGGCTCCGTGGCAAGATGGCAAAAATAATCTATCGCTTTGCGCAACATATTGCCGCCGAATTTTTCATCGGCAGCTATCTTGGACATAGCAAAGTCCGCTTGGCTCAACGTAGTCCCTTGCGAATTGATTCTTATAAACACGTTGGTTACAATATCGGTGTCGAGATCGGACGCCAATTCGATTACGCCTATATCCCTGTTCTCAATGCTTTTTACCCGTTGCACTATTTCGTACATTTGCTTTTGCGTTATTTCGGGATTATCCTCGCAATACTTTTGCATAAAGCCAAACATATCGAATTGCGTGTCAAAGAATATGGAAATATCCTCTATCCATTTTTTGCTTTTCAAGTGCGAGCTGTCTTGCACCTCGAAGCAATCTTCATCATCGGCAGCGAATGGATTAAACGCTATTTTGACTGTCTTTTCCTTATAACTGCTATCCAAAACTTTCAATCCGAGCAGCGATGTCATCAGTGCCGTTACACGCTGCTGTCCGTCGATGAGAACTTTCTTCCCTTTGGACAGCGTTCCGTCTTTGAGTTTAACCGACGGATTTTGACTTATTATCAAGTACCCGACGGGGAATCCGCGATAAAGCGAATCAATCAAGTCGCGTACCTGTTTGTTTTTCCAAACAAACGGGCGTTGTATTTCGGGTATGGCTATGTCTTTGTTTTTAACATAGTTTAGAATCGTGCCGACACTGTATTTATTGATTTCGTAATTTTGCATATGACAGCCCTCTTTTTTAATTTCTTTATCATTGTAACATATTTCGACCTTTTTTTCAATGGAATACTATGCTCTGCGTCAAAATTCTTTTAACTCTTACTATCTTCGTCTATCTCTTCCTTATCGGGAATAAAATCGGATACATCTTCCACTTGTATAGTTTCGGTTTCGCCGTACCATAAATCGTGCAAATAAAATTCGCCCAAGAATGCGCCGCAATGTTCGCACACATTTACCAAGTGCGTTTCGCCTGTTGTGCCGCTCCGCCTTTCTTCCAAAATCACGCCTTTATCGGCGCATATCTTTATCATCCCATCGCTGAAAGCATCTGGCGGAATGGGACACCCATCAATTAAGCCGTACACGGTTTTCATTGGTTTGTGGCATTTCCAACAAGTCGTATTATCGGCGTAGCATATTTTGACATCGGGATGCGTTCTCGCATACTCTATTTCTTTTTCGCCGACTTCTCTCAATTGCGGACTATTCAATTCTTTGCATATTGCCGCAAGCTGTTTTCTTGTCGGCAGTCGCTCTCCACGCTCAAACGATGCGATATACCAACTTTCAATGCGCGTTCTAACCGCTAATTTCGAGCGCGAACTACAATCTTTATTCTTTTTACGAACGTACATAAGTGCTTCGCAAAAAGGCTTTTCCAATATGTTTTTCATTTTTACCTCTCTTTTGTTCTTTTCATTGCCCTTTTGATGATCCCGAACAATATCGTGATGAGTACGGTCGGCACACCTAAATATAACGCCACCATTCCCATCGGCGTGAAATAACTTGCCAATTTGTTCAGCTGCATTGCTGTCGGGAGTAGTGCGTACACCGCATCGAAAATGCCAGACAGCGTCTGGCAAAAGCCTTGCCAAAGTAGCGATAGAATTTCTATGAATACCGCCATTATTTCCTTAGCCACTCTCCCGTGCTTAAATTCAAAAATTGATCGAGTTTAATCTCGGCAACAAAGTCATTTGCGTATTGCCCCTCACGAGTTTGCTCGTCATACTTGAAAGAAATGTTGTATAGTTTCCCGGTTTTCGTTTTCCTTATTAACCCCTTTTCCAAAAAATACGCTATCACGCGCCGATGTGCGGCATCATCAGCGCCGTGTATGTAAAAACACGCCACACCCGTTGGCGGTCCGAATATGAAACCGAATCTTGTATGCTTTGCCGTTTGCACGATGCCGCGCTCGACCGCTTCTTTACACACGGACTTGGCATATTCGATCGAGTCTTCATCATTCGAAAAATGGTACATCCATTTTCCTGTTTTCTTCGGGTCGAATTTGGCATTCTCTTGGATATATCGTACTCATCCAATATCTTCTTCGATTTTCATCATTTCATCCTAATCGGCGAGAGCTATCACATACCCTTCGTTTGCGAGATAATCATGCCACTCGTCGAACGTGGGAAAGTCGGTCTTACTCCATTCGAA
>CAJULE010000047.1:0-202 GCA_910587445.1 uncultured Christensenellaceae bacterium
GTCGAGCACAGTTCTTCGCCGACCTCAAACGACTGCAAAGCATTGCCCTCGTATAAACAAATAAATAACCGAATAATCGGCGTAATAGGACGCGCACGAACAGAGCGCGAATACAGCTCGACTGTGTACAACGGTCGGGCTTTTATATTGCTTGGACAAAGCATATAACAAATCAATTTTCAAGGAGGAAAAGCGAACAAAA
>CAJULE010000047.1:302-3789 GCA_910587445.1 uncultured Christensenellaceae bacterium
AGACAAGGCGTAGCCGCTCGCCTTAAAATAACGGCTAATGACAAGTGAATATAAGGAATAGTGGTATGGGTTGTCGGTAATAGCAAGGAGGAAAAGCGAACAAAAAGACAAGGCGTAGCCGCTCGCCTTAAAATAACGGCTAATGACAAGTGAATATAAGAAATAGTGGTATGGGTTGTCGGTAATAGCGAGGAACGTATTTGGCTTGCCAAATACCGCCGACAAGTCGACGTCCTCGTTAGGGAGTACCCTAAGACCCCAATAAACAGAATGAACGAGGAGGGAGAATTATAGGTAACAGAACAAGACCGTTCGCTTATACATTCAGAGCGACGGATAAGGAAAGGCAAATAATTAATGAGAAAATTAAACAAAGCGGACTTACAATGACGGAGTTTGTAATACGCGCAATTACGGACAAGCCTATTACCGTAGTAGAGAATGTCGGTGAAATTTTGACCGAGTTAAAACGGCAAGGCAACAATCTCAATCAGGCGGTGCGCAATTTGTACTACGACAATGATACGAGAGCCGAACTTAATTCGTGCGTATCAAAACTGAAAGAGATCTACAAAAGTTTGATCGCCGCTATGGGTGGAACGAGTAATGCCGCTACTTAAATGCAGTGCGGGAAAAGCAAAACCGCAAGCGGCTATCGGGTACATAACAAACCCGAAGAAAGCGGAAATAGTCTCAGTAAGAAATCTTTTCGAGGATGAAGACTATGCCAAGCAGTTTGAACAAACAGCGGCTATGTACGGGAAAGGAAAAGGCTTTAACGAGCGCAAGTATTACCATTTCAAACTGTCGTGTGCGCGGCAGGATAATCTTAGCCCGCAAGAAGCTCATAAGTTTGCGGAAGAAGTTGCGGAAGGGCTATTCCGAGATTATGAGTGCGTTTTAGCTACGCATACGGATACCGATACCGTTCACAGTCATATCATCGTAAATGCCGTAAATCCGCTTACGGGAAATAAATTGCAATTCAGTCCCAAAGATTATGTTGCAATGAAAGACGAGGTAAATCGTTTAGGCAAAGAACACGGCTACACCGAAACGGATTTTCGTAAGCGCGGAAAGAACAGTCGTACTGCGGCGGAAAGAAAGATTATGCTGAACGGCGGTGTGTCATGGAAAGAAGAATTGCGAGAATTTATAGTTGAAGCCATCGGTAAATCCAAAGACGAGCAAGAGTTCAAAGACTATCTCAAAACGTGCTACGGCGTTGAGATAACAAAAAGCGGAAAGGATTTTTCTTATCTTCATCCACAAAAGCAAAAGCCTATTCGAGGGGCAAAGCTCGGAACAAACTATACAAAAAGCGAGGTATTAAGAAAACTTGGAAAACAGAATAACGGGCAAAAGCCCACAGCCAATAACGGATGCGGAAGCGGTTTCGTTCGAGCACAATCTTCCGGCACAAGAGTTGTGCGAACAAGTAAAGGGACTCACGGCAGAAGTGCGGGAAGCCTTATTGCAGCAAGCCTTGACTGTATCGAACGAGAAATGCAACAACTTACTTTCGCAGCAGAATGCGCTAATAGAGGAACTGATGCAGCAAGTGAAGAGCGTAAAATGGAACGTCGTCGGGCTCGAGAACAATTTGAACGAGAACAACGAGAAAATGCTGAAAGGCTTACAACGGAGCAACAACAATCTGTTGGAGAGCTTGAAAGCGACGATTCGGCAAATAACGGAAGTAGCGATGCAAATACAAACCGAAGTAAGTATAGCTACGGCAAAGACGACTGACGAGGCAAGCCTAAAATTCAATAAGAGAATAAACGAAGCCGCCGACAGAGCCATAGCCAAGATAGACGAACTGACAGCGGAAACTACAAATAAAGTAAAGTCCGTAAGTAAAGAAATAGACGGAGTTAAGAATGAAATTTATTACGAGCGAGGCTTTCGCAAATTCTTCTTTTGGGCGACGCCTATTCTACTTCTCGCACAAACCGTAGTAAGCATATTTTTATTGTTGCGGTAAAAAAACATCAGCCAAACCCTTGACAAACCGCTTCAAATAGTATATCGTATATATACGATATACATATTTCGGGAGGTTGCTTCAATGAACGTTGCGAATGTTATGGCAAAGGCTGACCGCGGCGAAATGCTTACGGTTGACGAAATCAAAATTTATCAGGCTAATGTTAAGCCGATACATCATGTCTATGGAAAGTACGGTACGCTTGCAAAACAGTATCTTGATGACAACGGAACACTTTGGACTATACAAGATATACCCGCCTTTCTTCACGGCATAGACAGTGCGGCTGAACGGCTGTACGACGTTATGTATGAAAAGTTGAGCAAGACCGACCGGTTTAAGCGGACGGGCAGTTATTTGGAAGATGTAAGGCGTATCGGCGAAATGCAACGGCTTATAGACGAAGAAATAAGAAACGAGTTAATCTATTCTCTTTGAGGTGTGATATGGTAACGAGAAAAGAAGATACGCCGCAGAGAGTGGCAAACCGAAAATACGAAGCAAAAAATAAAGAAAAACGTCAAGCAGCGAGTGGAAATTTTCAGACAATGATTCCGCGCGAACTGTTTGAAGAAATAACTGCGTTCCTGCGTGAACGCAATATGACGAAGGTGGACTTTATCAAGAAAGCCTACGAAATACTTAAAAATCAATAAATCGTGATTGCCCGACTTGATCGAACAGATTGGTCGGGCATTTCACAGAAATTCCAATAAGGAGGAAATACGCTATAAATGATGAGAGAACATAGTAGTTATATGGAAAAAGAACATTATATCCGTTCGGCAGAGAGAACATTGTATGCCGTAGCGCAAACAATGATTCGAGGTGAAATCTCAACAACGAAGTGATTATGTAAAAAAGAAATTAAGTGCATATACAGGTAGCCCAAAGTATTTAGCCAATTCGGATAATATCGCAGACGACACCATTTTTTGCGATATGCAGACGGGCGAAGTCAAATCGGGAGAGCTACATTACGGCGACGACTTTGTAGCAAGCTGTGCGCAAAGCCTTGCTTACTATCTACTCGACAATCCCGATATAGTAAAACAAATGGAGATCGATTATGGAAATAACTGAAAAAAGAACCGTAATTTATGCTCGGTATAGTTGTGAAAAGCAAACCGAGCAAAGCATCGAAGGACAGCTTCGCGTGTGCCACGAATTTGCCGAACGCAACGGATATATAATCGTACACGAATATATCGACAGAGCGGTTTCGGGTAAAACGGACAAACGCGAACAGTTTCAACGGATGTTGCAAGACAGCGCAAAAAAGGAATTCGATTACGTACTTGTCTATAAACTTGATAGGTTCGCGCGTAACCGTTACGACAGCGCAATCAATAAGGCGACACTCAAAAAGAACGGCGTAAAGGTCTTATCCGCTTGCGAGCAGATAACCGATTCACCCGAGGGCATTATACTCGAAAGCATGATCGAAGGGTTTGAGCGTTTAAATGGACATAATAAATTAAAATCAGAATTAAGAGT
>CAJULE010000048.1 GCA_910587445.1 uncultured Christensenellaceae bacterium
GATAAACTTGTATTCCTGCCCGTCGAACGTATAAGAAATCACCAAAAAATACGAGCGCCCGCTGGATGCCGACGACGAGGTGCCCATTGTTTCCACGTCGACCACTTTGCCCAGAACTTTTACATAGTCGGTATCGACTTTGCGCATTCTGACTATATTCCACACCAAAAAGCCGACGCACGCAAGAAAGAGAGCAAGCGCTATCGAGAGAAAAATAATCGACGTCTTTTTATCGTCCTTTTTTTTGAGATCTTCGTTCGCCGTTGCCGCTTCGATACGAGGGTATTTGTGTTCGCTCATAATACTACCTGTCTATTTGAGATAGTGTAACAAGTATGCTGTACTTGCAAATTTTCAAGTGTAAGTTTAACATATTCCATATTTCTCGTTCTCCATGTTAAATTACTGTTTATTTTAGAGAATAGCTTCTCTATTCGGTTATGTCCTTTATCGATAAAACGTCATCGTAGAATATTTTGACGTTCGATACATTTTCTCGGTCTACTTCCAAATACGCCTTGCCGTCCACGACATCATATCGAAAAGCGTCGCCGATATAGGTTTCGTTTGAGGTCTTACACTCAACACGCCTTCCCAAAAATCTTTCGAACATAAGTGGCGAAAGACTTTCTTTGTCGAATCCTTCTTTCATAGAACTATCCAAATCATCTTCGACCGTATCCATCATCTCTATCATGCTATTGACAGCCTCGACCGACAACGGTAAGAATTGGGTATCGGGATTTATTATAACGCTGTTAATGGCGGCGGAAAGGCTCTTTATAAGCGCGGGATATGTAGTCGATTCGACCGCATATTGTTTGTATTGTTCATTTTTGATTTGGGATTTGGCCGTGAAAAGCAATAGCATTTCCCCTTGCGGTGTAACAATGAACGGAATGGCGCATTCTTTTTTGTTTTTGGTGCGCAGGTAGAATACTTGCGCTAATCGCAAGCAACTAATGACATCCACCATTTTCTCAAACGATTTATCGTCCGCCAAAAGGGTTTTTATCCTTTTCTTCAGTTCGACCCCGGTCATTCTATCCCACCGAGTGCTGTCCTCGGCTACTCGATAAAACAAATATTGAGTATCCTGTTTTATTTCTTCGTTTTGTTCCATAGTGTATCTCCAACTATTTGGTTTGCCGATTTTCAATGGTTTTAAGTGCTTTTACAACATTTCCAATAAACCGTTCTTTTGCCTGCACTTCGTTAGAATTTAACGGCAATCTCTCTCGTTGCGCCAAAATAAAATCGATATCGTCGCCGTCTAATACTATGTGGATAGACAGTTCACTGCAATACTCGGCACTCGACTTTCCCCATATTGCAGCACCGATTGATCCCGATATCAACGCTCCTATTATCGCATCGCCAATATCGAGTTTAGTCACTGTCGTATGGTCACGCACAATGTCATAATTCACTAACTCGTCAAACGAATGCTTTTCTAACGATCCATATTCGCTTCGGGTATAAAATATTCTCTTTGAGACATCGTAGCCAAAAACATATCCGTCGTATATGAATTGTTCTGTCGGAGATAGGTCGTTGGCTTTTAAGTAATCGTTTAATTGTGTATTCGTTACCTCATCAAGAACATTTATTATCTTGTCCACGTTCGCCAATTTTAGATTATACTCATACGAGCCATAATCCGCACGAACATAGCTCGGCCCTATAACCAATGCTTTTTCTTGCCCATTCATAAAAATCCGAACGGACATTTTATCATACTTTGTCGTGCCTTCTATTGTCGAAAAAAGCCTGCGATAGGATACTATGTCCGCCACATTATAAAGTTCGCCGTTGGTATCCGTTCCGAAAACACCTCTCGCCTTATCAATGAAAAAGAAATAGTCTTTTGTGCCTATAATAATTTCGGGCTCGATTCCCTTCTCTTTGAAATATTCGTTTCGAGCCTGCTCTTTCTGCTGTCCTTTTAAGTTTGCGTACTTTACGATTACCACTGCGTCTGGAATAAGGAACACGCAAAAAGCGACTAAACCAACGAGCATTATCACATCGTTGTCGGTATTTAATCCGACTATGCTCATTATCAATACTGCCACGCTTATTATAGAAAATACTGCAATAAGTGCGGCTAAAATTTTTTCTTTTTTCATTTGAACCTACCTATGCTGCGGCTTGGACTACGCCGTGTACTGTATTTACGATGAAATTCAGTATTTTTATCTTTTCTCCAAACAGTTCCAAGATATCATGATCATCGAACGGCGATGTTTCAAGCAAATCATCAACCTCTATATCGCCATTTTCATTCACATAATTTATAATCGTTTTTACAAACTCTTGCTGCTGAGCATTAAGAACATTTTCGTTTAGGTATTGTCCGAATTTTTCATTGATGGCTTGTTGGCTTAATCCAACTAAGCTACGGACGAACACCGCAAGATTTTCAGTGTGCGTTGTCTTTGCGTAATCACTCTTTGTGCCGAGGTCATTCCATAAGATTTTTTCCAATTCTTCTAAATCGGAGTATGTTAGTTGTTCGAGATTCTTTATTTTACTTATGACAGGTTTATCGCTATGCTCTGCTAAATAGTCTATGACCTTTTCTCTATATGTTCGTATATCAAAAAGTCCTGCGGCTGTTCCGTCAAGCGAAACAATCTCATCGGTAAATGTAGTGAGGTATGTGATTACTTCACTATCATCGAGAAATTTCATTAAATCACGAATTTCCTCACGCAATGTTTCGATTCGTTCTATCGACGGATCCGCCCAAAACTGGTCGCTTGCCGCATCCTTTAATTGTTGAGCTTTCTCCATTATTTGCGGAATAGTAGCCTTAGTCAATAGATATTTGGCTATAAGCCGCACGGCTGCGACATCTTTGCTTGACCGTCCGATTGCGCTCGTTACAAGAAAATCAAGCTCGATATTAAGCATCTTGCTGTCAAATGCTTTTGTATACTGGTTATCCTTCTCCGTATCTTCGACAAGCGGCGCAATGTGTAGCTTTATTTCCTTAATATTGACTGGCGAAAGACACTGCCACACATTTTCATCCGAGTATTTGTCAAGAAACACCATCGCTTGCCGCACTGATATGCGAGAGCTGTTGCTGCGAATTGATTTTACCGTCTCGAACAACATTGGCTTTAGTTTTTCGTAGTATGCCTTATCGAAAGGAATCGCCTGATATTCAAAACGTTGCAACTCTTTTAATATGTCTAACCGTAGCTCAAATAGTCGTTGAGTAATTGATACCGCCGCCTTACCGCTCTGCTGTCTATGTTCGGGAACAGAGAAAAACTCGAAATTATGACACCAATCAAAAATCAAAAATTCCGTTTTATCCTTGTTCGGTCCAAAAATATCGGGACATAACCGCGTTCCCCGTCCTATCATTTGCATAAACTTAATGTAAGATTTTACAGGCTTGAAGAATACCAAATTCAATACTGCCGGGACATCGATTCCCGTATCAAGCATATCCACCGACACCGCAATTTGAAAATCGGGATCGGTTTCAAACCTAACGATTAAGTCATCGG
>CAJULE010000049.1 GCA_910587445.1 uncultured Christensenellaceae bacterium
TACGACCTCGGCGGCGGTACGTTCGATATTTCCATTCTCGAAATCGGCGACGGCGTATTCGAAGTTATAGCTACCGCGGGCGATAACCGTCTTGGTGGCGACGACTTCGACCAAAAGATCATGGACTATCTTGTCGACGAGTTCAAAAAGGACAACGGCATAGACCTTTCCAAAGACAAGATGGCTATGCAGAGACTTAAAGAAGCAGCCGAAAAAGCAAAGATAGAGCTTTCCGGCGTGCAGAAGACGACCATAAGCCTTCCGTTCATCACGGCGGGCGCGGCAGGTCCGCTTCACCTCGAGTACGAGCTCACGAAGGCAAAGTTCGACGCGCTCACGCAAGTGCTTATAGATAAGACGGTCAAGCTCACTCAGCAGGCTATGTCCGACGCGGGCTTCAGCGCTTCCGACATAGACAAGGTCATACTCGTCGGCGGTTCGACGCGTATCCCCGCAGTCGTGGACGCGGTAAGAAAGCTTTCGGGCAAAGAGCCGTTCAAGGGTATCAATCCCGACGAATGTGTTGCGATCGGCGCGGCAATACAGGGCGGCGTGCTTGCGGGCGAGGTCAAGGACGTGCTCCTTCTCGACGTAACTCCGCTTTCGCTCGGTATAGAGACGGTCGGCGGCATATTCACTAAGCTTATTCCGCGCAACACGACTATCCCTACGAAGAAGTCTCAGGTGTTCTCGACGGCGACCGACGGTCAGCCTTCCGTCGATATCCACGTTCTTCAGGGCGAGCGCGAAATAGCCGCTCACAATAAGACGCTCGCACGCTTCGAGCTCGGCGGAATCCCGCCCGCACCGAGAGGCGTTCCTCAAATAGAAGTCACGTTCGACATAGACGCAAACGGCATAGTTCACGTATCCGCAAAGGATAAGGGGACGGGCAAGGAACAGCGCGTAACGATAACCGCTTCCACGAACCTTACCGAGGCGCAGATACAGCAAGCTATTAAGGACGCGGAGACCTATTCCGACGAGGACAACAAGCGCAAGGAAGTAGTGGAGACGAAGAACCAGGCGGATATGCTCGTGTTCTCCATCGAAAAGTTCCTTAAGGAAAACGGCAACGCAGTCAGCCCGTCCGAAAAAGACGAGCTCGAAAAGGAAATGAAGAACGTCAAAGAGGTCATTAAGACCGACGACGTCGATGCGATCCGCGACGCTGTGGAAACGCTTCAGAAGCTCTCCAACGGTATCTTCACGAAGCTTTACGAGAACGGTTCCGCTCAGCCTCCAGAGGAGGATGTTGTGGTGGATAATGCGGAGGTTGTCGACGACAACAACTAATTCGAAAGCGCACTTGCGTCGCAATACGGACTGCGAGCTTCTCGACCTTCGGTTACGTACGTCAAAGTACGCGCCCTCGGTCTCGTCGCCTGCCGTCCGTCTTGCTCGCAATTTCCCTTTCGAATAGAGCCGCGCGACTACGCCTTTGCATTAAGCGCACCCATGCCCGCGATACGGACTGCGAGCTTCTCGACCTTCGGTTACGTACGATTTAGTACGCGCCCTCGGTCTCGTCGCCGGCTGTCCGTCTTGCTCGCAATGTTCCTTTCGAATAGAGCCGCGCGACTACGCCTTTGCATTAAGCGCACCCATGCCCGCGATACGGACTGCGAGCTTCTCGACCTTCGGTTACGTACGATTTAGTACGCGCCCTCGGTCTCGTCGCCTGCCGTTCGTCTTGCTTGCAATTTCCCTTTCGAATAGAGCCGCGCGACTGCGCCTTTGCACGAAGCGTATGTAGTATCGAAGCTTCTCTTCCTCTGTCATTTCGACCGAAGCTCGAAGAGCGAAGCGGAGAA